>JARRQD010000010.1:0-23739 GCA_037382205.1 Candidatus Thiodiazotropha sp.
TGGAATAGCGCGCTATTGTGCGTCGTTGCGCGCCGTGCAGGGATGCACAAGTGTCGCGGGCACATGGATGTGCAGGAGCGACCCTTGTCCTGCACCCCCACAAACGCACCCTTCACGCTGTCCAACTGATCTTTTTAGGGTTAACTGATCAATCAGGCCGCCTGCTGCTCAGTGATTGCCAGGTTGATCGCGGAAAGTACCGCATTCATCGAGGCATGAACCGTATCCTGGCTGATTGATGCGCCAGCACTGCGATATCCCATATAGTTCAACAGCACATACGCTGCGGCTTCCGCATCTGCCCCTTCATGAATCGCATGCTCCGCATAATCGATAATCTGAATCGCCACCCCCAGATGCCGTGAAAGTGCATCGATAAAGGCCGAAATTGCCCCCTTTCCCTGGCCACTGATGGTGGTGACGCCCGATGTATGGGTCAGCTCGGCCTGGATCTGCTCAGATCCGGACAGGCGGTCGATGCGATACCCGGCCAATTGGTAGGGGCCCTGACAGCTGACAAAATGTTGCAGAAACAGTTGATGAATGGTTTCGCTGCTGATCTCTCCCGGGTGTTGTTCCGAGGTCTGTTGCACAATGTTGGCCAGCTCCACTTGCAGCCATCGGGGCAACACCAACCCATAGTCCCGCTCTAGAACATAGGCAACACCGCCTTTGCCCGATTGGCTGTTGACCCGTATCACGGCCTGGTAGTCGCGACCGATGTCTCGTGGATCGATCGGTAGATAGGCGACCTGCCAGGGCTCCTGCTCCTGTTGCAGATGCAGGCATTTCCGGATCGCATCCTGGTGTGATCCTGAGAACGCGGTATAGACCAGCTCGCCAATCCAGGGGTGACGAGGATGAACCGGCAGGCCAGTAGTGTCTCGATAGACCTGGATGATCTCATCCGGATTGGACAGATCCAGCATCGGATCGATGCCTTGACTGTAGAGATTCATTGCCAGGGTGACGATATCCATGTTGCCAGTACGCTCCCCATTGCCCAGCAGCGTGCCCTCGACCCGGTCGGCGCCAGCCAACAAAGCCAGTTCTGCGGCGGCCACAGCGCTACCTCGGTCGTTGTGCGTATGGACTGAGACTACCAGTGAATCCCGTTTGGAAATGTGCTTGCAGAAATACTCCACCTGGTCGGCAAACTGGTTGGGCGAGGTACTCTCTACCGTCGCAGGGAGATTGATGATGCATGGTTTTGCCGGGGTGGGCTGCCAGACATCAATGACCGCATCGCAGACCTCAACGGCATAGTCCCACTCGGTATTTGAGAAGCTCTCAGGGGAGTATTGGAAGATCCACTCGGTTTGTGGGTGGTTGGCCGCCTCTCTTTTAACCAGTTGAGCCCCTTCGACTGCGATCCCTTTGATGCCTGTCATGTCTTGTTTGAAGACCCGCTCCCGCTGCACGGTCGATGTGGAGTTGTAGACATGCACAATCGCTCGGCGGGCGCCACGCAAGGCTTCAAATGTCTTCTTGATCAATGCTTCACGCGCCTGAACCAAGACTTGAATCGTGACATCGTCAGGGATCAAATCGTCCTCGATCAAGCGCCGTACAAAATCGTAGTCGGGTTGACTGGCGGAAGGAAAACCAACCTCAATCTGCTTCAGTCCCAGGCGAACCAGGAGATGCCATAGGCGTCGCTTTTGAGTCACATTCATCGGTTCCAACAGGGCCTGGTTGCCATCACGCAAGTCGACGCTGCTCCAGATGGGGGCTGCCTCAATGGAATTGTCAGGCCATTGGCGGCCTGGCATTGGGTTGGTCGGGTTGGCTCGGTATTTACGGTAGTCAAAGCGCCTCACGGTCATCTCCTGGCTTGGGTCCCTGTGTGGTGTCTGCCATGGTTCTATTGGCAGGGTTAGTGGCCCTTGTGGGGCGCAGCATCTGCTCTGTAACTTGTGGTTTGAGAGCGATTGGTATGGCTTTTGGCCATGTGGAAAGCTTAATGCAAGTTTAGAGGTGAATGTTTGCTAAATATGCTCAGTAAATTAAAAATATAGCAATTATAGTCTAATGTTTTGTTAAAGACTGATATATTAATGCGTATTATTCAGATGTGGAGAAATTTAGATGAATCTTGATCGATACGATAAGCATCTTTTGCAGATATTGCAGCAGGAGGGGCGGATCAGTAACCAGGAGCTGGCGGAACGTATAGGGCTCTCATCATCGCCCTGTTTGCGTCGTGTTCGTGCGTTGGAAGACTCCGGTGTCATTGCTGACTACCGGGCTCATTTGAACAGTAAAAAGCTCGGTTTGAATCTGATGGCGTTGGTACACATCTCAATGGATCGGCATACCCCGGAACGGTTTGAGAATTTTGAACAACAGATCGCTGCAATGCCCGAAGTATTGGAGTGTCTGCTGATTACCGGACAGGATGCCGACTATCAGATCAAGGTGGTGGTGCGTGATATGGATGACTACCAGGCGCTGCTGCTGAACAAGATTACCCGAATAGAGGGGGTAACTGGCGTTCATTCCAGTTTTGTATTGCGTCGTGTTGTGGATAAAACCGCACTACCGTTATGAAGATCACTCATTCTCTGTCAACCATGCCTCAGGCTGTGACTTGTCAAAGAAGGATCTGACCTCAATATCTTTGCAATAAGTACCGGCAGCAATACGGGTCATCAACACATCGCGATTATCCCGCTCGACAAAGGCTGCAGCTTTCAAGCGGCTGTTTGTCGGTCGGATTGATCCGGGTAGTCGGTAACGGCTTTGACAGACTCTTTTTCGATCTCTTCGCTGGTGTAGATCATTGCAGAGATGTAGCGGTAGTCTTCGATGCTAAGGGACGTTTAGCCGCTATCGACTCGTATAACGAGTTTTTTAAACGCTTTGTAAATCTTGGTTAATCGGTTTTCTTCAATCACCAAAAAGTAATATAAAAAGTTTGTTATTATCGGTATCTGTTCAATGAGCGGTTAGCCAACGGATTTCAGATTCTTCTGACAATTTACAAGTGGGACAAGATTTTAAATAATGCAACTGCGGCCGATAACTCGCTTATTCAAAGTGTGATTCGATTTTCGTCAAGCTTTGTTGTCAAATTAAATCGTGGAATAACATACCTTAAACAGCGTATGAGCGTATCTGGATTAGATGAATCGATGATATATCAGACAGTAAATGATCGGCAGCTGGCGCTGGCAGACCTACTCGCTTGGTTAGTAGATGATGGATTGATCGAAAAACAATTGGCTGAGACGGTCACCGCCGTCAATCAAGGCACCAAGCAGACTGGCCATCCGTTAGTCTCGATAGCCGAGCATAAATGGCCTGATCTGCGCAACCCTCAGACCATCCTTAATCTGGATCTTTTGACAGAGTGGCTTGCCAGACGGGTAAATTTGCCGCTGGTACATATCGATCCTTTGAAGATTAATGTGCCGGCGGTAACAGCCGTGATGTCATATGCCTATGCCAAACGTTTCAATATCATTGCCTTGGAGGTCAAGCCCCACGAAGTGGTGATTGCTACAGCAGAGCCCTTTTTTAGTGAATGGGAGTTGGAGCTGACGCCGATTCTGAATAAATCGATTACCCGAGTGATCGCCAACCCGGTTGAAATCGAACGTTACCTGGTTGAGTTTTACAGTCTCTCACGATCTGTGCAGAAAGCCCATGATGACAGCCAAGAGGCTAGCTCTTCCGGGGTACAGAACCTGGAACAGCTGATGGAGCTGGGGCGCAGCGGCAAGTTGGATGTGGATGACCAACATGTGGTCAACATCGTCGACTGGCTACTGCAGTATGCGTACAGTCAACGGGCCAGTGATATCCATATTGAACCGACCCGTAACCAGACCAATATTCGATTTCGTATCGATGGCGTGATGCAGATGGTCTACCAGATACCTCCCTCCGTTGGTACTGCCGTCACCTCCCGCATCAAGATACTGGGCCGCATGGATGTCTCTGAGAAGCGTCGGCCCCAGGATGGCCGACTAAAGACCCGCAGCAATCAGGGTGGTGAGGTGGAGTTGCGACTCTCCACCATGCCTACGGCTTTTGGTGAAAAGCTGGTGATGCGGATATTCGATCCCGAAGTATTGGTCAAAGACTATCGGGCGTTGGGCTTTTCAAATTCTGAGGCCTCACAGTGGGGGGATATGATTACCCGGCCCAACGGTATTATTTTAGTGACCGGGCCAACCGGTTCAGGAAAAACCACCACCCTCTACACAACCCTCAAAGAGCTGGCTAAACCAGAGGTTAATGTCTGTACCGTGGAGGATCCGATCGAGCTGGTCGAGCCAAGCTTCAATCAGATGCAGGTACAGCACAATATCAATCTCGATTTCGCCAGTGGGGTTCGAACCCTGTTGAGGCAGGATCCGGACATCATCATGGTAGGTGAGATCAGGGATCGGGAAACCGCTGAGATGGCGGTGCAGGCGTCACTGACCGGTCATCTTGTCTTCTCGACACTGCACACCAATGACGCACCTTCTGCGATTACCCGATTGTTGGAGATTGGCGTGCCGCCCTATCTGCTGAAAGCGACACTGCTCGGGGTTCTTGGGCAGCGTCTAACCCGTACCCTATGTCCGCACTGCAAAGAGCGTGTTCCCCTCGATGAGGAGTTGTGGGAGACCATGATCACCCCGTTGCGTGCGAAGAGCAGACCCACAACTGTATGCAAACCGGTTGGCTGCCTTGAGTGTCGCCAGACTGGTTACTACGGCCGTGTGGGTATTTATGAAATGATGGTGATCGATGCTTCAATCAAGCGCTTGATCAGCGCTGACTGCGACATTAATCTATTACGTCGTCAGGCGATCAGTAATGGAATGCGTCCACTGCGTCTGAGTGGTGCACAAAAAGTGATGAAGGGGCAGACCACCATTGAAGAGGTGCTCAAAGTCGCTCCCCCGGAGAGTATCGAGATCTAGTACGAATCCGCGCGCCAGTGAGCCAATTCTGTATGACACCACCATAAACGCACACTTCACCCTGTAGCGTGATTCACCCAACAGGTGACCAAGTAGATCGAGGTTATTAGCCTCATAATCAGCAACCTGCTATTAGAATGGAGCGGTCAACTGATTTTTTTAGGTTAAAGCCGCCGAGTTTCTTACGATGATCTCGGGTATCGTGATCTGTTGGTGCGATGGGGGGAGGTTTCGAGGGTTATTTTTTGTTGTGGCAATAAGCTTGTTAGTCAGTATTGAATTCGATTATCACCAAAAGGGAATTTTCTGACATTAAACAGATGGGTTAAATATCGAGATGTGGGTGGTAGCAGCAATCTTAAGGTTTGATTAATTGTTAAAAAAGCTTGTAGTTAACGCTTGCCAGCAAAAAACTTCTTAAATGATCTTGCCATCCAGCCATGTTTTTCTCTATCCGCTGTAAGCTCAAGCATATTGCTTTTCACCGCTTTGACATAGGCGGCATCATCGTTGCGAATATGATTGAAAAGCCACCGAGCGAGGAGGTCGTGCAGATCGGCTGATACATCTTCACCGTTATTATATCGATCCTGAAATTCGGTTACTCTACGGATAAAAAGTTCATGAACCTTCTTGTGAGGTCTGACAAATTCATATCCGGCATCTTCAATTAGCGCTTCTTCAAAGCTGAAGTGGGACATGGTGTAATCGACGGTTGCTGCGATGATGTCTCCAGTCGCAGTGGTATCATTTTTTAATCGGGCATCGTGGAGTTTATTGATGTAGTCAACGATGCGCTCATGCTGTCCATCAATGACTTCAATTCCAGTCTCGAGATCTTTGGTCCAAACTAAATGTCCCATATGACAACTCCATAGATATCAGGCAAAATGTTATTTAAACGGCGATCATAATACTCATATTTTCTATTAAAAAGCCAGTAGGTTTCGGTCATAATAGACATGTTTGACGTTTTGGGAATTAATATTTTATATGCTATTGAGAATAGATCTTCACTATCTAAATAACAATGCTCATAGAACTAACTTTATAATAGACCATGGGCTTTAGCATGGAAATCAATGAAAAGGGATGAGACCGCCGCTGACGGTGTAGCCATCAAGTTTACTGGCAATCTGCAATGGCGTAGCTAAAAAAGTTCGCTAGCCTATTTTACCCAGAATTCTGGCTGCTATTCTGAAAACTTGGGTTCAGCTTTGTTGGTAACCTATAGAAGCTGAGAAACATTCAGTTTCTCTGTACTGATGAGTCTTAGAGATCTCATGAAATCAATTTATTCGTCAGTAGAGTCTTAAAAAGCCTGGTATTAACCAAGGGTCTCCCATGAGCACGCTGATATGGTTCATAACCAGGATGAGAAATCCGAGTATGATCAAGCTGTAGCCACTTAACTGCACAAGATCCAGATCGGTATCTTCCATTTGCTGCTCCTGAGCATGTTAGGAATACTGTTTTTATTACTAGCATCTCGAGCGGTGATATTACAGAGTAAAATAGTAGGGTAATAGGGTAAATGTTATGGCAAGTTGGCGAGCTTTGCAGCAATATCAATCGCTTCAGAGTGAAAGGGGTTTGATGAAAACCTTGGAGTTTCTCTGGTAATTGTAGAGTTTCCGCTTCAACATGGGCAGCTCTTTCAAGCTGGCAGCTGTAAAACCCCGCTCTTTGAACCACTGGGCGGATTGGGTGGTGAGTATAAAAAGTTTCTCGATACCCTGTTTGGCAGCGACACTCTCCATATGGCTCAGCAGACGATCACCCCGGTCGCCGCCACGGTATTCTGGGTGTACCACAACACAGGCCAGTTCAGCCATAGATTCCTGTTGGTAAGGGTATAAGGCGGCGCAGGCAACCACCATACCGTCCCGTTCCATCAGGGTGAAATGGTCAATTTCTGTCTCGATCAGTTCTCTGGAGCGTCTGACAAGCACGCCTTTCTCTTCCAAAGGTTCGATCAGACCCAGTAGGCCTACCACATCGTCAATCCGGGCTGTGCGCGTCTCCTCATAAGGTTCTGCGGAGATCAGGCTGCCAATACCATCCCGGGTGAATAGCTCTTTGAGCAGGCCGCCATCCAGTTTTCTGTCAATCAAATGGCAACGTTTGACACCGCTGCGACAGGCAGAGACAACAGCATTAAGATTCTGTTTCAGGTCTAAGGAGAGCTTTTTTCGCTTGATGAGCAGAGCATCGACTTCCCGGGGTGACAGACTGTTCATCAGTCTGTTTCGCGAATCGGTTACCCCTTTGGCTTCGATCAGTGAAATCAGTTTGTCCGCACCCAGGGCAGAGGCTACCGAGGCAGCAACATCGGCATAGCTCAAGTTGAAGACTTCACCGGTGGGTGAATAGCCCAATGGGGGCACAATAGCGATTGCCCCGGATTCGAGTCTTTGCTCAATGCCGGATGAGTCAACTCGACGCACGACACCTGTATGGCCGTAGTCGATCCCATCTTTTACGCCTAGGGGTTTGGCGGTGACGAAATTCCCAGAGGCTGCACGAATTCTAACCCCAGCCATTGGGGAGTTGGCGAGGCCCATGGAGAGCAGTGCTTCGATCTCAACTCGAGCAGCGCCAGCGGCCTCCTTGACGCAGGCCAATGCTGCATCATCGGTGATCCTTAAGCCGTCTACAAACTGGGTCTCAACGCCTCTTGTTTTTAAGCGCTCTTCGATCTGTGGCCTGGCGCCATGCACCAGTACTAATCGGATGCCGAGTCCATGCAGTAGAGCAATATCATGGATCAAGTTGGCAAAACCGCTGTCAGCAACAGCTTCACCACCAAAAGTGATCACAAAAGTGCGTCCGCGATGTGCATGGATGTAGGGGGATGAGCCACGAAACCAATCGACGAACATGTCTTGCAGCTTTTGATCGCGTTTTTTCATCTTGAGATAGAGCCTGTTAACACGAATCCTAATCAGCCCTGTGGGACTATTTTTTCACCGATTTATAGACAAAATTTCCGAATCAACGACTGTATCAGGTTAATCGCTGGTTGAATATGTTCGAGTGGCATATATTCATCAGGCTGATGGGCCTGATCGATATGTCCGGGTCCGCACACCACCGTTTGCATACCCATCTCATTGAGATAGGGTGCTTCAGTGCCAAATGCCACAGCGCCTGCCTGACTGCCAGTGATTTTCTCCACGGCCTTAACAATTGCTGCGGTTGCCGGTGTCTCCATGGCAGGTATACCATCGAACAGGGGATTGAGCTGCCAGTTAAGACCACTATCAGAGAGGCAGGAGTCGAGGCGATCCCGTAGCTCGGCTCTGAGGTTCTGCAAGTCCATACCTGGTAAAGGGCGAAGGTCAAATTGAAGTTCGCAACTGCCACAGATTCGGTTTGGATTATCCCCACCGTGAATATGGCCCAGGTTCAGGGTAGGCATGTCGACTTTAAAGGCGGGGTTTTTGAAACGCCGTTGAAGGTCAGAGCGCCAACTGAGAATCTCGCCAAGTACCAACTGCATACCATCCAGCGCATTATTGCCAAGTTGTGGATTGCTGGAGTGGCCGGATTGACCGGTGAGTGTGATCGACTCCATTGAAACACCTTTATGCATTCGTACCGGTTGCAGGCCGGTGGGTTCACCGATCAGCGCATGACGGCCAAGTTGACGATGCAGTTTGGTTAATGCCTTTGCGCCGCACATATCACTCTCTTCGTCGGCCGTAGCCAGCACCACCAGAGGGTGCTTCAGTTGATCAAGGGGGAGCTCCCTGACCGCCTCTATGATGATCGCGAAAAAACCTTTCATGTCTGCTGTGCCAATGCCATAAAGGCGCTGATTCTGCTCCTTTAGTTGGAGTGGATTGGATTGCCATAGATCCTCATCAAAGGGCACGGTATCCGTGTGTCCCGAGAGTACCAGTCCCTCACTGCCCTGGCCGTAAGAGGCAATCAGATTGTACTTGCCGGGGCGCCCGGGTATGGCGAGTACTTCTGTCTTGAAACCCAGGCTACTGAACCAGCCCTGCAAATGTTCGATGACGGTCTGGTTACTCATATCCCAACTGGGATTAACACTGCTTACAGAAGCGGAACCGATCAATCGACTCATCATGTCAATGTATTTAGGAAATTTCATAGTCATGATTCTGTGAGCATGTCTTGCAACATGCAAGTGGCAACTCTGTATGGCCGTCGAGTGGGGTTGTTGAATACGATTGTTTGCCAATCAGACTTCAAACTACCTTGAAAAAAGATCTGACCTTTGCTTTTGTTAAGGGGGGTGGTATAAATTTACCATAAGCTGAGCAATCAATATCGCTATGCGCCTCTATATCCGACACCCAACCGATGTGCCCATAGATTTCCAATTAGGTGGTAGAGCTTCTGCACATCGCAAACCTTTAACCAACTATAGTGATGGTGGGCTCTGTTTTCTGGCGGATGGCCACATCGAGCCAGGCACGGAGATTCACATAGCCATTCCAATCACACCCCCTCAATTTCACGCCACGGGTATGGTGGTTTGGTCTCAGCAAGAGGAGGAGTGCTACCTGATTGGGGTGAAATTTGTGGAAGAAGAGACAGCCTATGCGGTACGCATGATTGAGCAGTTGTGCTATATCGAACACTACAAACAGACTGTGAAGGCCACAGAAGGTCGCATTTTGACTGGAGAAGAGGCGGCCTTGGAGTGGATTGAGAAGTTTGCCGGTGAATTTCCGGCATAGCGGAGGGGTATATTGGTCAAATTCGCAATCTATATAGGAGCTTGTGGCCTTTTGCTATCGTCCTGGACGCTAGCAGGGGGTGATATTGTGACCGTAAAAAAGCTCCATCCTGATCTGGCTTGGCAGTTGGTGAAACATACAGTGGAGGCTTGTCGAGCCGAAGGCTACCAAGTGACGGCGATGGTGGTGGATAGAGACGGTGCTGAAACGGCTCTATTACGAGATGTGCATGCCAGTCGGTTTACCCTTCAGATCGCCAGGGACAAAGCAAACGCTGTGATCTTATCGGGGATATCTTCCGGGGAGTTTCGTGACAACCGGCGGGACATACAGCAGGAGATGAATCATGTCACTGGGGTGCTGGTTCTACAGGGTGGCCTGCCCATTCAGTCTGGTGGCTATCTGTTGGGCGCCATTGGCGTTAGTGGCGCGCCAGGAGGCGAACGGGATGAGAAGTGTGCCGCTATGGGATTGGCAAAAATTCAGGAGCAACTCGATTTCGCTGAATAGTGGACAAAAGGCTTCTGTGATATTCTCGATTGCATAAGCTCGAAAGGGGGTCTGAAATGCGGTCGGAGATTACAGGAAGCCGCTACACATTGGGCGAAGAGATCGCCCATGCTGTCACTCATGGAATTGGTGTTCTACTCAGTGTTGCCGGATTAACGCTGCTGGTAATCTATGCTGCGCGATTTGGTAATGTGTGGCATATCACCAGCTGCAGTATTTATGGGGCGACTCTGGTATTGCTCTATACCGCGTCTACGCTCTATCACGGCATCCCCATGCCAAACGCGAAACGACTCTTACAACGCTTCGATCACGCAGCAATTTTTTTATTGATAGCAGGTACTTATACGCCGTTTACACTGGTTAATCTGCGCGGTAGCTGGGGATGGACACTGTTCGGCTTGGTCTGGGGATTCGCTATCATCGGCGTGTTGCTTGAGCTGTTGAGAGATGAGCGTCTGAAATGGCTCTCTCTAACTCTCTATCTGGGGCTTGGTTGGTTGGTGGTGATTGCCATTAAACCACTGATCGATGCGGTGGAAGTCGGTGGGATCATACTCTTGCTGGCAGGTGGCTTGTGCTACTCACTGGGGGTGATTTTCTACATCTGGAAACGTCTGGCCTATCATCACGCTGTTTGGCATCTGTTTGTCTTGGCCGGTAGTGTACTGCACTTTCTCTCAGTTTTTTACTATGTTGTGCCCGCCGCAAAGGGTCCAGCCTGAAGTTGCTTGAAAAGCCGTTGATTTGAAGCGGATCTGGGTCAATTTGCCATAAAAAACCCAGCAGCTCCCATGCCTAGGCTAAGGAGAAAGAACATTGCCGCAGATGGCTTCCACATGGTGTAGTTCAATGTCTGTGAATTTGTATTGTGCAGCGCAATAGTCAATACGCCGGCAATCAGAAAGATACCGCTCGCAACGTAAGCGATTATCTGTAGATACTCAACCTTAACTTTCGTCGCACCTTGTACACCACCACCTATGGTCTCAAATTTATTGGCCAAGAGTGGGTCACTTAGTGTAAGGAGGACGATAAGTAACCCAAATAGAGCCCAGGGCAGCATGGCATTCAATTTTGTCTTCATCGGTTTGATCTCTCAGGTTAGGGCGCAAGAAAATGTCCAACTCTGATCGTAAAGTGTGTCCTCAATATGTCGGCAGATCATTGAATTTATTGAACTTGATTGGATGGGTGTTGAAATTTGCGGTCACTCGTTACATGTGGGACCCCATTCGGAATACGCTATTCAAGAGCAGTTGTGTCAGAATAGATGCCTGGGTTAATAAGAACAACGAGGAGAGATCCAATGTACAGTTTTAAGTCACGTCTTGATGGGGATATTGAGGATATTGAACAGCGTGTTGTCGCGGCGCTGAAAGTGGAAGGTTTTGGAGTTTTAACTGAGATTGACGTCAAGGCAACACTTAAAGAGAAGCTTGGAATTGAGAAAAGACCCTACAAAATCCTTGGTGCCTGCAACCCGCCATTGGCCAATCATGCCATCGATGTCGAGCCGGATATCGGGTTACTATTGCCATGCAATGTGATCATTAGACAGGAGGAAGATGGATCGGTGGTTGTTGCCTTCATGGATCCGGTTGCGGTGTTAAAGTTGGTTGACCAGCCTGAAGTTAGTGATATGGCGATGGATGTCCGACAGCGCCTGGAGCGGGTAAGGGATGCGATCGAACGCTGAAATTGAACGGCTAGTTCAATAACTTGCTAATTTTTGACAATAAATCACAAATTTTAGGTGCTGATTTCGATATGATGCGCCGCATCTGACTAATAGAATATGTGTTTTCAGGATGAAATTATGAAGACTTCCCTTAGAGGGCTGATTTTAAGTGCTGTGTTGATCTTGACCTCTACAGCGCTCAGCGCGAGTGATGACTGGGGCTTCCTCCCAGTGCAGCGTGACGGTTTTGATCCGGATCTTACCCTGTCGGCTACCGGCGGTCTGATGGATCCGCAAACCCATGGGTTAGATACAGATTTTGTGTTTGGCTTGGAGGTATCATTCAACTGTCTGCTGGTTGAGCCGCCTAATTCCATAATTCGTCAACAATTTAGCTACTCTCATTACGATGACAGTGGTCTAGAAATTACCAGTTTCGAGATGAATCCACACTTTCTCTACCGAGTCGATAATCGGTTTTCGATCGGTTTTGGCCCTGGAATAGGTTATGTTGATGCCGATGGACGCCGTGTCAATGAGGGGGCATTTTCTCTGCAAGGCGGTGTGAGTCTGCACTATAAGATGAGCGACCGTCTGTTCTTAGGTGCTGAAGCAAGATACCAGTGGACACAAGAATTTGATGATATTAACGATGATCTGAAAAATGCTCGTCTATTTGGCAAGCTCGGTTATCGTTTTTAAAGAGTTATAGCGAATCTTCAGGTTTACGAGCTATTGAGATGTTCTCAAGTAATTCAACCCGTATCCTCTCTGAATGATGAAGGGGGCAGGCTTGCTTGCTCTTAAGGTGTTAGCAAGCTTGATCTGTTAGCTGCAATAAAAACAATGCAATTGTTGAGTATTGCTTGGATTGGTTTAGTTGTCAGTAAGTAAACTGATTAAATAGATCTTTTCGGGTATTGTTGAACTGCTTGCGTAGTTTTTGTGAGGGAGGCAGTATCTCTTTTTGTGGAGTTACTAGAGATGGTTCTTATGGAGAAGATAGCTTTTCTCTACACGTTGTCGAATGTTATGTCGGTCGACTCTTGGAGAAGAAAGTCCCAGTTAAGCCCCCTCAAATATGGTTACCTTAAATCACGGTTGGCCTATTTTATTATGCTGGTTCTGAACCTTAGAGGGGTCTTGTTACTCACTAAACAGAACTGGGACCAGCTGAGGTTTCTCCACAAAAATCATCCAGAAGCCGTCCCCAGTGTCTTTTGGCCATATCAATGCGCCAGCTGGGGTATGGTCAGCCGATTAGAATCTCTACACAGCCACTTCACCTGTATTGCTGATCATTTTGGGTTTTTAAGGTTGGGCCGGTATGGGCAAAAGGAGATTATCAGTCTGAACGAATACTATACGGGTATGCGTCTGACTATTAACAGAGAAGGTGTTTTTTTAAGGGAAGGCATGTTGGTTCTGAACATCTATTTACATAACCAGCGGCTATTTTCGATCGCTTTTTCTGTTTATCAATCAGAAACCAAGGAATTGGTTGCTGTTATTGGAGCGATTCAGGGAAGGCGGATGGAGAATATTACTGATACCTATAGAGATATCACTAAAAAGTTCTATGGGATAAGACCACGTGATCTGATGGTTGAGCTGTTTCAGATGTTTTGTAAAGTAGGTGGAATTGATAAAATACTTGCCGTGAAAGACGCTGAACGGCAACACAATCACTATTTCTATATGTTTAAAAATAAGTCTGAGTTAGTGAGCTTGGACTATGATCAGGTTTGGAATGAGCGGGGTGGCCATTGCTGGAATGATGAATATTATGAGCTCCCGATAGAGCCAGTAAAAAAGTCGATTAACAGAGTTATTGCAAAAAAGCGTTCAATGTATAGAAATAGATATCAGCTATTGGACTCGATTGAGCGGAAATTATCTTTAGTAGTGGGTCCTGAAGTAGCCTAGTTTGATTGACTAAGTTAGTAATGTGTCCCTTTAGTTGCAAGTTGACTGTTACTGTTTGAATGTAGGGTGGTTATGGTCAGTTGAAATGAGCACACAGTATCGTAACAGATGACGCTGTGCGCTCAACGAGATGGCTGTTACTTAATCTCAATATTATTGGTTTTTATCTCATTACCTTTACCATTGTCAGTTATATCGACTTTTTTCAATTTTAACGAACCAGCTTTTTCGGCAGTCTCATCTTCATCTTCAATCACCCATTGCTCAAGTTTGATGCCGTACTTGTCATTGTTAATGGCGCTGACTGATGAGAGTTTAGCGTCTATTTTCCCCTCACCCAGTTCTGTCAATTGAATGCCGTCATCGCCACTATTTGCAACATGAACCTTTTTGAGTTTTATCTCGATATTGCCTTCATCCTGTTCATCGAGTTTGATCGCTTCTTCTGTATTGTTGAGGGCCATGATATGCTTCAATTTGACCTCAATATTGCCATCTCCTGCCTCATCGAAGTCTAAGCCTTTATCGCGATTATTGTTTAAAGTAATCCTTCTTAAGTTGACTTGTAAATGGCCCTCGTCAGCTTCGTCAATATCAAAACCATCTTCTAAGTCGTCTTCATTGTAGTAACCATTGCCACTCAAAGAGACTTGATTCATATAGGTTTCAACATTACCTTCACCGGCTTCATCAAGTTCAATGCCATCGCCACCATTGTTGTCGATTCTACTGCTTGATATGAATGCATAGATATCACCTGCACCTCGCTCATCAACACGTATACCATCGAAATCAGTTGAACCAATACCATTGTATTCAAATGTACAGTTAGTAAGCTTTAAATCGATGCCGATTTCAGAGCCAGAGTTGCCATCATCAAACGCATCAGCATTATCATCTATATGCATTCCATAGAGTGCGGAATGAGAGACTGTAACTCGATTCATATTGATGGAGATATCATCTCCAGAGGCATCTTGTGGAATATTGACTACAATGCCGCGTGTTGCGCTATTTACGATAGTGAGCTTGTTAATACTAACATCACTTGCAGTATCAAAAATAAGTGTGCCGTCTTCAGTGTTGGCTGTTAAATCGGAATCCAGGATATAGCTGCCGGCCGCCGAACCGTCGATCGTAGCGCCTTTACCGATTAGTGTGATTGGTTGATCACCTGAATAGATGGCTGGCGCAGTCAATGTAATGTGAGAATTCCTTTTGAATATGATTTTGGTGATATCAGGGTTATAAGACGCTTCAGCAAATGCTTTATGTAGTGAATTTTCATCATACACAAAAATATAATTGTCCAGAGTATCATTTTTCTGAGTTGAGGCATGTCCGGCATATGCTTGAGTACAAATGGTGGTTGAAATGAAAAGTGATAATAGAGCGTATGTTGGCATATTGTTTTCCTTTTTTTGATTAAACATCTGTTCGGCGGCAATGGTGTTATAGGATGACGATATTGTTGCATGTCAGATTCACTCAAGCAGTAATTAATACTATTTCATTGATTGAAAATGCGTACTGAAATAGATTGATGGCATTCAGTGGGTCGTATCTAATTCCTTCAAATTCAGGTTGGGCCGCTAAATATATTGTGATCATGAGTATAAAAAAACTAAGAAGCTATCGTATGAAGTAGGTATTGAAGATGTTGTAGCTAAGAGATGCCTTCACGTTGAGAGCAAATGCCGATATCGGGTCGTATCTTTGATGTTTCAGGGAGTGGGTGATCATGTTGAAATCCTTTCAGTCACGCAGTAGCAAATCCATTTACAAAGACTAAACAAACAACGAATAACCTGGCGAAGATTTATCTCATCAGTCAGGCTTTTCTAGATCCTCGTGCGGTTTTAATGGTGTATTTGAACGATATTTAAAGCGAATTGAGGATTGGTTCATAGAGGGTAATTCAATTCGGCCGGGTGAAGCGTGAATTGTTGCGGTATTATCCTACGTTTGGCTCTGAGCTTGCAAGTGTTTGAGTTGATGTGGTCATCGGCCAAATCGTCTATCGAGAAATAGTGATTGTTTCCTAGTATGCCGTAGTGTCCTATATAAATTATACATTTAGACGAGGCCTATCAAGAAATTGAGCTTAAATCCCTTGCCTCGCCCTGCGGGAAGCCACTCAAGCCACGATTGCGATGTAGCACCCATTGGAAAGGGGATAGCCGTTCCCGGCGGGCTGCGCCTTACACTCGCGGCTTGAGTGGCTTTCTAGATGCATGCTTTATATAGGACACTACACTAGACCGGTATGTTAATTTATTAATCATGGTTCTATAGCACCCCTTTGTCGTCAGTTTATTTGTGATCATCGGCCTATATTCTCCCGCTGATTGAGTTGTTGATGATCGTGATGGGTTTTCTGGATATTTGATCGGTGGTTGGCTGAGGTTATTGCGTTCAGCTTCTGTTCATGCGCTCTGCTCTACTCTTGCTACTACAGACACAATGATGGAGTTAACAAGATGAAACAGGCAGCAGCAATTACATTGTCAACACTGATTCTTCTCTTCTATGTTGGTACAGCATCAGCGATGAGTGATGCCTACGAACAAGGATATGAAGCTGGTTATAGTGATGGTTTAGAGGATGGGTACGTCAAAGCCTACAAGAGAAGCTATCGCGAAGGCTATCATGATGGTCGTGATCGATATTACGGTCAACAAGCCAAGAGGTCTTTTGATGCTAAATCGTATATTCGAGGATATAAGGTTGGCTACGAAAAGGGATACCGAAAGGGTAGTAAACGCGGTGATCGTCATGGCTATGAGGATGGTTATGAGCATGGTAGCATCGACTCACTAAGAGATAAGATGAGAAAGAAGATGCGCCGGAAAAATTGCAGTGATAGTTACCTCTATTTTGGTTCAGGAAGAAGAACTAAGTGTTTTAATTGAGGTTCATAGGAAAACACTCTTTAAGGCTACTTGATCGCGGTGAGGTCTCCTTTAGCCGGTGATTTGCAGCAGACCGCGAACTCAAGCCATAACGATGGTGGGTTTCGACCCCGCCTAAATCAAAGTATGATTTAGGCGGGATTTTTGATTTAGCTTGGCAGTCTGTCTGGGGTTTAACTCTCTTCCTCGCCAACAGGTTCATGGTCAGATGTGGCGACTATGCCAATCTGTTAGTCTACGCTAAGAAACAGGCAAAGTGGCTTTTCATGTCGGGAGTTGGTTGTTTACTCCTAAAGAGAATCAGAAGTTACCGGACGGTCCCCTCCTGTATGCCAAATCGCCTGCTTGGTTTTTCTTCAACCTAAAAAGATCAGTTGGACAGCGTGAAGGGTGCGTTTGTGGGGGGGTAGGGCAAGGGTCGCTCCTGCACATCCCTGTGCCCGCGACACTTGTGTATCCCTGCACGGCGCGCAACGACGCGGAATAGCACGCTATTCCAAGGCGTTGCAACGCCGCCATGCACCGCCACAAGCGTGCCATTCACGTTGTAGCGTGATTCACCCAGCAGGTGACATAACCATCGAAGCTATTTTCTCTAAAATCAGTAATCTGCTAGTAGAATGGAGCGGTCAACTGATTTTTTTAGGTTCAATAGTGCTCAACATTAACTCGGGTTTTTGACTCGCTTAATACCCAGCTGATTGCGATTCCAGCTGCGGCGAAACTATCTTCAGTAACTAATGGGCTCTCCTCAAATACAGCACCTGACAAGCTGTCGTAACGAAAAAAAGCGCCCACCCAAGTGCGCTCAAAGCGTTTCGATAGGGTGAATAGAAATTGACTGCCGCTGTAGCCACTGCTGGTCTGATAGGCGGGGCGCTCACTGGTTGCGTATTTTGGGTCGACACCGTAAAAATAGTCATGTTGATCCTCTGTTGCATAGATTGGCCCAGCGACAAAGCCCAGATTCCAGCCTGGTAACGCCGGTAGATCGGTGATGTCCAGATTCAGCCTGGGTGAGAAAATCCAGCCAATCGACTCAGCTGAGCGCTCAACAGTAAAGGCGGCTCGAGCTGGCACTCTGAGTCGGAGAGAGCGTGTCAGAGTCTCGTTGCGCCATAGAGTGAGGTCGATCTGAGGGCCAAATTCAAAGGTGGTTTTAAGGTCAGGCATTCCCTCCCTGGCATCGATATCATCACTGTCGGTCGGTGGTGAGGCGGAAAAGCTCAAGCTTAGATCAATAAGTTCTGAGTCGAACAGACTGCCTCGGATACCGTGTCGGTCAGCCTTCAGGAAGTCTCCGTGGTAGACGAAATAGGGTACAGGGAGTAGAAAATCGTGCCTTTTATCAGAGCCTCGGTAGGCAGGAAAACTCATTGCACCAACGCCGATACCCGCCTCCCATAGAGGCTTTTCTTCTGCCTGGGTTAGTAGAGGCGTTAGTAAAAGTGTGAGTAGGGTCGTACGAAATAGAGCATTCACTGTCATAGGGTGGTTAGCTGGCTAAAGGGGAGTGTTGTTGTCGTATGATATAGAAAATCCAACAACAATACACAACGCCGCTCAACAATCGGGTAGTGGTGGCTCTGGACATCAAAAAGTATCCCGGGGGAATATTTAATAGCCTCGAAAATCGCTTGTATTCTCACTCAGCATCGATAGAGCATTTCCAGCCCCATGATTCGAGTTTTACAACAAACTCATCTGCTTTACGTTTGCAGTAATTCTCTTCAGCAGTCGCCCGCCATAGCGTGCGTGGCATTAAGTTTTCATCGGGTTTGGTGTAGTAAACTTTGCAAGGCAATTGGGCGGGGGCGTTAGGGTAGAAGATAACGACGTTTCTGGTCAGATCTCCATAGTGACAGGCCCATGAATCAGCAATGCCTACTGATGGGGTTATCAAGATAGTTAGTACCGCTCCCCAGTATGGTTGGAATAGATCTTTCACGAGGGCGCTCCAAGTAGAGGCAAGGTAGGCTGAATGCGGTTATTTTATGATTAAAATCCCAAAAAAACCAACAGCATAAATAAATATTGATTAGAATTTACATTAATTTATGCGGTGTTTTGGCTGTGATTTGAAAGTGCGTTGTTTGAGGTTGGTCACGTACCAGGGTAAGCGAAAAACCTGGTTATTGCTTGTTAATTATGTCATAATTGGGAGTTAACTATATCATTTAGTAAATAATTTCCCTTTAAATAATCTTAGGAGTACATGTGACTGAATCTGAAGCAGAATTACAGCTCAAAGTTTGGAAAGAGCTCGCAATTAGTAAGCAGAGATTGATGGCAATAGCGACAGAAGCCCTGAAGTTGGACAAAGATTGTTCCCCCGATGAGCTTAAAGTTGCTCTTGAGACGACCATCAAGCGTATCGCCCAGGCTGAGGTCGAGGTTGTTGAAGCTCAGGAGCAGGCCAAGACCGCCGTTGCTGATGTAGAACAACAATTGACAGAAAAACAAAAATCCCTGGCAACCACTGAGGCAGCCCTAGCTGAGGCCGAAGCGAAAGTGGATCAGCTGCAACAGCAATTAGTCGCAGAGCGCGCTAACCATGGGCAGCAACTGAAAAAGATTAAAGAGCAGCTGGCAGAGAAGGAGCGTGCGATTAAGACGATCAATACCACGCTGTCTGATACACCAGAAAATGTGCTAAAAAAGCTCAAAGGTTTGAAAAAGCAGAAGCTTGATGAATCTGAGGCACGTAAAAAAGCTGAAGAGGCGCTCTCAGCCTTGCGCAAAGAGAAGCGCAAACTAGAGCAGAGTCTTGAAGAGCTGCAGGCTGCGCAGGATGAGGCTGGGGAAGAAATCGCGGCTTAAGTCGTGTTTGGCTCATAAGCCCCTTATCTCCAGGCAAAACAGAGAATCCCAGAAGGGAGGAGGAATCTTCCATCTCCCTCATCGACTGGTGTCTGATGAACAGATCTTGATTATGATTCCAACACGAATCTGTTGGGCCTATTGGGCTGTTTTCTCTCCCCAGATCTCCTTCAAGCGTTCATCGCGTTTGCAGCTCCAGCGATAAAATTTATACCTAACAGGGTTGTTCTTGTAGTAATTTTGGTGATAACTTTCATCTCCCTGGATGGGGTAAAAGGTTGTTTGGGGTAATATTTTAGTAACAACTGTTTGGTTCGGAAACTGTTCTTCAACAGACCTTTTGGTGTTCTCCGCAAGCTCACGCTCCATTTCGTTGGCGACAAAGATGGCGCTTAAATAGCTATCGCCTTTATCACAGAATTGGCCTTTATCATCAAAAGGATCAATATTTTTCCAGTAGTGGTCTAGTATCTGCGTGTAGCTAACTTGATTGGGGTCATAAGTGATCTCTACCGCTTCATAGTGTCCCTCGTGGTTTCCATTATAAGTTGGGTTTACTAGTGTCCCCCCGGTAAATCCCGACACCACATCGGTTACACCTGCCAGTTTTTCAAAGTCTGATTCCATGCACCAGAAACACCCGCCAGCCAATGTGGCCTTGGCGGCCATGACGTTCATTGAAAAGCTTATTTGAGCTAGAGATATGAATAGGAGTGATGTGTATTTCATTGCATTCTCCGGGTGTATTAAGTTAAATCGTATCTATTTTTATTAGTATTTACTCACGGTACGCGTATAAGACCCCTTTGACTACTCGATTACTTCAAATGTGATCAATTTGTTATAAACCGAGGGCGTGACTGCTTACGCCGCCAATACCTCCGTCGGTATGGCATAGTCATATCCCAGATCATGAGCCACTGCCTCGCAGGTCACTTTACCTCGGTAGATATTAAGTCCTTCCAGGAAGGCAGGATTCTCTAGCAACGCGGCACTGTAGCCCTTGTCTGCTAATGACAGGGCGTAGGGCAGGGTGACGTTGTTGAGGGCATAGGTGGAGGTGCGCGGTACCGCGCCTGGCATATTGGCGACACAATAGTGAACCACATCGTCCACCACGTAGGTGGGATTGGCGTGGGTAGTGGGCCTGGAAGTTTCGAAACAGCCCCCCTGGTCGATGGCGACATCTACCAACACCGAACCGGCTCTCATCGACTTGAGCATGTCACGGGTTACCAGCTTGGGTGCCGCTGCACCCTTGATCAGTACCCCGCCCACAACCAGGTCAGCTCCGAGTACATGATCATCCAGAGCGGCACGGGTGGAGAAGACGGTTCTCAGCGCTGCACCGAAATGACCTGCGAGGCGCTTGAGTACCTCGATGTTGCGATCCAGTACTGTCACGTCGGCCCCCATACCCAGGGCCATCTGGATGGCGTTCTCACCAACCACACCGCCGCCGATCACGACCACCTTGGCCGGCGCCACACCAGGAACCCCACCAAGCAAAATACCTTCGCCTCCATGGGCGCGCTCCAGGGCGCTGGCCCCGGCCTGGATCGACATACGACCTGCCACCTGGGACATTGGGGCCAGCAGGGGAAGACCTCCATGGCCATCGAGAACCGTTTCGTAAGCGATGCAGACTGCGCCGCTGTCGATCAGCTCCCGGGTCTGCTCTGGGTCGGGAGCCAGATGCAGATAGGTGAAGAGGATCTGTCCTTCACGCAGCATCTGGCGCTCGATGGCTTGTGGCTCTTTGACCTTGACGATCATATCCGCTTGGGCGAATACATCGGCTGCATCCGCAACCACTCTGGCGCCAACTCTTGCGTAATCTTCATCGCTGCAGCCGATGCCTGCACCGGCTTGTGTCTCAACGATGATCTGATGTCCGTGGGCCGCCATCTCCTGTACGCTGGCAGGGGTCATGCCGACCCGGTATTCATGGTTCTTGATCTCTTTGGGTACTCCGACAAGCATCTCACTCTCCTCATCAATTGTTGGGTTGATGATGAAAACTGTAGTGAAAAACCGTTTGAATTGGATTGCAAAATCATCCGTAAAGACCTTTAATATTCGTAGAAATAACCGTTTTTCAAATAAATTAGAAAGATTATTCGAAAAATGCCTTTTGATCGTATAGATCGCGCCATCTTGAACCAGCTCCAGACAGACGGACGCATCACCAATGCCCAGCTGGCGGAACGGGTCAATCTGTCACCCTCGGCCTGTCTGCGCCGGGTGCATATGCTGGAAGAGCGTGGGGTCATCGAGCGTTACACCGCACTGGTCAACCAGGAAGCAGCGGGTAAGCCGAGCAATGTGTTCGTTGAGATCTCCCTCAATCGCCAAAGCGAGGATGCGTTGGAGGCGTTTGAACACCAAGCCGCAGAGTGTCCCGACATCCAGGAGTGCCATCTAATGGCTGGGGATTTCGATTATCTGGTTCGGGTAGCCGTTGCTGATGCCAAAGACTATGAGCGGATTCATAAGAGTCAGCTGAGTCGTCTGCCTCATGTAGCGCACATCAAGACAAGTTTTGCACTTCGCACCATTTGTAAGAAAACAGCATTCGAGTTCTAATGGTCTCTATCTATGGCGCGGACGTTGGAAAACGTTCTTTGCTAAATCGATACTGACTAGACTATTCTTCATGGTGGATACCCCGTTGCTTGTTAGTTGATTAACACACCACTTCAAGTTGGGTACATACGATACCGGATGGCGGGGTGTCCATCTCAGCATCCACGCTAATGGTATGAATGGAGGATCATTTCTCCACATAAATCGATCTCATTTTCGGCGTAGCTTAAGAATATGATCGAAGCATCGAGGTGCTTCAACCTGATTTTCTCTTAACAAGTGAGATACAAGGGCGTCTCTTGTAGCTTTTCTGGAAGCCAGGCGAAAGGAGTTCTCCGCAAGCGCAGATCTGTCTTCATGGCTTTGGTATTGAGTGGCTTAGACTATGCCAACAACTGCTGTCAGACTGACATCCCGGGACTTCTTCGATACCCAGAATTTTGACAAGCCCGCTTGAGAGTGAAGGTCGTACCGATCAGCCCTTTGAACCGGCTCTCAAAACTCATCGTCGATAATGCCAGTGTTGTGGGTCGATTTGCAGGCGCTCCAGGATCGGAGGGATTTCTTGTGCTATGTAGCCTCGCTTGTCCTCTTGAAGGATACGGCCGGTCCAGTCAACCAGTGCGAGATAATCGGTAAGCTTAAAGGGCAGCCCCTTGGGCATCTCTTTGCGGGGGTTCCCTCCAACGCCGGAACAGCTACCTGCTACGCGGGCCTCACCAAATTCAGACGGGTTTGCATCGCTGCGAGTATGCAATTTCTCCACAGGGTACAGCAACACAAAGGAAGGGTTGCTTGGCGGGGTATTGCCTGATCTAAGCGAGAAGCCTGAAAGGCAGTGGAAGAGGGCAGTTTCAGCCGGAAATTCAGGGGGGGTGAATAGATTAAGGCCATATAACAGGCTATTTCAGGCGAATCCCGTCTCCAGCTTCCTGCCTTGATAGGCAGGGATGTTGCGAGTATTCTTCTCGACGCCCGGGACATGTTGCGATGTACGGAGGGTGTTTGCATGAAGCTAAAGGAGAGAAATATGGGACTTAAAAGGAACCGGGTTGCTGGAATCGCACTGGTTGTCATGGCCGCCAGCGCTCAGGCGACACACCTCAATCTGCGTGGTATGGGACAGGTGCTCATCTATCCCTACTACACCGTCAACAATCACTTTCAAACCAATCTGCACATTGTCAACACTCAGGATGCGTACAAGATCGTAAGGATCCGTTTTCACGAGAGTGGCCATGCCCAGGATGTGCTTGATTTGAACGTCTACCTCTCCCCTTACGATGTTTGGACAGGTGTGGTGCGCAACGTAGACGGCCACGCCAATCTGATCAGCGACGACAAAACCTGCACCATGCCGATGTACGATCAGCAAACCCCGCTTGGAAACCTGAGTACCACGGGCCTGAATTTGAGTACGTCTTATACCAATGTTGAGCAGGCGGATGTCCGGGAGGGCTATGTCGAGGTCATCGAGGTCGGTAACATTCCGGAAGATCTGCATGCTGATATGACCGGCAACGCCTCCGTTGGCGATGCGAGCGACATGCAGGTTTGGGAAGGTCTGAATCACGACGCTAGCGGTGTTCCGCGCAACTGCGATGTGGTCACCATGGGCTGGACGAGCGGTGTCGGAACGCCCTACGGGGCTTCCGACGCTGCATCTCCAAACA
>JARRQD010000011.1:0-2890 GCA_037382205.1 Candidatus Thiodiazotropha sp.
ACGCACAATAGCGCGCTATTCCAAGGCGTTGCAACGCCGCCCTGCGCCGCCACAAGCGTGCCATTCACGTTGTAGCGTGATTCACCCAGCAGGTGACATAACCATCGAAGCTATTTTCTTTAAAATCAGTAAGCTGCTAGTAGAATGGAGCAGTCAACTGATTTTTTAGGTTGAAGCACCACACTAGATTGCTAACTGCCAGAAGGGGCGTACCCCTCCTCTGGCAGCTGGATGACAGTGGATTCACACCAAGGCCCTTCTAAGAGACTAGATTTTTTTATACTCGATCATAGCTGAAGGTGTTGTTGACGAATGTGAGAGAGCAGCCCCTGAGAAGCCTCTTCCACCATATCAAAAACATTCTCGAAACCGGCCGCTCCACCATAATAGGGATCGGGCACCTCCTGCTCTGTTCGGTTGGGAGCAAAATCCATAAATAGGTGCAATCGATGCGCTTCACCTGGCGGACAGAGTGCTTTCAGATCCTCATAATTTGAGTGATCCATGGCCAATACGTAGTCGAACTGTTCAAAATCAGCCACTGTCACCTGACGAGCCCGTAGATCGTTCAAGTCTATACCTCGCTTGTTTGCCGTCTCCCGTGCCCGACGATCAGGCTTACCGCCTGCATGGTAGTCGATGGTGCCGGCAGAATCTGTACCGATCTGATCATCGAGCCCCGACTTTTCAACAATATCTCGAAACACCCCCTGAGCGGTTGGTGATCGGCATATATTGCCCATACAGACAAACAAAACTTTTACTTTGTAATTTTTACTCAAGCATTGACTCCCACTTGGGTCGATAAAAATATTTCTCAGAAAACGTCTCATGTAAAAAAATTCCAATTCAATCTATCAGAAATCAGCGACACCGGAACAACACTATAAATCATCCCCGATTCAGATGCGCTGAACAATCATGAATCAATCACCTCATGGCATCTATGAGCTGAGCCGTCTCTAATATTGAGATTCATACCGTCGTGCTTATATTTGGTTGACCTTATATACGATTTTTCGTATATTTGCTTTTATGCATATATCGCCAATCGAGTTATTCTCCAGTCTGTCTCATGAGACGCGCCTACGTTGTGTCTCGTTACTGCTTCAGCACAAAGAACTCTGTGTCTGCGAGTTGACCCATGCGATTGGCGCTGCCCAGCCGCATATCTCCCGACATCTGGCACAGTTACGAGAAGCCGGTGTGATCCTAGATCGACGTGAGGGTCTTTGGATTCACTACCGGATCAACCCTGATCTCCCTACATGGGTTCTGCTTGTTTTGGCTGAAACCCTCAGTGGAATCAAGCACGAACCACCTTTCAAGGATGATCGAGCGGCACTCGCCGAGATGCCCAACAGACCGGGTGCGCCCAGATGTGCATAAACCCCACTCAAGCTCTATCAGGGGACTGTTACTCATTCAGTAGTAATTCTCTGTGACAAGATAACAGCCCTTTTACAAAAGATTTCGCCTATGATCCGCATCGCACTATTTGTATCGCTCACTTTGATTTCGCTGGTAACCCAGGCATTTCAGCTAAAGGTTGAACCGGTCACCAATAACAGTTACGCCATTGTCGGTGAGATTGGTCCTCGAACCGCTAAAAACCATGCCTTGAATAACACGCTCGGATTCGTAGTGACTGAACAAGGTGTGGTGCTGATTGGTTCTGGTGCATCACCTGCTGGTGCCAAGCTGATTGAACAGGCCGTTGCAAGCGTTACAGACCAGCCGATAATCCTGGTTGTGAATATCGGCGTTCAGGATCATCACTGGTTGGGTAACAGCTACTTCGCTCACAAAGGGATACCGATCAAGGCGCTTAAACGCACCGTAGAAAACCAACACCGGCAAGTCGAGGCGCAACTGGAAAGATTGAGAGCTCAGGTAGGCGAAGAGGTTGGTACGGTCGTACCGGTATTCGCCACAGAGCAGGTCAATACAGACCAACAGGAATTCAGGGTCGACAAAATCCCGTTCAAATTACTCTGGCCAGGTGATGGCCATTTTGCAGGTGATGCCGTGTTATGGATAGCAGAAAGCCAGATCGTATTCAGCGGTGATTATATATTTCACGACCGCATGCTAGGCATCCATCCCACCACGCCTGTTGCCAAATGGCAGAGAGCCTTCCATGTCATTGAACAGTTACAACCTCGGCATATTGTGCCTGGCCACGGCCATCCCGGTAATCTCGACAAGGCCCGTCGGGATACCGGTAAATATCTGGACTGGCTTACCTTGGAAGTGGCTAAAGCACTGGATGATTGGCAGGAACTGGGCGACACCGTAGAACAACTGGGGGATGCCGCCGATTTCGCCCATCTGAAATTCTATGATAGCTGGCATAAACGCAATATCCACCAAACTTACATTCAACTTGAAGCTGGGAGGTAATAAAGGATGAAAAACATCAAGGTACTGGGGGCAGGATGCAAGAACTGTGAGACCACCGCTAAACTGATCGCCATCGCTGCTGAGCAAGCCGGCGTGGAGATTGAACTCGAAAAAGTTACCGATATGGCGCAAATCATGGGGTTCGGCGTCATCTCCACACCCGGCGTTGTTGTCGATGGTGAGGTTGTCCATGCCGGTGGCTTGCCTGGACCAGAGCAGGTACGTCAATGGGTTTCAGATTGAAGGCACTGCGTTGTTCGATCTTTTTGCCCAATTTATTGTTTTTCAACTGCTCAGTGTCAACGCTGAGACGCCGTTTGGTGCCGCCTTGCATTTTTTCGTCATGGATGTGGCGAAAATCTTTTTTCTCCTGCTTGTCATCATCTATGTGATGGGGCTACTGCGTGCATTGCTCTCACCTGAGAGGGTGCGTGAAACTGTCAGAAACCGGCCTGATTGGCAGGCAAGGGGCATGGCCGTTACCTTA
>JARRQD010000011.1:2897-47978 GCA_037382205.1 Candidatus Thiodiazotropha sp.
TCGGTTTTGTAGAGGCAGGTATTCCCCTTGGCGTCACCTTCTCATTTCTCATCGCTTCACCAATGATCAATGAAGTCGCTGTGGTGATCCTTTTCGGTATTCTCGGCTGGCAACTCACCCTACTCTATGTCGCTGCCGGGTTGCTTGTAGCCTGGTTTGGCGGATTGACCATGAAGTGGCTTAGAACGGAGCGCTGGGTAGAAGATTATGTGTGGAAAATTCAAATGGGAGAACTGGCCCAGCCGATTGCCGATCGCTCACTCAAGGGGCGTCACCAATACGCGATGGCGGAAGTCAGGGAGATTGTCGGCAGAATCTGGAAGTGGGTATTCCTGGGCATCGGTGTAGGAGCAATATTCCACGGCTACATTCCCGAAGATTGGGTTACCCGCCATCTTGCTTCTGGTAACTGGTATGACGTACCAACGGCCGTGTTGTTGGGAATCCCCCTATACTCAAATGCCACGGGAATCATCCCAGTGGCTGAAGTGATGCTTGGCAAAGGTGTTGCAATCGGCACCACATTAGCGCTGATGATGAGCGTAGCAGCCCTATCGCTACCGGAGATATTAATCTTGAGAAAGGTCATAAAATGGCAGGCCCTGGCACTTTTCATACTTGTTCTCGCCTTATCTTTCATCTGTGTTGGCTGGGTCTTTAACGGAATTGCCTGAGCGTTTTTGATCGAGATTCGTCGACATGGCCAAGCTAAATGATTGAGGTTTGACTTGTTTATGATGAGTGTTTGCAGTGATTGGCGTCGATTCACAGCCAATCAAAACTGCGCTACGAGCGTACTGCTATCTATTAGCTGGCCTGAAAGGAAGCCCCTTCTTTGGCAGCGGGCTTTTTTTATCCTTCTCCACATTCAGCTCAAGGAGCTGTTTTTTTCCTCGTCGAACAACCGTCGCACTTGTCTGATCGACCGATTCCAGCTTCCAGTCATCTTGACTCATTCCCTGGGCAACCCGCAGTAAGCGGTTGCTACTGAGATCCCGGATGACCGCAACCCGATTTTTCGGCGTAATCACCACACCTTCCAACTTGAGCTTCAACGGCGTCAGTCGGGCGACCGGTTTCGTGGTGTCTTTTTCAGGCTCTTCCGGGGGGATGCGGCCTTCTCTGAATAAGGGGCGATCGGTTATCTCCTGATAGGCAGAAATCGATGCCGGGGTAAATCGGCTGAGTGAGGCTATTTTTGTTGTCTGCTTTTGGTTAGCCTTGGCTTGTGGTTTGTCCGTCACCTCTACCTCAGTCGGATTCTGCCACTGATAGACAAATATTCCAGAGCCGAGACCGATCCCGAACAGCAACAGCAGAGTGAGTGAATTGAAAAAAGTCTTCCAGGGGCTCATGAATCCAGCCCCTTCACTTTCATATAGCCCACCAGTTCAAAGTCGATGTCGAGCAACTCAAGGATCTGTTTGATCTTTTTGTTTGCCGGCAGTCGACGTCTAGCAACCGGTCGACTTCGAACCACAATCTCATCGACAAACAAGAAAGGCTTTTTACTCTCCAGTTGGTGGAATATCGAGACACTGTTTTCCAGAGTACTCTTCATTCTCACACGAATCGCCACTCGACTGAACCCATCCTCCTGGTCGTTACCGACGATCTGTGTACTGAGGATTTCCCCATTGTTCGAAGAGATAACCTGTTTCACCCGGCGTTGCAGTTCAGCCTTCGCCAGTGAGTCGGTTTCACTTTGAAGATAGCGACGATCCGACTGACGTAGCCGCTTCAAACGAGCGGCTTCAGCTTGGTAGTGATCCGCTTGAGAAGAGATCCGCTGGTAGAGTTGAATCTGATGCTGGTGGCTACTGATCTTTTCATCATAGTAATTGTTCAGTGTCCAGAGCGGATAAATCACAGCAAACAGGCTCAATGCAATCACCAGTATGAGCAGCGCTAAGGCCAGCAGACGACTCTGTTTGGGGGTCAGTGATTCAACCATTCAAACCACTCCCTTCGATCGCCATCGGAAATCGCTCATCTCTCATCTCCCACTTGCCCGGATATCAGCTCTGCAGAGATGTGAAAGCGCTCTGTATTGTTCCTTCTGTTTTGTGTTACCGGCGAACGGAATGAGACATTATGAAAAAGCTTGGAAGATTCGATCAGTGGTATCAGTACAGCGGATGCGACCGATTGACCATGGATATGTACCTTGTCATCTCGGATTTCGAAGTGGTTCACCCAGGTATCATCAGGCAGCAACAGGGTCAATTCATTGAGTATCTCCAGGATCTGCACGGATGATCTTTTCTTGTCCTCAAGAAATCTGTTCTCCAGCTCCGCATTGGCTACAGAGTCTCTGAGTTTTGAGACCTCATTGGCTTGTTGTTGACTGTGGCTAAGTTGTTCTTCAAGCTGGGCGGTCAAAACAGCCTTCTGCCATACCGGCAACAGTAGATTCCCTGCCAGGACAATCAGCAGCGCAAAGAAGAGTATCAGGTTGATTAAGCGGTAGCGTTTACGTGGTTTTTCCCGCTTTTGCGGAGGCAGTAAGTTGACCGCGTTAAGTTTTGGATCGAACTCTTCACAGGGTGAGATGGCATTAATCCTGACATTGTGCTCATCCAACTGCTGTAGAGCATGAGTGATTTGATCCACTGGCGCCAGAATCAGGGTAATATCAAGGGTGCGATTCTGCTTGTCTCTCCCATTGATCACATAGTCATAGTAGACCTGACTGGCATTAAAAGGGGTCTGGCGATCCATCTCGAATGCCAACACCTCTCTCAGGTTCTCCTCTGCCTCGATCGGTAGTGTGACCTTTTTGAACAGATATTTTTTCCTCTCCAGGCAGAGACGTATCTCACTGGCCGAGGCCAGCAGACGGTTCTGATCTGGATTGTCAAAATCGATAATCTTCAGGTAATTCTGTTCGACCTCTTCACCGCTTAGGCCGTGGTTGACCATGCGTAGCGCCTCATCCTCGTAGAGCAGTTGCGCTGGCCGGCCGCCACTGAACAACGCACGCAGCGCTTCCGGCATGAGTGAACTGATTTCACCACGCCACCAGTGCCAGAAACCCAGCCATTGATATCTTAGTGTCTGTACGGCCATTGAATAATTCTATCCGCTTTTCCCCCTTATAACGACTCATACCAGGAATGAATCGAATAAGGTTTTGTACCCTGGTTTTTCAGCGCCACATCCGCCACTAATCTGGCATGCCCCCCCGGCTTTGTCCTGGCATTGACTTCTATGCGAAACACTCTGCTCTGTGAGGTACCGCCACCCTGGGTGAGATCTAGATCTGCCAATTCACTGTCCAGTTGGTCCAGAACCTCACCCAGTTCTGAACCAGGCTGGCGATTCGTGGTCAACAAGGCTGTCAGTTGCTCAGAGGCAAACCTGAAATCAACTGTGGAACTCTCTGAATTGAGTGTGACATAGGGGCGTAACCTGTTGACCCGCTCGGCATCAAAACCCATCACATAGGCCAGCTCTTCAAGGCTGGTCAGATCTTTGCCAGTGGTCGCGTAGTTGTAACCCTCAGCCCGATAATCCTTGTCTTCCGCACCATTCAACCTGCGCAAATTATCCCCATCGCGCCAATCATTGAGTCGGTCAACCAAGCTATTTCGCTCTTCCGGGCTATCTGAAATCAGCACAAACAATCGATTCAACTGGTCAGCGGAAGCCTTATTCAGATCCAGCAAACCGGATGCGTTACGTATCGCAATCTCCAACGCCCCCTGGTTGGTCTCTAAGGTATATACCTGACCATTAAAATTCCATCTCTGCTCCGGATTGTTGACCATAAGCTCCATCACTGCCCGACTGAAACCAGTTTCGGCCAGGAGTTTTGCCTGAAGGGACGCCTTGGCGTTACCGGCAAGCCGGCTTTCAACCTTCGATTGGGTGGAAAAGCTGGCGGCAACAATCGTCATTAAGGCAACCAGCCAAAGGACCAGAATCAATGCAACCCCTCTACTGTGGCGGCTGGCTGTATAACCCCCTCGGTTTTGTCTATTTTTCAGCCTCATCAATGATTGCGCCTTATTCTGACGATCCGCTCATTGGGCATGCTCATACCCTCTTCAGTAAGTGTGATCTTCACCAGTTCAGGGTAATTACCGTTGAGCTGTTGCCAAAGATCCGTCCATTCCGGTTCTGTCCGGTTGGGCAATCGTCCGAAAAAACTGAATTCGATATTTTCCAATCCAGATAGGAGTATCCGTTTGCGCCCCTCTTCAGGCAGTAGAAACTGGTGGTTATTTGGCTGGTATGGCAGGTAATAGAGCAGCAGATGAGTACCCTGTTCGAGATCATCCTGCAGCGCCAAACGATACTCAAACAAGCCGCCTGGTCGATACTGCTGCGGTGCTGGCGCGATGAACTGTACATGTCGCGCGTCACCACTGAAGGCGATCTGGCGAACTCGATTCTGCTGCTGCCAAATCAGCGGAATCAGATTGCGAATGACCTGCTCCACCCGGGCAACAGCAAGCTGCTTCGCCAGTTTCTCGTCGCTGTTTTCCGCCACTCGCTCCCAACCTTTGACATTGAGAAACAGCATCGAGACAGAGGTTGTGCTAATAACGGCCAGCAGCAGCAAGGCGATCATCATCTCCAGCAGTGTAAAACCAGCACAGGCGATGTTAGGGTCTGCTCGCTTAGGAAATCGGCTTGTCTGTCTATCAGGGTTTGGCACGTATCACCCCGATTCGAGTAAATGACAATTGCCGAGTGCCGCCCGGGGCATCCCAGCTGATTTTCAATATCTCTTCCACCGATCTGAGTGGCAACGCCATGAGTTTGCCATCGTTCCAGTCATAGGGCTGGCGTAAGTAGCTCCAGGTATAGGTGTCCTGCTCAGTACCCTGCTCGCTATAACTGTCAGTATCAACCTCCACACTCATCTGCTCAAGACGACTTCGAGCGATTGCTACAGCTTCAAAATATTGTGATGCCACCTGATGGTTTCTTACTGCAGTGGAGTTTATTCTCAAAATAACGCTCATCGTCATGGCAAGTATGACGAAGGCCACCAACACTTCAATCAGTGACATACCCTCAGACTTTGAATGGGACATCTTCGTTGAAATCGTCACTGTTGAGCATCTGCACCCGACTGGTCAACCAATCCACTGTGATCACAAATCCTCTTGTCTCATTACCCAGGCGGACAAAACCGCCACTTGAACTTCCATCAGGATAGAAGTGCAACACCAGTATCTGTTGAGTGTGATCAATGTTCTCTGCATCAAAACTGATCCCTTCAGGCAGCTGTCGGACCTCACCCTGATTCAGCAAATCACTCTGATATTGATCGCTATGCAACTGAAAACTGATTTTCGATTCACTGCCGGTAAGGATTGCCGACTGCTGTACATAGCGAATCTCCTGAACCAGATCTCTAGCCGCTGCCTTCAGTTTCAGTGCCGGGAAGGCTTTGTGCATCAGTGGGGGTGTCAAGCTAAACATCATCGCCATCAAGACCATCACCAACATCAGCTCAATCAGTGTAAAGCCCCGATTCTTTAGCATTTTTCTGTTCATAGGGCCACCAACGAGTTAACCCCAAGGATGGCCACCAGGATGGACATGACCACACCAGCGATAATCAAACCAAGCACCAGAATCATCACCGGCTCGACCAGACTGAGTGCCCTTTTGATCAGGGTCTGGGTCTCCATATCGAGGATCTCTGCAGTCTGCATCAGCATTGGCTCAAGTTGGCCTGACTCTTCGCCAACCCGGATCATCTGCAGGGCAAATTGAGGAAATTGGGCATATTCAGCCAATGGGTCAGCCAGCCTTTGGCCGGAGCGCAGATTTTTGATGACCTGATCCATGCCATCGGCAATCACAAAGTTACCAATCGTCTCTTTAACGATCGCAACAGATTTCAGCAACGGTACCCCATTCTCCAAAAGGGTGCCCAGGGTTCGGCAGAAACGGGCCGCTTCCACCTGCTTGATGATCGGCCCAATCACGCCAAGATTGAGTAAACGGCCATGCCAGCGTTTTGCCGTACGTTTGCGACTCATCTGCCACTTAAAAAAGAGGATCAACAAAAAAACCGCCAGCGCCAGCAACCAACCATAATCCTGCAGGAATGTTGCCAGACCCATGGTGATTTGGGTGGAGAGCGGCAGAGCCTCCCCCATATCCAAGAACAGTTCACTGAACTGTGGAATCACATAGGTTAATAGGATCAGAATCGATGAGATGGCGACAAACAGCAGGATCGCCGGATAGATCAGTGCAGAGATTAGCGAACTTCTGACCTCCTGCGCCTGTTCCAGATGGATCGAGAGTCTTGAGAGCACACTTTCCAGAGCGCCACCCGCCTCTCCAGCTCGTACCATCTGAATATAGAAGTTATTGAAGACTCCCGCCTCCTTGGCCAACGCATCAGCAAATGAGTGGCCACTTTTCAAGCTGTCACGAATACTCAGCAAATGTTGGCTGAACAGAGAGTCATCTCCGGAAATCGAGACGAGTATGCCAAGCGCAGAATCAAGAGGCTGACCTGAGTGCAGCAGCGTCGCTAATTCACGGGTAAAAGCAACCACCTGACCCTGAGTAATTTTTTTACGTTTGAACAGCCTGCGAGGTGATGTCTGAGTCTTTTCACGACTCTCCTCTACGCGGATCGGTACCTGCCCATTCAGGTGAATCTGATTAACTGCATGTTCCCGGCTGACTGCTTCCAGTACTCCTTCGATAATTTCACCATCTGATGCAACTGCCTTATAGAGAAATGAGGCCATCAGCTCTCCTGGGTGACTCTTAATAATTCTTCCAGTGTGGTGATACCCCGTGCCACCTTGTACAGGCCATCCTCATACATGGATTTTGCCCCTTCCCGCTTGGCACAGGCTGCCAGGGCATGTTTGTCTTTGCCTTGCAGTATCAGAGACTGCATCGCTTCACTCAGCTCGATCATCTCGATAATCGCACTTCGCCCACGATAACCACTGCCACCACATTGATCACAGCCGACAGCTTTGTATAGCCTGGGTGATGCTTGAATTGCGGAAAAGCGGGCAACAATCTCTGCTGGCGCTGTATAGGGTTGTTTGCAGTGTGGACAGAGATTACGCACCAACCGTTGGGCAACAATCGCATTCACGGTTGAGGTCAATAGAAATGGCTCGATCCCCATATCGATAAACCGGGTGATGCTACCGGCCGCATCATTGGTATGCAGGGATGAAAGCACTAAGTGGCCGGTCAGTGCTGACTGCACAGCGATCTTGGCGGTCTCCTGGTCACGGATCTCACCGATCATGATCACATCCGGATCCTGTCTGACAATGGATCGCAAAGCCTCACTGAAGCCGAGCCCGATACTCGCTTTCACTTGGATCTGATTGACCCCCTCAATATTGTATTCAACCGGATCCTCAACCGTCAGAATCTTTCTTTCGGGGCGATTGAGATAGTTCAGTGCCGCATACAATGAAGTGGTCTTACCGCTGCCGGTGGGGCCGGTGACCACAACGATGCCATGGGGTCGATCGAGAATCTCCAGCAGCCGCTTTTCGGTGGCGCTTTCAAAACCGAGATTGGCGAAGTCCAGGTTCAGTTCATCCCGTTGTAACAGCCTTAATACCATGCTCTCGCCATGCAGCGTAGGAACTGTGGAGACGCGCAGATCCAGGGTAGCCCCATGCACCCGAATCTTGAATCGTCCATCCTGTGGCAGACGGCGCTCAGCGATGTTCAGATGGGCCATAATTTTGATACGAGAGATCAAAGCCGGTGCCATATTGATCGATGGATGTTCCGTCTCGCGCAGCAGACCATCAACCCGATAACGGATCTTCAACACCTGTTCGAAGGGTTCAATGTGGATATCCGAAGCTTTACTGGAAACTGCTCGTTGAATGATCTGATTGACCATCTTGATGACCGGCGCTTCGCTGGCCAGCTCTTTGAGTTGCTCGACATCATCCAGCAGCAACTGATGCTCAACACCGTCACCCTCTTCAGCAGAACTGCTTTTCTGTAACTCGTTAAAATGCTCCTGGATGGTCTCATCGATCTCACTGGCGATGCCAGTCAGCAGTTTCACCGGCTTACCGCTGATCAGCTCCAGAGCCTCTACAACGAAGCGATCACTGGGGTCAACCATGATCGCCAGTATGTAATCTTGCTGTTCATCAAACACCACCAGCCGGTGCTGCTTGAGGAAATTCGCAGAGATGTTCTCACTGAGATGAGCCAGATCCGGATACGCTTTGCGTTCAGCCAGAGGCACACCACAGATATCCACCAGGGCCAACGCAAGATCGCGATCCGAAATCAGTCCCAGTTGCAGCAGAATATTGCTGATCGACTCATCGCTTTGCTGACTCTCTTTCAGTCGTACCGCCCGATCCGCTTCGGCTGCTCCAAGGCGTCCGGAAGCCACCAGCGCCACACAGATGGGTTGTCGAGTATAGACAGGTTCCAATTGTTCTGTGTCTTCTGTCGAGAGAGTTTCGTTGTTGATGGTGTGACTCGTTGTGTTCATCCCATGCCTGTCTTCAAACTACCAAAATATATTTATAACTAGTGTAGTGTCCAATATAAGTAGCTTGCTGGTTTAGCTTCGTTTCATTGACCCACTAGCTGCTTTGCAGGCAGGTATTAGAGACGCCCCCTATGCAGCGAGATCAATGTACAGCACGTCGTCGGTTGAAATCATCCTGAAACAGGGTTGCCTCTTTAATTTTCTCTCTCAGCTCTTGGGAGATATCGTAGGCTTCCTGAGGATTTCGCACCACTCTTGGGGTAAGGGTGATGAGCAACTCTGTACGACTGATGTCCTTTGTTGTGCTGCTGAACAGGCTACCGAGCAGAGGAATGTGCATCAGCCCCGGTATTCCCGCCTGACCACTGCTGGTATTCTCACGGATTAGCCCGCCAAGCACCACGGTTTGGCCATCATGGACTACAACTGTGCTCTCAATGGTGCGTTGTGAAATTGCCACGTTGCCGCCGCCGCCGATCGCTGGCGCTGAACCGGGTGTGCTAACCTCCTGACTGACCTCCAGCGTGACCATGCCACCCTCATTAATCCTGGGAGTGATTTGCAACAGGGTACCTGTATCCCGGAACTGAACCTCAGAGACGATCGGGGCATTCGGATCTGTGGTGCTCTGCGAGGAGCGGGTAACTATGGGTATCTGATCACCGACCCGGAAACTGGCTGTCTGGTTGTCGATCACCATGATCTGCGGAGCCGAGAGAAACTTTACTGAAGACTCATTCTCCAGAATATCGAAGAACACCTTCAAATCATCCAGGCTGTTGAACAACCCCAGGGAAAAACCATCTCCGCCAACACTATCGGGCAGCGGTGATCCCAGCCCGCCCTGATAGGGACGACCGCCGCCGGTGGAACCGTTGAAGAACCAACGCACGCCATAACTGAGATTGTCTGAAAGTTGCACTTCGGCGATGGTTGCTTCAATCATCACCTGCTTGGGGGCCACATCGAGCCGGGTGATGGTAGCTTTGATCTTCTGGTAATCCTTGGGGCTGGCCATCACCAGAATCGCATTGTTATCCGGATCGGCAATGATCGTTGCCGTGGAGGCTGCGCCACCACCGACCATTTTACTCGCTGCATTATCCGCCAATGCACCATCACCAGTGGCCAAACTGGGTTGATCCTTGGTCAAGGCCGCTTCACGATCCGCATTACTGTTTTTCAGGTCGATACCGCTCGTGGTCGGCGTCCGCACATTAGAGCGCAGCAGTGGATCACTGTTACTGAGTGGCCCGGCGGATTCTGTTGCAGTCACCTCATTGCCGAAAATACTCTGCAGAATTGTGGCAATATTTTCTGCTTTGCCATTTTTCAAATGATGGACATAGAGCCTGCGATCCGGGGACTTATCGCTCCCCTGGTCGAATTGAGCAATCAGACGACGCGCCTCGTCGATATATCTTGGCTGCTGACTGATCACCATCACCGCCCCCAGTCGCTCGACCGGGATCAGTTTGATCATATTGCCCAGCGGCGAAGCCTCTCCATCACCGAGAATATGTTTCAACTCATCGGTAAGGGTTTTGGCGTCTGTGAACTTTAAAGGGATCAGACCGAAGGACATTCCACTTAGCCAATCCACATCGAACATCTTAATGGTCTGCATCAGATTGTTGATCTTCTGATAGGAGCCACTGAGGATCATCAGGTTTCTACCCGGATCGATACGAATCTGTTCGGATTTACTGGTGAACGATTCGAGAATTTTTTTCATCTCCACAGCGGAGATGTATTTTAGGGGAACGATCTGTACCCCCTGACCGGCACGCATTTTTGCTTGTCCCTGCCCGACAGAAGGTTTCAGCGCCATGCCTTTAAGATCCGTTGCCGGTAGAATCTTATAGAGCGCGCCATTCCGAACTATCACCGCGCCATTCATTTGCAGGATGTTCTCCAGAATCGGCAATACCGCATCAGTACTGACTGGATAGGTGGTGTGGATGGTGACTTTACCCTGAACCTTGTCGTCGATCAGGTAGTTTTCACGCAGGATCTCCTCGAAGATCACCTTCACCACTTCACGCAGATCAACCGCTTCGAAATTAAGGGTGATATCACCTCTGGCGGGTTGGCTTTGTGGCTTCGATAGAGCCTTACGATTGATGAACTCACCACTGCCTTCACGGACAAAGAACTCAGTCTCCCTTTGCCGTTCTTGGGAAAGGACTAACTCACTCTGATCAGTGGGGCTTGAGGCAGGCAGTTCAGGACGCTGTTGACTGATAAAAGCCACCCCCCTACCTTCAGCAGAATCATCTACCTTGGGCTGCTGGGCGCAGGAAGCCAGTAGCATTGTCAGGCATACTGAAAGTATAACAACCAACCCTCTGTTGAAACTATAAACCATTGGCTTTCCTGTGTTAAATCCCCAAGATTATTGCAAGTTTCTCGAATCCTAGTCCTGACAGCTATTTGCAATTTACAGCAGCAGAATTTAGCTCAATCCATTGCCTCCGATCTAATCAGAAATATCCTTACTTTATCTCAGCAGAAATCAGTGAATAGTTTGATTGATGGGAGGGTGTATTTGCATATGGGGTAACTCCTTACCTTGGATGCATAAAAACCCTACCGTAGCTTCTACAGCCTCAAGCTGCTTTAGCCAAAACCATTACTCAATAATAACAACAAGTTATGAAATTCTTGTTGCCAACTAAGAATCTCATTCTCAGCATACAGGGTAGTAATAGACCCCATCCACGGGTAGTAGTAGTCGGCATATCGCCTAACAGCTACAAAGAATATAGTTAATTTACTGTCAGTGTGGAGCTTAGGGCCGGGGAAATAAATAATAATCCAATCTTGCTTGTCTTCTGCCCCGGCTTGGTTGTTGCACAAAGGGTCACGTAGAGCGGCTATGCTCCCCTTTGTGCGCCGAGAATCCGGGACAAAATCCAGCGCAATCTTTGGATGATTATTGATTTCTCCGACCCTTAGATCACGGAATTCAGGGCCTTGAGGAACCGATCGTCTTTAGTATGGCGAACTCAACATGTTAAACCGATTCAAAACCACTGTTATCCTGGCGGCTATCACACTCCACCAGCCGATGCTTTCTGCGGCAGCGTTGATGGCTGATGCCGAAAAGCTGCTATCGGATGCGACAAGACTCGATCGGGTACCAGTGATTGTTCGGTTCAAGAAACAGCATCAAATCAGTGAATTAAAAGAGCAACACCTAAAGTCTGAACAGTATCGAAATCATAAACAGAAGCGCGCCATAAGTCGCAAGCAGTTTCGACAAAGCGTCTTCAGCAGTCTGCAGCAACAGACTCGCTCAGCCACAGCTAAATTGTCTGAACTGCTGGGTAAACGTGGCATCAAGAGCAAACTGAAACCCATCTGGACGATCAACGGCATCGCATTAGACGCCCCAGCCGAGATGATCGATGAAATTGCTGCATTGCCTGGCGTTGAGCGGGTCACCGCTGACATGCGATTGACCATGAACACCCCTGAGGTAGAGGCGATAGAGATCCCAACTCAGTGGAACATTGAGAAGCTCAATGCGGCCAGACTCTGGGAACGAGAGATACGCGGCGAAGGAGTTGTTGTCGGCATCATGGATTCCGGTGTCGATGTCAACCACCCGGATCTTATTGACCGCTGGCGTGGCGGTGATAATAGCTGGTTCGATCCCTACGGAGATCAAGACTTTCCAATCGATCTGGTTGGCCACGGCACTCAGGCGCTGGGACTGATCGTGGCAGGCGATGAGAGCGGCTATCAGGTCGGCATGGCCCCTGAAGCAAAATGGATCGCTGCACGAATCTTCGACAATGCCAACCAGACCACCCTCAGCGCCATCCATCTGGCGTTTCAATGGTTGCTCGATCCCGATGGAGATCCATTGACAGATGACGCTCCCCATCTGGTCAACAACTCCTGGGGTTTCGCGAATACCATCAACCAGTGTTATCAGGAGTTTGATGAGGATATCCGGCTACTAAGAGAGGCGGGTATCGGCGTGGTGTTTTCTGCCGGAAACTACGGCCCCTTCGCAGAGACCAGTATCAGCCCGGCCAACAACTCAGGCTCGCTTTCAGTTGGCGCCATCGATCTGTTGGATCAGATCGAGTTTCAAAGCAGTCGCGGCCCCAATGCTTGCGATGCTGGTATCTACCCGAAACTGGTTGCACCAGGCTCGCAAGTCTATACCACAGACCGACTACCGGTTGGTTATAACCTGGTCTCCGGAACCTCCTTTTCAGCCCCCCACATCACCGGCGCCCTGGCTTTGCTCAGAAGTGCCTTTCCAGAGGCCCCGATCTCTCAGCTAGAGACCGCACTCTACGACAGTGCAATCGACCTGGGTGAGCCTGGAGCCGATGATCAATTCGGTTACGGCCTGGCCGATGTCTCTGCAGCCTATGATCTGCTGTTGAGTGATGCAGGCTCCGGTAATCAAAGTCTGCTGCAGTTCGACCAGCCACAATACTCGATCGATGAAAACACCGCCAGGTTGATCGTTACTGTCAGACGTGTGGGTAACACAGAGGGTGAAGTCTCTGTTGAGTATTCAACCAGTAATGATGAGGCACAAGCCGGTAGTGATTATATCAGCCAATCCGGCCGACTGACCTTCGCGGATGGGGAGACTCTGCGCAGCATTGAAATACCTATCATCAATGACCGGGATGACGAGGAGAACGAAGCTTTACATATCCTATTGAGCGATATCAGGGGGGATGCCTCACTGGGACATCAGGATGAAGTCGAGGTTGTCATTCTGGATGATGACGGCGCTGGGACCGTGGCCTTCAACTCGCTCTCAGTGGCGGTTAATGAATCCCGCGGTGAGGCACTTGTCAGCCTGCTTCGAACAGGTGGCACAGCCGGCATGATCGAAGTCGGCTACCGGACAATAGCGGATACGGCCACCGCAGAATCCGATTTCATTGAGACTGAATCGACCGTTCGATTTCTACCGGGAGAGACCGAGAAGCAGATAGCCATCGAACTGATAGACGATGATCTGTTCGAAGAGAGTGAAAGATTCCAGTTGATCATTACTGAACTGGAGGGTGAAGCAGAAATAGGAACCCCAGCCTCAACCACCATCTCAATCTTGAATGATGATGCTGACACCAATTTTGCGGCTATCTCACTGGAGTCTGTCAGCTTTGAGATTAGAGAGAATGACAACCCGCTCAATGTGAATGTGATACGGCAGGGTAACCTCGATATCGCTGCCACTGTGGAGTATAAAACGTTGAACGGCTCTGCCAGAGAGGGTGAGGACTTTCGACCAATTGCCGGCACACTGACCTTTGCTCGAGGCGTAAGCCGCCAAAGCCTGACCGTCGATATCATCAACGACACCCTCTATGAACGAGAGAGCAGTTTCACCTTGATACTATCCAATGCTGGAGACGGTGCTGTGATTGCCGATCCAAGTACGGCGATCATTCGTCTTCTCGATGATGATGCCCTGCCCTTTGTATCCATACAGTCTCCGGCACCTGGTTCTGCATTCGGTAGATCCAGTAACAATCCGTTTGATCAGCAAAATAGCACTCGCAACCAGGGAAAGAGAAACACCCGAGAGGCAGGCGCATCGAGTCTTAAGGTATTTGAACTGAAGTTACACAACTCTGGACGCAGCCGAGCAGACGAGAACCAGGAGAAACTGGCCAACATTGATGACGAACTAAAACAGCAACAAAAAATTGAGGAAAACTCGTCCTGTAGCGCCACTGATGACCAAACAAGTTGTGGATCAGACAATCAGCTCACTGAACAAGCAGAAGAGGGTTTGGCAACTGAAACAACGGATTCCGATGCTGAAGAAGCTCAAGCTGATCCCGTCAATGAAGCAGAATCAAACATTAAAACAGACCATTCTGGCAACCCACCGACCGCACCAGATTCAGCCTTAAACAAGAGTGACCGGTCCTAAATCGTTTTACCAAGAACTACAAAGCAACCCACATCGGTTGCCAGAAATACGATCAGCCTGACCCTCGATCAAGTCTTGCATCCTCTTCCCAAGCCGGGATGGTCTGTAGCGTGAAAACCTTGCATCCCTGCTGTGGTCCGATGGCAATGCGATAGCTCACTGAGCAACCCAATACCTGTTGCATCGGATCATCGTCACCCTCCTCCAGGTTCAGATAACTGTTCTCCTCATCGCGCTCCAGGATACCGGCTCGTTCCAGAAACCCAGCAATCCGGCGGCTGATGGCATGCACCAGTTCCACCAATTCCTGCTGGCTCGGGGCTTTGGTACGATGAAATCGGCTTTTGCCCCAAGACGTGGTGATGTAAACCCCGTCAAAAAACAGCATGTGGAAATGTTTGTTCAATTTGAAATAACCATCTGATTTTTCATGGCTTTAGACTATCCTAAACGGTGACTGTCCTGATATTTTCCATATTTTCTGATATTTTTCCGGTAGGACGCGGCTTGCCACACCGCACTTCATGGGTTACAGGGGAATATACGGGTTTGACGGCGAAAACTCATCCGGTGGCCCGATGGTTGGGGCACTACATCGGAAGTTACAAGTTTCCATGCAAAAACGGGCTTGCTATAGTCGGGTTAAAATGGACAACAATTGAGGGGACAGATGAATATGTTGCGCGAATCCGCTGGCGTCAGCCACAGTACCTACGGACTGAAAAATCACGGTCTCTACAATCTCAACGATATCTACTGGAACCTGCCGACGCCACGGCTGATCGAACAGGCGATCGTCAGGCGCGAGGGCCAGCTGAGCCACCTGGGACCGCTGGTAGTGAGAACCGGCCACCACACCGGGCGTTCCGCGAACGACAAGTTCATCGTCGACGAGCCCTCCGTGACCAGGGAGATCTGGTGGGGCGAGATTAACCGGCCGATCTCGGAGGAAGCCTTCGACAAGCTGCATCAGCGGCTCGCCTCCTATCTGCAGAACAAGGATGTCTACGTGCAGGACTGCTTCGCTGGCGCCGATCCCAAGTACCGCCTGCCGGTGCGGGTGATCACCGAGTACGCCTGGCACAATCTCTTCGCGCGCAACGTCTTCATCCAGGCCAAGCGGGAGGAGCTGGTCGACCACATACCCGGCTTCACCGTCATCGACGTGCCCCGTTTCCACGCCATACCCGAAGTCGACGGCACCCGCAGCGAGACCTTCATTTTCGTCAATTTCGCCAAGAAGCTGGTGCTCATCGGCGGCACCAGCTACGCCGGCGAGATCAAGAAATCGATCTTCAGCGTGATGAACTACCTGATGCCCCAGCGGGACGTGCTGCCCATGCTCTGTTCGGCCAACATCGGGTCTAACGGCCGATCGGCCCTTTTCTTCGGCCTCAGCGGCACCGGCAAGACCACCCTCTCGGCGGATGCCGACCGTACCCTGATCGGCGACGACGAGCACGGCTGGAGCGCGGACGGCGTCTTCAACTTCGAGGGTGGCTGCTACGCCAAAATGATCAAGCTCTCGCAGGAGAACGAACCGGAGATCTTCGGCACCACCATGCGCTTCGGCACCGTGCTGGAGAACGTCACCATGAAGGCCGACACCCGGCGACTCGACCTGGACGACGGTTCGCTCACGGAAAATACCCGCGGTGCCTACCACATCACCGCCATTCCCAACGCCACCCTGCAGGGGGTCGGTGGTCAGCCCGAGACCATCATCATGCTCACCGCCGACGCCTTCGGCGTGCTGCCGCCGGTCTCGCGGCTCAGCGCCGCCCAGGCGATGTACCACTTCATCTCCGGCTACACCGCCCGGGTCGCCGGAACGGAGAAGGGTGTGACCGAGCCGACGCCGGTGTTCAGCGCCTGCTACGGCGCACCTTTCATGCCGCTACATCCGCAGCGCTATGCCCAACTGCTGGGCGAACGCATCGAGCGGTACCAGTCCAAGGTCTGGCTGGTCAACACCGGCTGGACCGGCGGTCCCTACGGCGTCGGCCAGCGTATGCCGATCCCGTATACCCGCGCCATGGTCAATGCGGTGCTCGACGGCAAACTGGAAGATGTGCCCATGCGCAAGGATCCGATCTTCGGTGTTGAGATACCCACGCAGGTACCGGGTGTGCCCGAAGCGCTGCTCTTTCCCCGGGATACCTGGAAGGATCAATCCGCTTACGACGTCCAGGCAAGAAAGCTCGCCGGTATGTTCAGGGAGAATTTCAAGAAGTTCGCGGATGAGGTCTCCGGCCAGATTCTGGCCGCTGCGCCGAAGATTTAATCTTGAATTGGGTTGCGCGCTACGCTCACGGATTATTGGCCCCCTCTCCCGCTAGTCAGATGTGAATACCCGGTGCTATACAAACCAGTCCAAAGTGGGCGGCGCCCGCGGAGCAGGTAACAAATCTGACGGTGGTGGCAATGCACCCTTGGCCTGTAAGTGCTGAAGAGAAGTGGCACAATCTGCAGGGCCTGTTCAACCTAAATAAATCAGTTGGACAGCGTGAAGGGTGCGCATGTGGTGGTGCAACGCCGCCATGCGCCGCTACAAGCGTGCCATTCACGCTGTAGCGTGATTCACCCAGTAGGTGACCATAACCATCGAAGCTCTTTTCATCATAATCAAACACCTGCTATTAGAATGGAGCGGCCAACTGATTTTTTTAGGATGATAGTAGTATCTGGCTCTGCCGGTCGCCCCCATCGTTACGATCACCACCCAGGCAGGAGAACACCAGGTGGTATGGGATCTAGGTGTTATCGAATAACCAGACTGCTTTGACTTCCCACAGCCCTGTTGACGCCTCAATAACAAAAAACTCACCACCAGATAAGATGGTTTTCTCTTGCAGTGCGACGAAAAACCCAGGCAATTGATCACCAGAGCTCAGACTTTTACTCTTACTGATGACTTTGGCCTGGAGTTGAAGTTGGTGATCAATGTTACTCAGGGAGACAACCACTTCACCATCCACCTTTTCTTCAAAGCAGATTGCTTTAAGGGTATCTTTGAACATCCTGTATAGAATTGATTTTTTATCCTGAGATATCAACGCTTCATTGATTGAAACATCTACGGTGATGTGCAATCCCGTGGTAATCGTATGACACTCAGAAACCAGTGAATTGAGCGCAGCTTTGAGACCAAAATCGTCCAGACTCGGAGGACGGAGATCCATTGCAACTGCACGAATCTTATGCGCTGCTTTTTGTAAGGTCGGAATAATAACCGATGAGAGTTGTTTTGCATCAGCCTCATCTTCCTGCTTATTAAACTGTAATATGTACTTTTCCAGTTGCATTTTAACACCGGAAAGAGTCTGTACGACATCTTCATGCAACTCAAAGGCGATACGTTTTTTCTCATCTTCCTGGGCATTGATCATTTTTGCCGTGAGAAATTCAAGCATCGCCTTTTTCTCTCGGGTAATTCGATTTTGCGCATCAATGATCCGCTCAGATCGCCTGATATGCATCAGTAGAAATGTATAGAGAATCAGCATCAATAGTATCGTCACAGACATCACAATGGTGATAGCCCCCATAGCATGATTAACATACCCACTTATGTCGTAATAGATCTCCATGACACCCATTACAGTTGAGTTATCATTGTTACGTATTGGTACATAGGTTTGTACCAAATTCACATCCGCTTCGTTGGAGTTAAATATACTGAAAATGTCGCGATAATTCAGAACGGTTCTTGGTGTTCCCGACAACGCAGAGTTAAAACCATCATTATTTTCATCCTCTTCTTGGTAAGCATCCACTCTTGATGAATAAGCCACCTTGCCAGATCGATCGTACAATTTAATACGATCCACGTTAGTATCCCGGATCATCCTTTGTAGAGCACGCTCCAGCAATGGTTCCAACGGCATCTCACCGGGCTTTTTATTATTCAGTTTTATCAGATTCAGGTACATCACAAAATGGTCATTCAGTGTGTACTCAGTGGCGACGGTCAGTGATTCGTTACTCTGCTTCGTAGCGTCCTGGATGATATGAGCTGTTTCATATCGAAAAAGAAAAAGTATGACAGTGGCGATCAGTATTATGGCGATAAAACTGATTACGCCAAATCGCTTAGCCAGCTGATAGTCTTCCCTGTATTGAGCCGCTTTGTAGCTAATATTGTTATCCATCAATCGAGGCTCATTAACCAGTAACCATGCCAAATGCAGTATCAGGGAGCCATCCACTCTGATATTTTGGTTATTCCACCATTGCCATCTACTTTAGCCACGTAGAAGCCTCGCGATGCAAACCTCTGATCCGGCGCCATGCTGAGACGAGGAAAGATCGAAGTATAAGGTAGGTCATCAATCATATGTTCAATCTTTTCAATCACATAGTCTCGATAAAAGTAACCGCGTATATGTTTGATTGCATCACCAAGTACTTTTAATGAGAAGTAAGCATTGGCCTGAATCGCTTTAGCTTCTCTATTATAGATTCTTTTTGCTCTAAACCAACCTGTAGAGCGAATCAGTAATCTGTTCAGTTTGTCGGGCATCTCGGAGCTGTGAATGAAAACAATCGAATTTGCTAAGTCCTGGGGAATATTTTGGGTGTTTGTTCCATAATATTGACTGGAAAGCATGATCATCATTGACTCACCAAGCTGATCACTGATCAGCAAGTCCTCTGTAGCCAGCTTGTCCAACCACAATACAAGAGTGGTATCTTTGCCGGCCAGATAAGATCTCAAACCCTGTTCACCCATATGATCGACAGAGAGTGTATCGACATTGACACCACGCTGATTGAGTTCATCGACGAGGGCGTCTGAGGCAACCGTACTGAGTGTATCAGAATCATCAAATATCTGTAGTACCCGGGCAGATGGACGATTTTTCATAATATAGGAAGCTACCGCCTCGGCTTCATGGGCGGCCCCCTTATTCAAATAGATGGTATAGTAGTTCCCATCATCGATAGCTGGCTGCTGTGTGGTGGGAAACAGGCACGGTATACTATTTCCTTCACAGAATTCACTGACACTTTCCCAACCAGTGGGAACCAAGCCGTTAACCAGTGCAAAAACAGGTTGTTTGGAGTAATAGCTATTCAGCTGCTCCGGCCAGGTCTCCTTATCCCCAGTTAGTTCCCAGATATGTATCTTCCATTTTCGATAGGTTTTAAACATCCACTCCTTATGCCAAGGCGCGTTTTTTGCCCTTTTTGTTTCATATCGAGTTTCAACATTCTTTTGCTCGACATAGGTCTCCATAACGTCGATCAGTGCTTTATTCTCCTCCTCACTGTTTGAGGATAAGACAATGGTTGCAAAATGAATGGTGGTTTCGGTCACTCCGGGTGACGGTACGTCGGACAGAGTGCTGAGATAAGCCATCAAACCTTCCAGAGCCTCATCGTCAATCTCATATCTGGGCATAAAAGGATCCAGCGGCTGCCCATTGGCATCAATGCCATCCCTCACCGCCGCCATAAGACTCTCCTTGGTATAGGCTTCTCGGTAGACAGGAGGTTCAGGTGGCTTACTGGTGGGAAGTTTCAATGGTTCAAAGAGGATACTACCAGCCACAGCTGGTACCACCTGTTGACCTTCGGTAGAACCCAGTCCACTCCTACGATGACAGGTCTCACAGATCAATTGGTCCCCTTCAACAGCGATATCACCCTGAATGCTTGCTTTTACCAGCTCTCCATTTGGCAATATGCCTTTTTTGTAAAGCAATTTACCTGCTATGAAGGCCTGAGAGTTAATCGTTACTTCATTGTAGGAGGCGGCTGAGAACAACACCAGACAGAAGAATATCGCAAACGTAGTAGCCCTTTTAAAGGAGGTTTCCATCAGTTTGCAGCCGATACGACTTTCTTGTACTCCTTGACAATATCTTCTGCACTGGCCAAGCCATCGATGCGCGTCCAGTGCTTTCCTCCTTGACCTCGTATCAGGGTGATCGGTTCATGATTCATTTTGGATCCACGGAAGATGTCAAATGCCTTCTCCACAGATACTATGTCATTGTAGCTGCCGGTATAGAAGTTCCATTGGTCACCCGCTTTAAATCTTTTCGAATATTCCATTAACTGCTCTGGAGTGTCGTAGTCCGGATCGATGGTTATCGACACCATGGATAGCGAGCCGACCTCATCACCCAATATCTTTTGAACTTGATGAAAGCTGGCAGAGAGAACCGGACAGATGGTTGTACAGGTGGTGAAGATAAAATTCAGCATCACAGGTTTGTCACTATCCAGTATATCTGCGAGCTGTAGCGGCTCACCTCTGTGTGAGATCAGTTTGACGTCAGGCAGATGGTAACTGGCGTGTTTTACTTGATAGGACTTATTTTCCAGCATTGCCCGATGGTGGGCATGTTGATCATGCTTATGTAGAGAATGATCTTGCATATTCATAGCAACTTTGAATCGGTCACCAAGCTTCTGGGAGTTATTTGGCCTAGTGATGCAATCGAGTTTGAATTCCCTTTTATTGTCCGCTCATCAACGGAGTACTTTCTGATTGCTGGAACTTGGCGGATATACTGCAGTTGCAGATAGCCTAAGAAAAATACCATCAAACCTAACAGAAGCAACAGATCGGCTGATCCACCACCTCCGCCGCCACCACCATTGTCAACACTCCCCCCATCCTGGCCATCATCATCTTCTATGGTCAAAGTAAAGCTGCCTGAATCATTATCGATACTGGCAGTAGCGGATGCATTACCCAGTACAAAAGTGACTGTTCGGTTTCCATCAACAACCGTATTGTCAATGATCTCCATATTGATCGTCTTCTGAGTTTCATTGTTGGCGAACACCAGAGTGCCAGTGGTAACATTGAAATCGCTACCAACTACCGCTGTTGAAACACCGACACTCAGATCCACACTGACGCTTCCAGTGAGCACCTCACTGCGGTCTATGGTGAAACTCGCATTGACTGAAGATTCATTCACAGTAAGGCTGGTAATGGTAAAGCCAATCACTGCAGACGCACTGAGTGCGTCATCATCAGTGATTGTTATCTGTCCCTGACTCTGCTCCCCGGCTACCGCGCCACCCTGGAAGTTACTCATTAGCAACAGTATGCTTTCATCTGATTCCACTTCGGAATCATTGAGCACTGGCACTGTAAACGTCTGCTCGGTGGCATCGCCATCGGCAAAACTGACCGTGCCGGAGCGATAGGTATAATCCGAAGAGGCTGTCGCAGTGCCATCTGCGGTATTGTAGTCAACAGATACCGCACCGCTTGAACCACCACTGCGTGAAACGGTTACACTCACCTCTCCACCATCCTCCGCTGCAACAATCGCTGTATTGGAAAAAATCAGCGAACCTGCCGCTGGCGGTTGATCATCGTCACTCACGGTTATCGTGGCGGTAGCAGTATCACCAACTGACGCACCAACCGCATTGGAGAGTACCAGATTGATGGTCTCATCCCCTTCAAAAAGTGCGTCATCCATGATTGTCACTTCAAAGGTCTTTGTCACTTCGCCGTCAGCAAATGTCAATATACCGCTTGCCACCTGGTAATCGATACCGGCGTTAGCTGTACCATCAGCGGTTGCATAGTTGACCTGTGCAACACCGGTACTACCACCCTGACGCTCCACAGTAACCTCGATCAAACCATCAGTCTCCGCTGCAACAAAGCCACTGGCACTGAAAACCAGTAGACCCGCTGCGGGTGCCTGATCATCTTCGGCGATGATCAGAGTGACCTGAGAGGTCTCTCCCAGTACGGCGCCCCCGGTTGGATTGCTCAGAGTCAAAATAACCTGCTCATCCCCTTCGTACCCGTTGTCATCAAGCAGTGTGACCTGGAATGGCAAAACTCAAACTCCCCGATGCAGCGGTATAGTCCTCTCCAGCCACTGCGGTCAAATCACTGGAGGCATAGCTGACGCCTATGGCGCCACTGCTGCCACCTGAACGAGAGACTGAGATGGTGGCTGTACCACCATCCTCATTGATCTGATATTCGGAAAGGCTAAACTGAAGACTGCCTGAGGCAGGAACAGGGTCATCACTGCTCAAAGTTACTACAGCTGAGGCCGGCGTACTCAGTACAGCACCACCACCAGGCGAGGCCAGTGTTATCATAAAGGTCTCGTCAGTCTCGTAACTGCTATCATCCAATAGTGGTATTGTACAATTGCTGGTGAGCTCACCATCGGCAAAATTTACTGTCGTTTGGGTAGCTGTATAGTCCGATCCTGCGGTGGCCGTTAGATTACTTGTACGACAAACGATGGAGACGGCGCCACTGCTGCCATTGCTCCGAGTCACCGGAACTTGTATTGTTGCATCACTCTCAGAAGCGTTATAACTTGAACCACTGAACTGCAATCTGCCCGCATTGGCGATCGGTTCGTCATCAGTAATCGAGACTTCTGCGACATCCCTGACACCCAGGCTAACCGATTGTGGATTTGACAGGGTGATAAGCAGTGTCTCTGTGCCTTCAGCCGTTGCATCATCTGTGATGTCCAGAGTGACACTACTGCTGATCTGGCCATCGATAAATGATAAGCTGCCAGAAGCCGCTGTGTAATCGCTGCCATCGATTGCGGTCACATCACTCATTGCATAGTTCACAGAACCGCTACCTGAACTACCACCATCACGCTGCACGGTGATGGTAACGCTGCCATCAGCCTCACTGAAGCTATAGCTACTGCTACTGAACTGGACTTGTCCGACGGCCGCTGCATCATTATCAGTAATGGTGATCGTCGCACTGTTTTGCGCGCCAATATTCAGACCACTGAGATTAACCGTAAAATTTTCGCTCTCCTCGAAGACGTTATCATCCAGAATATCAATGGTAATATGTTGACTACTTTCACCATCAGCAAAGTTAAGTGTTCCCGAGACTGCTGTGTAGTCTTGACCAGCACTGGCCGTGCCGGTTTCACTATCGCTCGAGTAATCAACAGAGAGGGCGCCACTGGTGCCACCGGTGCGCTCCACTGTGAGCAGAAGTGTTGAAGCACTTTCGCCCACACTGTAGGAAGCGCTACTGAACTGCAACTTCTGCCCGGGAAACGCGCCTGACTGGGCACCGAGAGTAAAGTCATCTGAGAAGAAGATATTGACCTCATCGCCACCCTCATCCACCGCCGCCACCTGCACAGTAGTAAAACCTGCATCGTCGATGAAGCCAAGAAATGTCCATTCAGATACTGTGGCATCAGAGCCAGTAAAGTCCACCGCAGCTGAACCATTGGCGGTAAAACCAATTTTTGCCCCGGTACTGCTACGAAACCAACCGCCCACCCCATAAAGCGTTGTACCGCTTGCAGACAGTGTATATTTATCCGGTACCAAGTGGGTGTTTCTGTTGTCCACTGGAAACATCAGATAGCTGCCTTCGTGAACATCGCCACCACTGGTGGAGGTGCGAACAAATGAGGATTCCGTTGAACTGCCTGACCAGGTAATCCCTTGAGAAGTGACACTCTGAACACCGCTACTCCGGGTTCCTTCCCAATCACTGCCCTCAAAGCTCTCTTTTGTAAGATCCGTGGAGATGGAAGGCAGGTTCGAGAGATCCTGTATAAACTGGGCTTCAGCTGTTGCATCGCAGCAATAAACGCTCACCACTGCATGAGATTCAAGTGAGTAGATCAGTCCAAATATTGTTAGCAAACCAAGCAGATGATTTCTGTATTGCATATTTCCTTCTCAAGTCAGCAGATCAGTTGACTGTTAAATTTTCAGCTTTGAAGTCGCCTATCACCATAGTAACCTTTTCTCCTGATTTTACATGGGCATCAGGATTGCCGAATACCATATAGTAAGTTTTGTTGGGCTTGATATTTTTGCCCCGATTGGTTGCCCTGAAGGCGCCCACGTTGGCAGCCATTGGTATAGGTAGTTTAGCATTAGATTTCTCAACCTTAAGGTACGGTTTGATACGCTGATCAAAAAATATCTTGGCTTTCTCTAAATCAAGCACCTTAAATCTAAAATCGATCATATAACCAGCGGCGGTAAGATGAAGACTGAGCAGCTCAATCCCCCATTTATCAGCGATTTTTTTGACTGTTACATGATCCGTCGGCGGTTTTGCAACAGACGGCTTGACAATGGGCGGTTGCCAAGTTTTTTCTTTTGACACTTGCGCTATGGTTTTCACGTCAGCCTTCTCCTTAGCATTTGCGATTGATGCAGTAAAGGCAATAAAGCCCATACTACAAATCACCAGGACAAGAATCACCAGCAGTGGATTGCCACCTGGATGTCTCTCCCGCTCATCCTCAAACCTGTTTTTGGAAACGTCTGAACTTCTCATGGTACTACCTAGGTGTTTGGTGTTGTCTATCCCGCCCCCCCGATAGCAAGGGGGCGGCGTTTCACGTCATACTGATTATGGCTCTATAGCGATCGGAACATTCAAGTAGACAGCCTCAGGATAGGTTGCCAGATCTACGACCTCTAGCTCCAGATAGTCGTTGGCATCCGGTGCTTCTACTTCGGGCCGGTTGTTGCCAACACCGTTGACATTGATACTCCATACACGTTGCCCGCCTGCATTCCTGATACGACCATTATTGTTGTTGGTCGCTGTGGGAACGATTTCGACCCGCGGTGAAGCCACACCGTTGGCATCGACACGCACCAGGAAGGCTCGTACCCCCTGCGCACCACCGGAAGTGGGGATTGCAGAATCTACAATACCTCTGAGGCGCCATCTATCATTGCCAGTGCCTGCTGTATTCCGTTCCAGGTACGAGACACGAGTAATAGTGATCTGACGAGCATAGTCAGCCTGAGCTGTATTACTCAGACCACCGTTTAGATCACTGACTTCAAACTCGACACTGCCTAGCACACCGACACTGTTGTTATCGATCAAGATGGGTGTGATAGCACCATCAACCGAGATCGCAGGATCGAGTGTATCCGGATCATTTACCTCTGAGGCGATGAACGCTGTATCACCATCCACATCGGTAACGTTACCAAGCACGCCTGGCGGTGCAATGCTAAAGGTAACGCTCTGCGGCTGTCCCTGTGGCCCGAGTACAGTAGCCGCCGCATCCTGCAGATAGAACAGCTCATTGACCGCTACTGGATTATCATTCACAGGATTCACAGTAATCTCTGCTGTCACTGTGTTACTACTGATGGTTACCAGAGCGCCGCCATCATCGTAGCTCTCTTCCAGGTGATAGACGATGGTATCGGCACCTCTCGCACCCCCTGCATCATTGAGCGTACAGGCATCCCCATCGTCCACTGGAGGATTGTCACTATTCCAATCCAGCAGAGGTTCGTAGTGGAAGGATCCGATCGCGCCATCATAGCTAAAGCTACCGGCAGCCGTATTGATACAGCTTGGCACGCTGTCCACAACCACGGCCAGTGTGCCGCCATGTATACCCGCTTCGCCATTCAACAGGCCGTTGGCGGCAACCACATCCAAAACAGCATCTTCGTCAGTCGTGTAGGTTTTTCCTCCAACTGCAATCAGACCGGATGCGGCAGCAGGATCGATGGTAACTGTAGCGACGGGTGGGTCAGCGAGACAGACATCATCCCCGGGAGCACTGGTCAGACAGTAGGTAAAGCTTGCTCCTGTAAATGACGCAGGTGGGCTATAGGTAATCGTGCCGTCGTCATTCACCGTTGCTGTACCGGCAGTCGCGGGGGATGCAAGCGCCAAACCATAGACGAGCGGCAGATTGAAGTCGTTGGCATCAATATCGGCTGTACCAACTTGATCCAGTGTCAATGTATCGTCGATCAGGGTCGGGCCGGGCAGTACTAATGCGACTTCTGCGGTTTGTAGCTCCACCACATTCAGACCATCTGTGATGGTAAATTCGAGCGCAACAATCTGTGGTGTTGGATCAGCCGTAAAATCGATCGTGCAGCTTCCTGCCGTATCGTTGCAAGCTAATGGATAAGATGCCCCAGCTAGGGATACGGAACCATCAAATACCGTTACTGTATCCCCGGGGGTAACATCCGTTGCACCAGCCACAAGGTCTGCCAGGTTGAATGTAGCTACACCAGACACCAGATCTTCCGTGGAAATCACAACTTGAGGCGTGATTGGCAATTCTGGGGCTGCATTGAGCTCGACAGTAATATCGATATTACCTGAAACTGGGGTGCTGTTTGCAGCAGTGACGATATCGTATTGGTATTGGGTTGTCTCACCTCCCGACACAGTTGGTGGCAAGCCTGAATCAACGGTTAAGTCACAAGTTGAACCCGCTGCTTGGCAATCTAATGTCAAAGTCAGGCCAGGAATCGTCAACACATCAATTAGTGATGTATTGGGAGTAGCAAGTTGGATTGCATCATTATCCGCATCCACATCATTGGCCAACACATCAATGGTTTCTGTTACCTGGTAACCCGTATCACTACCCACAACCTCTGGGATCTGGATCGTGATTGAATCAGCATTCGCAACCGGTGGTTGGTTGGCGCCAACATTGAAACCGAGAAAACGTATCATACCGCCGATTTCGTCACCCTGATTGAAATCTTCAGGATCACTCGGATTGGTCATGTTGCCATTACCATCATAGACCGCATACTGACCACTGTGGGTTGGCTGAATGATGACATCTTTGGTTTTTAATGGAGGCAGGCCAACTGAGTACTGCTGAACAGGCGCAGCATGGATACCAGTATCATCCTCATAAGTATATGGGATGCCGTCCTCGGCATGGATTGTACCGTAGAGCCCCTGTAAAACCGGTACATGTTTCTCGGTAGCTGCGCTTACAAAGCGTAACAGTGTCGGACCAGCTGTGGTCAATGGATTTAAACCATCTTCATCAGTGACGATTGCCGGATAGCCTGCCTGGTAGGGTTGTCCATTGATCAAATACCAATTGGGATGACGATGGATAGCAGACTCCAGTGTGCCGGCAACGACTTCCGCATTAAATGCTGTATCGATATCATGGTAGAAGAGGATGACTTCATTGTCGTAGCTAACCTCATCACCGGTGAGATCAGTTCTGACATCATAAAGCAGATTGCCTGCATCCAAGTCTTTGGTAGCGACACCATACAGCCCCATATAGAGCTGTTTCTGAGGAATAGTGCCTGTATGGTAGATAAAAGTACCACTGTTATCGATGGGATTCCCGTTTGCTGCCGTCCAGTTATACTGTTGAGTGCCGCCAGCCGGCGCCTCTAGACCGTATGAACGCATCTTCAGGCTGAGATCGCTGCCACGACTGCTGCGGGCAACACCGTCATTCCAGGTTGGCCCCATCTGTCCGGCGGAACTGGGCAGTGGTTGACCGGGAATGACTATCGATGTCTCTTCCGGCAACATATTGGTCAGAAAGATATTCAGGTCGGTGTCTGTTGGATCGATACTAATCCTTGGTCCTGGCGCACTCGCGACCGGACCAGTACAGTCTGCACCGGCCACATCGGGTGATCCACTGTTGTAACAGGCGCCATTAGGATCCAGTGCATAACCCCACATGGTGGGATCCTCCGCAGCCGGGACACCTGGCAGATCCAGTGTGAATTCTTTCGCAATGAGATAGACATCCAATGCATTCGCCTGTCCAGCGGCAACAGCCAGAGCACAGGCGACTACGATCGGTTTCAGTGTTCGCTTCATGGTATTAGACCTTTTCATGATTGTGCCCTCCCGATTAATAGATAGGTGTACTAGGAGGCAGCACAACGACAGAACCCAGGCTTCCGCCGGGAAAGATATCAAAGGTAGTCAGCTCTTTTTCAGCATGGGAGTGCCATACCAGGAAATAGCCGCCGAAGGGATTTAAGCCACCTTCACCAGGAGGCAGGTCTCCGGTGTCACCCAGGAAAGGACTGCCACTCCACCAGCCACCTAGAGTCAGGTCACCGACACCCGGCAGTGAAACTGGGATTGGCTTGCCGTGGTCATTACACCATTCACCAGGGTAGTCAGATCCTGCATCGGCGTATCCATCACGGGGACTGACGTCGATACAGTTGTGGCCAGTATCGTGGCCATAGATATCCCAACCCAGGTCTTTACCTGTCCAGGACCATAGGGCATCAACCGTCTGCTTAGGTGCAGAGTTGATGGTATTATCGGAGCGACCCAAGTTGGAGACCAAACCGTCAGAGCTGAGCATCTTACCGTCACGACCGATGAAGCGAAGGTTTTCGCCATGGTAGTGCATGGGGTGTGGATCCTGGCCGGCATTGACACTGCGCACCAACACATGGTCACCTGGATGCGCCATCACAAGGGACTCATAAGGTTGGTTTGGGAATAGCGTGTTGTAGTCCCCTTGAAAAAGATCGGGAAAGACCCTTCCATTGATAAACCAAACCTTGGCATAGCGGTCGGTATTGGTGAAGTGGTTAACATGCCCCTTCTCCATCTGGATATGGATATCCGGATCGATCTCAGTCATCAGATAGAGGTTTTCCTGATCGTATTCGGTTGCTGTGCCTGCACCATAGGCGGTCCGATTGTTGACCGGGTCAAAATCCGCCGGCCTGACGATCATCGCACCCACCAGCCCCATCTCTGTATGCAGACCAGGGTTGGCGCCTGCCAGACTGTGGTAGACATAAGTGCCAGGTGACCCCGCAGTAAAGCGATAACTCACGGCCTGACCCACAGCGGCTTCATTGGTGAAGCGGCCTGGCGTACAGTTTGTCGCGCCCGTTGTTGGCGTGGCGCCGCCGGGATCAGGAATATCGATGCATTGAGAAGTGATCTGATGGCCAGTCACCTCAACTGAAATATTATCCGGCACACCGTAGTTGACCAGGTTAATGGTTACATCTTCACCCTCTGTTACGATCAGGGTTGGTGCGGGATATTGCGGCAGTTGGTAGTTGTTACCCTCGTCGTGTGAGGTGCTCGTCTCCTCCCCCAGATCCAGATCACCGAAGCCCCACATGTAGAGACTGGTGCCTTCCGGCAGATTCATATTGAATGGGTAGGCATAGAGGTTGAACACACCATTGGCACCTTGCGAGATACCACGGATATCGTGTGCCGCCTGAGACTGCTGTACAGTCAGTGCACTGCTGGCGCCCAAAAATAGGAGGCCCATAAGCCGTCCAGGTTGTTTGAGTAGTTGTTTCATTAATCTCATCTCCTAGTTCGGCCGGGCTCAGTTGATGACAATCTCAGTGATCATGCCACCATCCATCTGGGTTGCATTACTCATTTGATGCACTTCGGTGGCATGCAAGAAGTAGGTACCAGGGGCAACATCGGTGGTATCGATGATGACGTCCAGCGTCTCACCTCCGCCAAAGTTGTGCGATGCGGCCTCTTTATAGATGTTCTTGCCATCGACACCCCGCATATGTCGTGCACCGGTTCCCACAACCTTCATCGTCAACCCCATTGCTGTGATGGTCCAGAATCGATCCAGACCGACATTGGAGAGACGCAGCAGCAGGCGCCGTTCACCACTGTTACGATCCAGTTCGATGCTGGAACCGATCAGCTGTGTAACCGCACCATCGGTCAAGAGTTCTCCAACATTGCCGGTTACCTTACCGCCAGCCAAGCCATCAGGGTCCGCTACTGGATCTGTGGCATCAACAGGCGCGGGTAATGCGCCAGGATTGACCGTATCGGGATAACCTCTGCCGTTGAATTGCGGATAGTTGCCACTCAGCAGTGCAAATGGCAAGGGTTGTACAAACAGGCTGGCATCATGGAAAACTTGATCAAAACTCGCTAACTGGATCGCTTTTTCCTTATCGAAAGCGGTAGAGCCATCGCCATCGTTGTAGACGTAACCACCTTCTCCACCGGTTGCACGAGGCGCAATACCACAAGCGGTTAGATTCGGCGTTTTGACAGGATCGTAGATATTCGGCGTAGATGGATCGTCTGCACCCAGCGTGTAACAACCCAACTCATCCTGTATCGGATGAACATAGAGATTGGCCAGCATGCCCATCTCCATATGCTCGGTGGCTTCCACATGGCAGTGGTAGAGATAGGTGCCAGGCTCGACAATGTTGTAGTAGTAGGTCAGGGTCGATCCCATGTTAATAGCGATGGAAACCTCGGGAACCCCATCAAATACCGCCGAGGCATTAGGAAAACCGTGAAAGTGGACGGTATGGGGATCGAACAGGTCAGGTCGAACCACCGTTCCCACATTGGTCAGATTGAGGTAAAACTGATCACCTTCATCTAACTCGATGGTTGGCCCTGGCCACTCGCCACTAAGGATACCTTCTGCAATAACCTGATCAGGCGGTATGCCGGTCTTATCACCAAAGCCGAAACTGTAAAGTGGATTACCATCGGACATCGTCGTAAAGCTGTCGCCAGCGATCAGATGCATACACTTGGTATCGGCAGGCTCGACTTCCCCTCCGGTCCAAGTTGCGTCCCCATTGTTATCGCCAGGGCACTGGACATTGACAACGGCGTTGGCCTGGCCGGAAACCGCCAAGAGTGCCAGGCTAATTGCACCTGCGAGGGTGTGCTTATTTAGTAGTTTCATTGGGCGTTTACTCCTCATCATTTTGTAAGCGCCTGACTCACCAGATGTATGTTTCTGAAAAATGCTGGTAGACCGCTGCTTTTCAGTTACGTTTGTATCGATAATTTTCATGATTACAACCTCTCATCAGCACCGGCGTCGGTTCTGGCGCCTTGCGGTCTTGCGTCACCATCGATGTCAGTTGCGTAGATACCGTTAGCATTCCCAGCAGCCGAATCAACAGCTGGGTTTGTCCCGGCTGCGAGGTGATAATCGATATTGCCATCCGCAGTTGCGGCATTGCCGTCGATATCGAGTAGAGAGAGCGGACCGAAGTTGACCTGCAGGAAGTTACCGCCTTCATCGAATGCACCTGCCACTTGCAGTACTTTGAACTCAGGGAAGAGCAGTGCATCACGATCCTCATTAAAACGACCGTTAACAAACAGAGGACCAAGCATATTTTGCTCGTCGTTGTTTGCTGTGCTATAGCCTTGGATATAAGTATTGTTGAAGGCTGAGGCACCGGTCTGTAAGACGTTACGCAGTGGGCGCAGCAGCATGTCACCAAACTGTGGATGAACCGGATTGATGGTGTGTCCGTTTAGCACCGCCAGATCCTGGGTGTAGTCTTCCACGTTTACGTTCGCAATATCGCAGTTGCTATTGCTGGTGTTATCACAAGTGGCAGGCACCAGACCACTCTCAATCAAGATGGTGTCTGCATCATCTGTATTCCGCCAGTAGAAGGAACGGTTGTGGTAGATGATATTGTCAAACAATTGGATCGGATCAGAGAATGTTATCCGCTCATCACTACGATTGTTAACATTGTCCTCATCTAACCGCGAGCCAGGGAACTCTTCTACATAGCGTTCTGTAAGAGCTCTCATGGTTGCACTGTGATAACGTGCAACAACACCGGCTGGTTTTGCGATCGATTGATTGGGATCTACGCCAAACGCCTGCGAACCGGTTGCCGTTGAATCGTTGTTTGCGATGGTGTTGTAACGAATGTAGGTCTTGACACTATCCGCCAGCGAGATTGCACCGGCAAGTCCTGAGACATTGTTCGTCAGGATATTGTTGGAGACGATCACTCGATACCAACGTCCGAAGCGCTCTGGATCCTGGGCGATATCCTCACCATTGACACTCAGCATTGCGATACCGCCACCATCACCGGCACCAGCCAGATTACCCCGGATCTGATTGCCGTCGATGTTGACGTTCCCAGCACCTGGAGAGAGGGTTAGACCCGTCTCTTGATCGACACGCAACCCAGCCAGGCCGCCGACAAAAATACCGGCACCGGCAGGTTTACTGCCAGGAGTCTGACTGAAGCTCTCATTAAAGATAATGGTGTTATCGAGGATACGACCACCACGGGAGAGCCCCAAATGCCCGATACCCCCACCATCGCCTGTTGAGAAGTTACCGCAAATCAGATTGCTGCGAACACGATAGTTATTAGCGCCTGTGTGTATGGAGATACCACCGCCGGCACCATTCAGTCCACCATTCTTAAGGATCTCATTGTGATGGATGTTCATATTGTCGGCAAAGGCATCATCGTAGGCCACGAAGCCATTTTCAGCCTGATCTCTCAACCAGCGGTTATAACTACGCCTGAAGAAATCATCATCCTCCCCAGTAACTTCATGAGACAGAGTGGTGTGACCGATTCGGATGCCACCCCCATAGAAACCGGAGTTTGATGTGATGCGGTTATTCGATATGTTCAGCCACTGGATATAGCCATTGGCCACGATACCTCCACCTGTACTTGCACCAATAATGGTGAACCCATCGATACGCGCAAAGCGGTTTCTGTTATTACGACGGAATCGGTTCTGACCGGACCACTTACCAGCCACCAAGATGCCGGCACCCTCCTCTGTCGGGAAGATCGGTGCGCCAAGCGCTCCTTCTACCCCGCCTAAGAAAGGTACGGCAACTAATTGACCAGGCAGCTGATCAATCAAACCTTCACCGACCAGTCTGGAAGCCAGTTGACGCCAGGCAATAACCTTTTCTGTCGGAGTTTGTCTGGCATTGATGGTCACCGCACCGGCGCCAAAGCCTTGCAACTTGACCGGCTTCCACATGATCACCATCTCATTGTAGATACCGGGCTTAACGATGATCAGATCACCGGCGCGAACACCCGTTAGATTGTTCTCCAGGCTGCCTATGGCATCCTGAATTGTCGGGTACTGAGTACTAGGAACATTGACGACATTGTATTGGTTGTTAGGATTATTCTGATTTGCGTCACCACGAACACCAACGCCTTCAGCGATACCCACTGTCAGGGTGACACCCATCGGTGAGACACTGCCATTGCCGTGTTCAACCAGCAGTTGATAGTCGCCTGCCGCCAAGCCGGCGGTTGAAGCGACAATGGTGTTGTCACTCCAAGTCGTAACACCCAAGGCAAGACGCGCTCCGTTAACACCGAGTTCGTTGCCGTCGCGATCTTGTACAAAGACAGTGCCAACCGTAGTACCAAATCCATAATCACGATCGATCATCTGCTCGGCAAGTGGATCGCCTTCAGCCCATTCCGGGTTGCGTACAGCAGTAAGACCTTTGGCATTGATGATGATGTTCTCACCCGTGTCAACGATAACAAAAGGACCTTCAACACCACCAACAGGCACCGTCTCACGCAGCACAGAAGAGATCGCAGGCGTCTGTGTCGGTGCTTCACAATCGAGTGCAAATTGATCTGGCCCGGCAAATGCCGCAACGGGTACCACCGGGGTGTCCAGATAGGTGACGGTTCCGGGCATATATTGGAAGGTGTAACAGAACTGACTGTACTGAGAATCAAAGTTTGGATCGATAATGAACTCAGGGTTGCCTGCAGCATCAACACCATCACCCACCGTGCCACTGAACTCTGGGTTCGCTATCGGGCCCGCATCATTCATACAGGAGACCAGCATGTTAGGCGACATACCCGAAGGCATCGGCAAGTTCGCTGTGGTGGTGGAAGCCACCATCAGGTTGTAGCGACCATACTCGTCCGCATAGACCCGATTAATCTCATTACCGTTCCAATCATAGAAGGCGACCGGCACATTGGTCGGAGCGAACTTCTCACCGAATTGGGGTGAGTTCGGATTGAACTCATTGGCCAGATCGTTGAGGATCATCCCGGAGATGTTGCCCGCTTTAGGCACATCGGTCATCAGGAAGAACTCAGCCGCCGCATTCTGACCGGCGGAGAGTGGCACATGCTTGAGATCACAGAGTGGTCTTAATTCGCCAGCAAAAGGCGCTGTGCCATCTTCCATACCGGGAATAACCTGGTCAGCTGCACCACTGCCATCCCTGGTCGCTATTGCCAGATAGGGAGGTACTGCAACCCTCTCGCCGACGCAGCTGGCAGGAAACGCCTGTAGTGAGGGGATGTAGTCATCGCCATAGTCGACATTCTTATGGTGCTCCCGGACCAGTTTGTATCCGGCTGGTGTCGCCGATTCAACAATATAGTCACCGGGGAGTAACCAGGCCTCAGGAAGATTCAATTCCGGGAAACCTGTAAACAAATCATTATAGAAATCTGCCAACTTAGTAGCCACAGTCGCCGCATTGTAGCCAGTGGCCGCCTGAATCGATGCCAAGTGAGCCAGATCGTAGTCTTCAAAAGCGAAGCCACCATCAAACACCGCCGGACGAATCTGATTAAAACTTCTCAAACCATCAAAACAACGCTGGTCATCAATTGCCGGACTAACCACGGAGCCGGGTGGATTGTTGGTTCCCTGACAACCAGTAGGTAGACTGTCATCCCAGCTGTCGGTGTGTGTAACCTGCAGCGCATCGCCTAGATCAAATTGACCATTTCCATTGTAATCCACATCCTCAGGGCCAGGAAAGTTACCCAACGGATGATTATCGACGTCAGCGCGCTGAATGCCGGGCTCACCGTTGATATCCTCGATCTCGCCATCATCAGGGTCCTGCTGACCATTACCGTTCCAGTCCAGGTCGCAAGGATCACTTGGGAAATTCGTTAAAGGAGGACAGTTGATATCACCATCCGCATAGAGGGCCAACTGGACCCGTGGCACACCGGGCTCCCACTCCTCCGCTACTGCGAATTGCGGATCTTCTTCAGCTCGAGTGGTGGCATAATAGACAATACCGGAGATACCTCCGTTCTCACCTACGTATTGAGAGACTCTTGGAGGAAAGGATGTGAAATCGAAAGGTGTATCGATGGTATAATCGACTTTACCAAACTGCATCACACTGGTCTGCCCAAGAAAACCTTGAACACCCTGAGTTAAAACCGCCCCCGTTTCTGTACGCGAAAGGTTATTGTTGGTATTCGGATTGATCATCTGGCGAGCATTCTCAACAACCCAGTTGACGCCATCATCAGAACCCAGGCAGTCACCGATTACGCCACGGTTATCCGTCGCGGAGATTACGATATCGCTGTAACCGGTACCGCGGGCCTCACATTGACCCTGTGGATTGAGTTCATCAAATGTGGGATCGTCCCAGCCTCCATCTGCTCGTACTTCACCGCCGGCATCCACTACAAAAGTGGCGCCTGTGGCCTTCTTATTGGCAAAGCTGACTTCTGCCACCAACCAGTGAAAGAAGGGAAAGAATTCATCGAATGGCGCCAGGCCTTCCCCATCTGTCGGAAAGTTCTGATAGATGGTGCCATCACGCCAGCGCAGACTGACATCCTGACTCTCAGGACCAATGCCGTTCTCATCATCTGCGGTATCGGCAATACCATCTTCACCGAGCGGTTCCCAAAAACCGTTTTGGTTTTTATCGTTAAAGATGCCAGTGTTGAGACGTGAAAACCAGTTGAAAACAGGCACCTCACCAAAACTACAGGAAGCCACTGCGCCACCATTACAGGATCCGCCAACGGGATCCACAGTAAACATCATCGAGCCAAACACCACATCCAGATTGGAATCCCAAATCGCCAATTGATATTGGCCTGGTGGAACAAGATCAATAGAGAAGTCACTATCGGGACCACATGCATCTGCATACACGGCTCGTCCCAGGGCGCCACCTTCACCAACTTGGTTAATGGCTACCCAACAAGCGGGGAAAGGACGGCCGCTGAAAAAAGTGGTCGCCGGACTACGCGACATATGCATGTCATTAACCATGCCACTGACAGTTGCCACCTGCTCTCCCTGCTGGGCAGCCGGCATATCGTTAAAGGGCTGTACAAAACCCACGAAAACGTGAGGTCCGGGAATGCCAAATTCTACAAATACAGCTGGTTCGTTTGCCTTTACCCAGGCATCGATGACTTTAGTACCCTCAATGGTGCTAGTCTGCTGCCAAGCTTGATTTGGCGGTGGGATAATAACAATACCATACTTGGCAGGGGCAAGATTTTTAACGGACAGAAACCCGTCAGCGTCTGGATGGAGCGTACCATCACCCAGCTCAGTAACAATAGGATTACCCTCTGCATCGAGGCATGTAGCAATAATCTGGCCGCCAGGATCTGGTGCATCACCAGTGGTACCAGTAGGAGTACTTGTTGCACAGGTCTGATCGTAATTGGTGCCAAGTGGATTGCCGAAGGCATCCTGAATCACCTGTCCACCGGCTATGCCATAACGCCCCGCCGGCTCTTCGAGAAACAAACTAAATTCTGTCCAGTCAACACTGCCATCATTCTGCTCTTCAGGAAGATCAGGAACGCCATTAATAGGATGCTTATCTTCAAATAGATAAATTGAGATTTGAGCGGTAGGAATCGGTTGCTGCTGCACTGTCACAGTGACCTGTCCGGCTGTTGTGGTTCGAAGGTCAACTGGAGCACCGCTAATGCTATACCCACTGTAAGGATAAACAGATAGATAATAACGGCCGGCACCGATGAGATCTGCAACATCAGCTTGATCCGTATCACTATTCCCAGTCAATGAGCTGCCATCAGTTGCCACACCCACATCGTGGTTACTGGGATGAAAGCCGAGTGAGAGTAACTCATCAGCCGTTGTTCCAGGGTTTGCAGGATCAACAGGGAAGGTATTATCCCGCTCAAGCATCCAGCGGAAACCATTGACTGGGCTACCTGACTGATCAACCACATTGATTGTCAATGAGGCTGCGTTCAGTGTGGTAACCAAAAATAAGAGACACAGAAAAACAAATATCTGTAGTCCTCTGTTCATGTAACCCTGATCTTCATTTATCATGGATTTTTCTCCAGACCCCTTACGGTCATTCAACTTTCCCGGGGCTCATCTGACCAAGTCATATGATCCTTCAGCCCCATTACCAGTACTTAGGCCAAAGTCTATCTGTCTATATAAGGGTTGGCTTTGCGTGAAACTACGCTATTTCTCTATGCAAGCCCCTACTGGAAAAGGAGATAACCCAGTATTTTAATGTCAGGAATAACCCTACCCTGAAAGGTAGGGTTGTCAGATAGGATGTAGAGTCTTCCTATGAAAACTTAAAATCATAAAAAGCAAAGAAAAATGCACTAAAAGTTGACTTTTGAACGGTAGTAATGATGCAACTGGATCAAGCACACTGAATCAGTAGATTATTAAGCTGGCGATAGTGATGATTTTATGGTTTATTCAATGAACATTTTGTGTCATGGTGAATAGCAGTAAATAGCACCATAAAGTAGATAGACAGAGTTAATATTTGCATCACATGCAATCACACCTAAACTTGTCTGAATAATTGTTGGAACAAGATGCGTAAAGGATTCAAACCTAAAATGAGTTGAAGGTAGATTCAGCAAGCAATGAACAGCGACAAGAAAAGAATCATCATCGCAGAAGATCATAATATTCTGCGTGCCGGTTTAAAGGCTCTCTTGATATCCAATCTCCAGTTCGAAGTGGTTGGTGAAGCAGATAATGGCCGTGATGCAATACGTCGCGTCATTGAGCTGAAACCTGACCTGGTGATTATGGATCTGAACATGCCCGGCATGAATGGCATGGATGCGATACGGGAGATAAAAGAGCGGGATGCTGAGATCAAAACCCTGGTGCTGACGGTGCACAACGAGGAGGAGTATGTATTGGCAAGCCTTAAAGCAGGCGCCAACGGTTATGTGCTCAAAGATGCCACCCAGAATGAGTTAATGACAGCGGCTGAGCGTGTATTGAGTGGTAAGACCTACTTGAGCGCGGAGATAACGGAAAAAGTTGTCAACAGCTATCTGCAAACCAACAATGTCAACAATGAACCCCTCACCCGCTGGGACACAGTTACTCAGAGAGAACGTCAAATTTTAAAGTTGATTGCTGAAGGACACACCAACAAAAGTATGGCTGACTATCTATGTATCAGTGTAAAAACCGTTGAGAAACACCGCGCCAATCTGATGAAAAAACTTGATCTGCACAACGTTTCAGCACTGACCACTTATGCGCTGGAGAAGGGTTTAATCAATCGCTGATCTAGGAATTTACAAAGGAAAGGATGCGCGGATCTGTACACCCTGATCCACACCGGAATCGATCCTGATTCTGCCATCAACCGACTCGGCTCGCTCACGCATGCCAACCAGCCCCATACCCAACTTACCCTGAATATCAGAGGGATCAAAACCAACCCCGTCATCGACAACCAGCAGGTGGATTGCATTATGAGCCTGTAGCAATGAAACACGGATGGCTGTCGCTTTTGAATATTTAATCGCATTATTCAGTGATTCCTGAACGATACGATAGATAACACTCTTATAATCTTCAGGGATAGAGTCTTCATCCACATCGAAATCGGTAACCACCTGGGTATCGGAACAGACTTTGCTAATCTGGCGACACTGCCAGGAGATGGCAGGCACCACACCTAAATCATCGAGAATGGCAGGACGAATTGCACTGCAGATCGATCTCACTTCGGACATCGCCTGTTTGATCATCGATGAGACGACTTCCAGGGACTCTTGTTGTTGATTTTGCTGCTCAGGTTGCTTGTCACCAGAAACATCAAGACAACGTTGTACATGTAAATTCATGCTGGTGAGCAGTTGACCAAGACCATCATGGAGTTCACGGGAAATACGCTTTCTTTCAAGCTCCTCTGAGGAGACGTGGAGATGCGCACCCTTTTGGATCTGGCTGATACAGGAGAGACCATCCTTGATATGTTGATTGGTCAGCCTGAGGTTTTCATTGATCGAAACTCCGGATTCTATCCCGCTCTCCTCTTTAGGAAATTGAGATGATGCGAGCTTCAGAGTGGAGCTCCCCATAAAAGCGTTGCTTCCCAGTTGATCCTTTGCCAATACCATATAAAAACCCATTATTATTGTGCCTTCTGATCACATCTTCGGAGCTATTCAAATAGTGTTTAGATCTCGATGAATTAAACAAATTTGAATTATGATGAACACGTCACAATTGTCTTGCTAAGCCAACACTGAGACTTGTCTTTGCAGGGTTTGTGCCATATTTATAATATTCTTTATTAAACATATAGTTAGAAAATATTTCCTATAAATATCACTGTATAATAATTTTTTTGTGTAAAATATTTCGACAAATACACCTCTCATTCCTAAAATAAAGTGAGTTAAATGACCCATTTATGGCGAGTCGTCGAGATAATTTACACTGTTTATATTTTCATCCCTTGAGACTTTCTTCAGCCTGCTGAAGGTCATCACGTGTATCAACACCGTGTCCAGGCTCCATCCTGGCATTACTGACATGGATACGACCACCATGCCAGAGCACTCTGAGCTGCTCAAGGGATTCAGCCCGCTCAATCGGCGCCCTCTTCCAAGCAACATACTTGGCCAGATAGCCGGCTCGATAGGCATAGAGACCGATATGACGCGCAAAACCTGTGTCTGCGGGTAGCAAACTATCCGCCTCGATGAACTCGTCCCGATGCCAGGGGATCGGAGCACGACTGAAATAGAGCGCATAGCCCTGCATGTCTGTCACCACCTTAACCACATGGGGATCAAACAACATTTTACGCTCTGTGATTGGAGCAGAAAGGGTAGTGACACCTGCCGCGCCGTGCTGACTCATATCTTCAGCAACCTGGCTGAGTAACTCAGCCGGCATACAGGGCTCGTCCCCTTGCAGGTTGACGATGATCTCATCATCCCCCCAGCTCCTTTGTGCTGCCACTTCAGCAATTCGATCGGAGCCACTGCGATGCTCTGCGGATGTCATGCAGACATCGGCAGAAAACGCCCGGCAAACGTCGGCGATCTGTTCGTTGTCAGTCGCCACTACTACCTGATCGGCACCGCTCTCCACCGCACGGTCGAATACATGATGGATCATCGGTTTACCGGCAATTTCCAACAGAGGTTTACCCGGTAAGCGAACGGAAGCGTATCGGGCGGGTATAACAACCTTGAATTTCATATCAATCAGCCTTCGGGGAGCGCTTCATCGGCTGGAATTTTCCGGGCCTCCTCTTCGAGCATCACCGGAATATCATCACGTATCGGATAGGCCAGCCGATCGGCGCGACAGATCAACTCCTGCTCTTTCTTCATATAGAGGAGCTTCCCCTTACACACCGGACAAACCAAAATATCAAGCAGTTTTCTATCCATCTAAGAGCCTTTTCACCTTAGTCTTGAGTTGATGTTCAAAGTCCGCCGACACACTGGCGGTTGCGGGCACGTACCAGTGATTGGATTGGGCGAACTTTTCGCACTTTACCGCATCTTTCTCAGTCATGAGAACCGTCTTTTGGCTGAAAGGGGCAAGATCATCGCTGGAAAAAGCATGATGATCGGCAAATGGATGCCGTCCTATACTCAGTCCAGAGGATTCAAGCATGCTGAAAAAGCGTTCAGGATTACCGATACCCGCGATTGCATCAACTTCAGTTTTGAGTAGCTCGGTCAATGGTTTGCAGCGTCCGCCAGCCACTGGGCAGGCCGTATCGCCAATCACTGACATGCCATATTCACCCTCTCCAACATCATCATTAACAATCACCAGATCGACCTGCTTGATTCGTTTCTCAGTTTCCCGCAACGGCCCGGCTGGCAGACAAAAGCCGTTGCCAAAACGTCGCTTTCCATCGATCACTAGAATTTCAAGTTGCCGCTGAAGGGCATAATGCTGCAAGCCATCATCGGATAGAATCACATCACAGGGGTAATTTGAGAGCAGTTTTTTCGCAACCATCGGTCGCTCCGCACCGGCAAATACAGGACATTCAGTGTGACGTTTTAGTAAAATTGCCTCATCACCCACTTGCTGAGGTGTCGAATCGGCAGTCACTTCACAAGGCCATTGTTCCGACTGACCACCATAACCACGGGTGATGATGCCAGGTTTGAAGCCCCACTCGGTAAGCTTTTGCGCCAACCAGATCACCAACGGCGTCTTGCCCGTACCACCTACGGTAATGTTACCAACAACGATAACAGGGCAAGCTACCGCATGACTCTTTAGCCAGCCCCACCGATAGAGCCCTCGTCTCAGAGCAACCAGAAGACAAAACAGCCCACTCAGTGGTAGTAGCAGATAGCTGAGAGGCTGCCGTCGTTGCCAGGACGCTTGAATTGGATTCAAAGCCAGAGCACCCTCACTCCACGCTAGGCTTGTGCGCTGATAAGGTCATTTTGGTTAAACCTAATTGACTGGCTGCGTCCATCGCCGTCATCACCGATTGATGTGGTGTATGTGCATCGGCATTGATGATGACCGGTATATTGCCCCGCTCGCCCACAGCTTTGCTGATCGCCAATTTCAAGGTCTCTATCTCAGTATTGACAACTTCACGTTGATCGACAAAAAAAGTGCCAGCAATATTGATGGTGATATCCAACTGCTGCTTCTCTCGCTGCATCTCCTCACCGGTCGCCTCAGGCAGTTCGATGAGGATTTGGCTCTCATGTTCGAAAGTGGTCGATACCATAAAGAATATCAAGAGTAGAAACACCACATCGATGAGGGGGGTGATGTCCACCTCTGGCGATTTTCGAGCTTTCGATCTGAAATTCATCTCAGTGCTCTCTTTCACCATGTATGACTTCGACCATTTTCAAGGCCTGCTCTTCCATGCCGATCACCAGCTGATCGATGAGACCCGTGAAATATCGGTGGAACATCAAACTGGGAATGGCGACAGAGAGTCCGGCTGCTGTAGTGATCAACGCCTCCGAGATGCCACCAGCCAATACACCTGGATCACCGACACCAGCCGTCACAATCACACTGAAGACCTTGATCATGCCGATCACTGTTCCCAGTAAACCAAGCAGCGGTGAGATGGAAGCAATCGTCCCCAATGTGTTGAGGTACTTTTCCAGCTCATGAACTACCTGACGACCAACCTCTTCAATCGCCTCTTTCATGACATCCTTATCGTGATTTCGGTTAACCAGTCCGGCGGACAATATCCGGCCAAGTGGTGAGCTGCTTTTCAGCTTCTCCAGATCAGCCAGATTGAGTTTCTTCTCCTGATGCAACTGCAATATCTGTTTCATCAGATAGTCCGGCATGACTCTTTTGCGCTGCAAGGACCAGAATCGCTCAATGACAATCCCCAATGCAACAACAGAACAGGCAATAATAGGCAGCATCAACCAGCCACCCGACTTTACAAGTTCAAACACTTATCCTTTCCCTTCTCTGACTTTTCATAAAATTCTTCACAATCCCGACATGATACTCGCCAGCAACAATTGTTGCAGCAATTACAAGCTTTTATCGAATGATAGACGCTTCAACCTAAAAAGATCAGTTGAACAGCGTGAAGGGTGCGCTTGTGGTGGTGCAGGGCAAGGGTCGCTCCTGCACATCCATGTGCCCGCGACACTTGTGCATCCCTGCACGGCGCGCAACGACGCGGAATAGCGTGCTATTCCTGTAGCGTGATTCACCCAGTAGGTGACCATGACCATCGAAGCGATTTTCATCATAATCAAACACCTGCTATCAAAATGGAGTGGTCAACTGATTTTTTTAGGTTCAATGGCGGTCTGCTTAACGATCCTGGGATGCCTCAGAGCAATACCTCACGGCTGCCAGTAGCGTCGATTCACCTCCCGATATAGACGGGGCATCGAATGTTTCTCTCCCGGCAGCAATCGAAACTCAATGGCGCCGACCTTAGCTGTATCCAACAATTTGGCGCCCTGATCCTGCCAGCGCTGAACCACCTCATGGTTAGGAAAACCATAGCTGTTTTCGTAGCCCGTTGAAAATAGAACCCATTGAGGGCCAACCGCCGTCACAAACTCAGCTGTTGACGAGCTGTTCGAACCATGGTGCGGCGCAACGAGTATATCGGATCCGAGCTGCTGGGGAATCGTTTGCAGCAACGCAGCTTCAGCCGCCCATTCGATATCCCCGGGCACTAGAATAGACCATCCGTTGCTAGCGATTTTCAGAACACAAGAGCGATTATTACTGCCCTCAATTTTCTGCCCAGCTGTCGGATAGAGTATTTGAAAATGAACACCATCCCAGTCCCATACCTGTCCAGCCTGACAAGCCCGAGCCCTTTCAATCATCTCTGCTTCACCGGCCAAAACGTCTTCACTCGGAATGACGCTCTGCAACGACTCAAAACCACCCATATGATCCTGATCACCATTGCTCACAACCAGTCTATCGATTCTCTGATAATCTCTGGATCTGAGCAATGGAATAATCACCGAGTCAGTAACCGCCCTGCCCGGCCCTGTATCATAGAGTAAAACATGGTTGCTGGTCTCAATCAGACAGGCCAACCCCTGCCCCACATCCAACAAGGTAAACCAGATTTCCCCCTCTGCTGGTCGCTCGGTGGCAACAAACAACATTGGGGTACAAAGTAGTATTCCTAAACCACGTCCTGGCAGACCTGGTGGCGCCAACAGCAACAGACAGCCAAGCATAACAGCCCCTAACATCGGCAGACTCGGCACAGACAGGTCAAGCATGGCGAAAGGCTGCATCGAACACCAGGCCAGCACCTGCAAGGTGATTTGAGATAGAAATTGCAACATTAAGAACCAGATAGCAGCTATTTGAGGCAACATTAACAGGGGCAAGCCGATCAAGGTCAATGGCACAAGCAGCAGACTGAACCAAGGCACCATAAACAGATTCACCAGGGGGGATATCAGGGAAATCTGGCTAAAAAACAGCGCTAACAGCGGTAGCAACCCCAAACTGACCGAGATTTGTACCTGAACGCCCTGGCGCCAGCTGCGCCAGGCGGCAAGGCGACCACCGATAGCCCATAAAATGACTGCCACGGCAGTAAATGAGAGCCAAAACCCATGACTCAGAATGGCCAACGGATCAAACAATACCACCAAAAAGAGGGCCAGCAGTAGGCTTCGTCCAAACGGTATCCGATAGCCCAGAATCAGCCCCCCAAGCGTAACCACCAGCATAATCAGAGCACGCTGGGTTGGCAGTGTGAATCCAGCCAAGGCGGCATAGACTGCGGCCCCGAGCAGAGCAACGATTGCACCGGCTTTCAGCGCTGGTAACATCAAGCAGAGCCTGGCGCTGCGCCGCCACAACCAGGCGCCGACCAACAGCAACCAACCGGCAACCAGTCCAACATGCAATCCCGAGATAGCGATCAGATGGTTGGTGCCTGTGCGGGTAAACAGATCCCAGGCCTGATGGTCAATCGCCCGCTTATCGCCTACCGCAATCGCCTTGAGTAGCGCTGCGGCCGCTGGCTCATCCGTTGCGCTATCTATACCAAGGGCAATGCCTTGACGTAACCATCCGACACTGGGCAGGAACTGACCGCGATCGATCCGGCGATTGCCTGACCAGTCTCGAACATAACCTTTGGCTTGGATCCGTTGCACAAACAGCCACTTTTCATGCTCGAACCCCGCTGGATTCTGATTCCCCCGGGGTCTTATCAACCGGACCTTAAAACGCCAGGTATCACCAACACTCAGGTCTTTCGCCGCACCAAACCAACTCAGCTGAACACGGGAAAGATCACACAACTGACCGCTTTCGGCCTGCAGTGTGCTGACACGCATCTGAAAACGGGTGATCCCACCCTGGGTATTCGGCAATGTCTCGACGACTCCCTGCAGAATCATGTCAGTGCGCTCCAATGACAGGGGTAGCTGCTGCAGCATCAGGCTTACATGGAGCAGACACCAGCCTGCACCAAGCGCCATCGCCATCAATGGACGCAAATAACTGAAGCGCCACAGCAGTGGAAAAACCACAAATACAGTGAGCCAGATCAATCCTGGTAGACGATCCAGCAGATGAAATAGCGCCACTCCGATGACAAAACCGATCAGTAATCTGTTCACGACGACTCCT
>JARRQD010000012.1:0-28086 GCA_037382205.1 Candidatus Thiodiazotropha sp.
ACCGTCAAGGTCGATGTGCGGGTTGTGGCGGCGACCAATCGCAATCTGGAAAACGAAGTGGCCGCCGGTAGATTTCGGGAGGACCTCTACTACAGGTTGGGCGTGTTCCCGGTCCGGGTGCCGGCTTTGCGTGAGCGCAAGGTTGATATCGGTCCTCTGGCTGAGCATTTTTTGGTGCGTATCTGTAAGGATTTGGGCCGTGATCCCATACGTCTATCGAAGCAACAAGTAAAACAGCTCATGACCCATAGCTGGCCTGGCAACATCCGTGAACTCAGGAATGTCATTGAGCGGGCGGTAATCCTCAGCAGCGGAAGTCGGGTGCGACTCGATCTGGCGTTGCCAGATAACAGCAGCGCTAATGACCTGCATGCGAGTGCTGTACCGCAGGTGGACGGGGCCGATTTCATCACTGAAGCCGAGATGCGGGAGCGAGAAAAGGCCAATCTGATCGCCGCCCTGCGACATACCAATTGGCAGGTGTGGGGTGCAGACGGGGCAGCTGGCCTGTTGGGAATCAAGCCTTCAACCCTGACCTACCGAATGAAGGTGTTGGGTATAACCAGGCCTAGGCCCGGTTAACACTCATTGAGGCTTATCTTCGCATGCCCCAGCCTCAATCAATTCTTGTATGAGTGGCCGATGCGGAAGCTACCCCATTTTGTAAAAGCTTAATGAGAGGGCAGGGCGAGCGCGATCCGGTCTTGTGGATCAGCACTTGGGTGCCTTCATCTCTGGCAGGGCAAAATTTGAATGATAAGTTCCAACATTAATACCGGACTAATACTAGGACAGTCACCGTTTGGGATAGTCTGAAGCCTATTAAAATCACATGGTTATATCAAATGACAGTGCTTTTAAAACAACGATTTAAAGGTGAGTGTCCTCGTATTATGCGTATTATGGCGCTGTGTATGCCGCGCCTTTCTCTGCGGTATGGAGACCCATATCGGCAAAAGCTAGGAACATCGACGCCAGTGGATCGTTGATCGCATGAAACTGCTGGCGGATCTGTTCGCCATCGACCTCTACGCCTATGCCGTCATGCATAATCACACACAGACCGTCGTTAAGGTCGATCGAGAAACGGCTTTGAATTGGCATGGTGATGAAGTCATATCTCGATGGACCAAGCTCTACAAGCCAAGTCCGATTGTTGGCCGTTACCTAAAAGTAGCAAAGTTAACAAAGGCTGAATTGGCTGTGGTTGGTGAAGATATCGAGAAGTGGCGACATAGGCTCTACGATTCATTCAAGCCGTAGGGCGAGGTAGAAAGTGGTTCTGCGTAAGTGGGTATTCGTTGCAGATTTATCGGTTATCAACCGCCTGATAGCAATAGGCCACACAATTATAGGGTGATAAATGGATAAACCTCTTGGATTGATTGGTTGTATTATTTCTTGAGTCTAACAGAAACAACGAAGTGGGGATTTGTATCACTCTTTCCAAATGGCGCGAAATATTAGGGTGTGCCCGGTTCGCTGGGGTTGTCGATGATCAGCATATTCGGATGCTATATGTTTATCCTAAGGGTAAGCAAGTGAATTTAACAAAAGAACTGGTTGCCCAGCTGAAAGACATTGTCGAGAGGTGGTAACGATGAATTGTTTAGTAATGGTGGGCCTTTACTATTTTCGTACCTTACTGGAGATCGTCTTGCCCTTTTCGACAGCCTCCTGGCACTTGCGGGTCTTATTCAGTTAATAGAGCTGGTACATGATCTCATCCATATATAGACAAAATGTTCGTCACAATTTGGCAGAAAAGATGCCTTTGCTTAAGTGTTTCTTGTTCTTCGTTACAGTATTTAAAATCTCGATAAATTAATCTTGGCGTTAATCTGAACGACTCGTGTGTGTAATTTAAACTGTTTTCAGAGATTAATCCGCTGCTTAAATGCCGCACTGCGGCGGCATGTGACCTAGTGTAGTGTCCTATATAAAGTGTGCATTTCAAGTCGCGAGCGCAAGGCGCAGCCCGCCGGGAATTGCTGTCCCCTTTCCAAGGGCTGCAACGCCGCAATCGTTGCTTGAGTGGCTTGCCGCAGGGCGAGGCTAGGGAGTTAAGCTCAATTTCATGATGGGCCTCGTCTAAATGTATGATTTATATAGGATATTACACTAGAAGGAGCTGGATTAGTAGTAACCAAGGAGAGGGTAATGAGCTGTCTTAAACTGCAGTGCTATCCAGGCATTTTTCTATTGATCGGGGGATTGTTGATGGCAACTCCATTGAAAGCCTTGACTCAAGACGATCAAGCCTGTAGCCAGGATCAAGTGAAGTTTCAAACAGGATATGGTTGTTGGGTCTACCATGATACGGGTGACAATACGGGCCGGCCGGTTAAAGTTTGGTATTACAATCCAACAAAATTTTCAACACAAGGCGGTAAAGTGATCTTTGCTATGCATAGCAGCGATCGGAATGCCAAAGCGGTACGTGCCCAATGGCGCTCGTATGCTGACCTGCATGGTGCCTTGATACTCGCTCCCGAGTTCAGTAGAGAATACTATCCGAAAGGGCGCCACTACAACCGTGGCAATGTACGTAATTCCAAGGGACAGATCCAACCGGAGTCGGACTGGACATTTAACACGATTGAAGAGATTTTTGATCTGGTTAGAGGTGTATTTCCGGCAGCGCCCAGTCAATATAGTATGCAGGGCCATTCCGCTGGTGGGCAATTTGTACACCGAATGGTAATGATGTCTCCAGACTATCGAATCGAGACTGCAGTGGCAGCCAACTCGGGTTGGTATCTGTTACCGGATCAAAACTATAATTATTCATGTGGTGTCTCGAATATCTCTCAAAGTCAGCAGAATCTCAACAAAGGTTATGCCAGAAAACTCGTGGTCGCTCTGGGGACTAAAGACAACGATCCGAATGCAAAATGGTTGAGTCATGATAGTTGTGCAGAAATGCAGGGTTCCCATCGCTATGCGCGGGGCAAGTTCTTTTATGAATATGCACGGAAGGATGCGGCAAATCGAGGCGTTCCTTTCAATTGGAAATTGGTCGAGGTGCAAGGGGCGGAGCACAAATCAGCTGATATGCTTGAAGCCGGAGCGGATGAGATTCTTGAGCCAATCTATAACGATAAGGCCGTGATTCTGGGCGTGAAACAAGACGCGACCATAAAGAGAAGCTATCCAACTCGAAACTATGGGCAGCGCACGACTTTGCAGATAGATGGTAATTCGGAAAAGCTTACCTACATGCAGTTTGACCTTCGGTCGATTGGTCAAATTGATGCTGCCATTTTACGGGTCGAAGTTACGGATCCATCGAACGGCGTGCAAGCCATACATGAGGCGGGTAGTGAAAACTGGAGTGAGGTTACATTGACGTTTAATAATCAACCTGGTTTAAAGGATCTGGTTACAACCATTGATGGTGCGGCTGTCGGTGAATTAAATATCGATCTAACGGATTTTATTCGTTCAAAATTAGGTGGGATGGCTACTCTGGTGCTCAGTTCATCAGATGCAAACGGTTTATATGTAAAATCAAAAGAGTCAGGTTCACCGCCGGCGTTGGTTTTGTATCCGTGATACATAGTATGTTGCTTGTTTTTGAACACAAACATTTTGCCATGTGCGAGGCTGATTAACTTGGTAATTCAATATGTTACGCGTTAGGTTGTACTAAGTTTGAACTCCGAAACTTGAGTTATGTAACGCTACGCGTCCACCCTCTCATAAGTAGAGAGGGTGAAATCTACCAAAGCAATCAAATAGATCGCTCTCTAATCGATGCGCTGGTAGGTCTGTCTCTCCTCTATGGGTTGATCTGCAGTGTGACTGCTCCCTGATGGTGTTTGTGACTGGAATGAAACAGTAAAGTTAATATCGTTAACATCACCAGAGTCGACGTTGATTAAAGTGGGATTAGCTGCAGTCGTATAGGCACCACAAGACTCACCCGAATCGCAAATGCTGTTGTCTAAATCCATGTCTGATCCAGCAATTACAAAGTAGTCACCATCGGATACCTCTTTAAAACTAAAACTTGAATTGCCGTTCGTGAAATCCACCTGACGTTGTTGAACAGCGATGTTGGTAATGGCGTCAATCAGGAGAACGTAGTGTGTGCCAGGGTTGCCTGTTTGTACACCATCCATAACTTGCATGATGACCTGTACACTGACGTTTGAGGTGCCAGCTGTCACAGTGATTGTACCGTTATAGGTACCTTGAGAAAGTTCAGATCGATCAATGTTTACTGAGTAACTGCCATATCCGGAGTTATCGACTTGTGCGGGAGAAATCGATAGCCAATCGATATTTTCTGAAAGTTGTACATTACCAAGTGATCCAGCTACAGCTTCCACGTAGAGGGTGATTGATTGGAGGTTGCTTGAAAAGTTTAAACTTTGTGGGTTGACACTTAGGCTTGGGTCGACTGGCGTATTACCTCCCCCCCTTTGCTGTGCAGCACGAACGGCTTTGTAAGCATCGATTAAACCGTGTCCATACTCATCGTCTCTGCCTGGGCTACCAAGGTCGGTGGTGATTTCACCGGAAGAGAGCATGCTGTCGAACTCAGCCGGTGTTAAATCAGGATAGACAGATTTCATCAGTGCTGCAACACCAGCAACATGGGGGGTGGCCATTGATGTGCCCTCATAGCCATTGTAAGCGTATAGAATTGGGCCTTGTTTGCGATCGTCACCAATGGTGCTTATTACACCATCTTTTTTACCGTCACCATTCAGGTCATTCGTCGTATCACCGCCGGGGGCGGCAACATCGACTTCTGAGCAATAGTTTGAGTATGTGGCGCGTTGTCTATTTAAATCGACAGCAGCTACTGAGACAACGCCACTATAAGATGCGGGGTATGAAAGAAGATTTTTGCCATCGTTACCAGCGGCTGCGATGATGATAACACCGGCATTGCGTGCGGCGCCGATTGCTTGTTCATATATGGGATCCGGATTTGATCCCCCTAAACTCATGTTGATGATATCGGCTTTTCTGTCTGGTGAGACGCCGTAATCGTTTGATAGGCCGGCGGCATAATAGATTGCCTGTATAATATCAAGGCTGCTACCTTGACCCTCCTTGCCTAGGGCGCGCAACGGCATGATCTTAACATTGCTTGCTACACCGGCAACGCCGATGCTGTTATTGGTATTTGCGGCAATTGTGCCAGCTACATGGGTGCCGTGAAAGCTTGATATTTGACCTGGTGTTATTGAGTCGCCTACGTCTTCCGGATTGTTGTCCACACCATCACCATCGCCAGCTCTATCTACGTCACTTATGAAGTCATAGCCGGATACCAATTGTGTGGGCACATCAGGATGTTGGGAAAGAATGCCTGTATCGATTACAGCAACGATGACATTGCTATCACCATTGGTTATATCCCAGGCTTGCGGTAGATTGATTAACGGATAGTGCCACTGATAGCCGTAATATTGATCATTCGGGACAGCGAAAGACTTGTAGATATAGTTTGGTTGAACATGTGTCACGTCATCGCGACGACTCAGCTCCTTGATGGCCATCAATGTGTCGTTCTTGAGCTTCTGTGCTTCTGTTAATGTATTTAAGGATTCAGCGCGAAAAGCGGTTGAGGGAAAGTCATCATTCAGTTTCAATAAGCTGATGCCCGTTGCATCGTTCGGTGACTGTTGAATGGTGAAATGATTTAATGAGGTATCATCTGATTTGGCCTGAAGCATATTCTGGTCAAATTTTACTAAGATGTCGCCGGGTGTGAAGTCGCTCGATAACCTTAAGGAATCTTGCGGTAAGGCGGATGTCGGCGTTAAGCCAACTGACAGCAGATAGTTGGAAGCACCGCTGTATGCAACGACATCAATGTAGTATCGCCCATTCGTAGGTACAATCAGTGATTCATACTTGCTTGTACCGACCGATTTATCCACGAGGCTGCCATTGCTGTCGTAGAGGTAGAGGTCAAGGTCGACCCCCGCGTTGCCAATGTCGCCGATGGTGAGTAATAAGGTCTGGCCTGCCGCCATGTCGGCAACATAGTAATCGTCCGGGTCGCCGGCTGTTTTTGAGTGTCCGTTCCGGCCTGCTCCTGCAACGTTGACATAGCCACCAACATTTACAGGATTGGGTATGGTCTGTGCATTGGTTGCTGGGTGGTTGGGAACGACCCTGGTTTCAGTGTCATTGACATCTCCATCGATGACTGCATATGAAGGTGCAAGCAGGCGACCGTTGACCTTGTTTTCTGAATCATTCAAACCGTCATTTGGTAAGCCGCATGCGGCAAAATTTCCAACGATTACGAAAGTTAAAAAGATCTTAAATGAATTGCTATTCACTATTTCTCTAAACACCATAATTTCCTTATTCGTCCATGTGTAGCAACTGTTAAGTGACAGCGGTTGGAAAATCACTTAAACCGTTTGTTTTGCTGTAAGGAAGAGATAGGCGCTGCCTGGATGACGTGCAGATAGAGATCAGCTTAAAGAGTGAAAAGGGCCGCAGTGAGTGCTTTCCATGCGCTGTTCAAATCTTCCTTGACTCAATCCGCATTATAATTACAAATCAGGCCATTTTTCCAACGAAATTTCACAGCAGACCCGAAATTTAAAACTCGGAAGCATTTATGAACCCCCCTCTCCCTTGGTGGAATAGGGGGTCAATGCCTACCAAGTCTACCCTGAAATGGAGAATGTTATGGGGTTGCGGTGGGCTGACTTGTTAAATTAAACGATGAAATGTTTGGTCAGAATTGTATCTGGCAGGCGGTTGGTATGTCGATTAATCATGTCAAGCGTTTAATTTATTAACCCGGTGACCTTATGCTTCCCTTTCAGCGCTTCAAGCAGCCCCTTGATCAGGGCATGGCTCGCCGAGAAGGGGGGTTCCCTTGTCAAGCGCTATAACGCTGAGCAAGGGGCTGTTTTAAGCCTCAAACGGTCTGAAAAATTAAGCGAGGCCAGCCCGCCTCAAGGCGGTTGAAAGGGAACGATAGGATTAGTACCAGTTCACAGCTTGCAGAATAGATCGATGCGTGATGGCAATTTTCATTTACGATCTGTAGGATTCATGGTGTAAAGTGCCCGGCGAATATAACGTCGTTTATATATTATCTCTTCACGCGGCATATCGAACAATCCTGCCTGCCCGCATAACGGGTTGCCTAGAATCGATGCATTTGCAGGCTCAGATACGTTAAGTTTGGATATTAGATTGAAAGAAATAGTAAGCAATATTAACCTTGCCCATGACTTCAAGGTGTACGACTGATGACTACAGAAACCTGTACTGAGCCGCCTAAGGTTGAGTTAAAGGCGGGGGCTTTCACCCTTTTAAAGCTATGTATGTCAGAACTTGATGCTGATGCCATCGATGGTCTGTTGTGCGAGCGCATCGCAAAGGCGCCTGATTTCTTTCGCAATACACCGGTGGTGATCGACCTCGCCGATAGTGATGCGCAAGTGGCCGATCGTGATCTGGCCGTGGCCGTTGGCGCGATTCGTGGTTATGGATTGGTGCCGGTTGGTGTGCGAGGCGGTACCAAGGCATTTCAGGAGCAGGCAAAGTTGTTAGAGTTGGCCGTTTTTTCAGATACCCGCCGAACGGCAACAAAAAAAGAGACGCCCCGGTCGATATAAAGTAAGTGAAGATCTTGAGAGCCGTTTTATGGGGCGTCTTGTTCGCGTCACCCTATTGGGCGATGCGTTAGTTTTTAAAAAGCTGTAACAGCTTAGATCGTGCAAGCTATGTCGGTCTGATATTTACATTTATCGCTAAATTGGGAGCATTGAGTTGAGTAGAATCATCGTTGTCACGTCCGGAAAGGGTGGTGTAGGGAAGACCACTACAGCTGCAGCTTTGGCAATGGGACTTGCAGAGCGTGGATTTCGCTCTGTGGTGATCGATTTCGATGTGGGTCTGAGGAACCTGGATCTGATCATGGGGTGTGAACGTCGGGTGGTGTATGACTTTATCAATGTCATTCAGGGTGAGGCTCGGCTCAATCAGGCGCTGATCAAAGACAAGCGGAATGAGAACCTGTTCATTCTTCCTGCATCACAGACGCGGGACAAAGAGGCCCTGACCAAAGAGGGTGTGGGTAAGGTGCTGTCGCATCTGGCTGAAGATTTTGACTATATCGTGTGTGACTCTCCAGCCGGTATTGAGCTGGGTGCAACGATGGCGATGTACTATGCGGATGATGCCTTCGTAGTAACCAATCCGGAGGTCTCTTCGGTGCGCGATTCAGATCGCATGATCGGCATTCTATCGAGCAAATCGAGGCGGGCGGAAGAGGATCGGGAGCCGATCCGGGAGTATCTGCTGCTGACTCGCTACTCCCCTGAGCGGGTAGAGCGGGGGGAGATGTTGAGCGTTGGGGATGTGCAGGATATCCTCTCCCTCGATTTGATCGGTGTGATTCCTGAATCCCAGGCGGTTCTCAATGCCTCCAACTCCGGTGTGCCGGTGATCATGGATGGGGAGAGCACGGCAGGCCAGGCCTACAGTGATGTGGTGGCCCGCTATTTGGGAGAGCAGCTGCCTCACCGCTTCCTAGAGATTGAGAAAAAAGGTCTGTTGGGCCGCTTGTTTGGGGGTTAAGACAATGGGGTTGTTAAGTTACTTTAGATCCAAATCCACCTCCGGTTCGGCAAATATGGCCAAGCAGCGTCTGCAGATTCTGGTTGCCCATGATCGCGCTGGTCGGGATGCGCCCTCGTATCTTCCCCAGTTGCAGCGGGATATTCTCAAGGTTCTCCGCAAGTATGTTGCCGTCGAGCCGGGTGCCGTGAATGTCAATCTGGAACATGATGAACACCATGAAGTGCTGGAGCTAAACATCGTTCTACCAGAGGGTGAGCGTTCTACTGGATAATCGCCGATTGATCGAAACTGCCTTTAGAGGCCGTTTCAGCCCCGCAGTTGGGCGATTACCGGCGGGGTTTCCGGCAGAATGCTGCGCCACAGTCGGAAGGATTCCGCGGCCTGTTCCACCAGCATGCCGAGGCCGTCCAGTGAGCGGGCAGCCTGGTGTGCTCTCCCCCAGCTCTGAAAAGGGGTTGGCTGATTGCTGTAGAGCATGTCGTAGCACCAGCCCCCTTTGGCCAGGATGTCATCGGGTATGTTGGGCATCTCGCCGTCGAGCCCTGCCGCGGTGCCATTGATAACCAGATCGAACTGCATACCTTGCAACTCTTCCAGTCCGCAACCTGCCACCTGTCCATAGTCGGCCAGTACACTGGATAGTGCATAGGCCTTACTGGCCGTGCGGTTGGCGATGATGATGCGTTTCGGTTTCTGCTCCAACAGGGGGCGCATTACGCCGCGTACTGCACCGCCTGCGCCCAGCATTAAGATGCGTTTACCCTCCATGCGGAAGCCCTGGTTTACCGTCAGATCGCGAACCAGGCCCACACCATCGGTGTTGTCACCTCGCAACAGATTGTTTTCGAGGCGGATCAGGGTATTGACTGCGCCAGCTGTATGGGCTCGATCGCTCAGTTCATCCGCCAGCCGCCAGGCTTCCTCTTTGAAGGGGACTGTCACATTCAACCCATGGCCGCCTGCGGTCATGAAGTTACGTACATCGCCGGCAAAATTTTGTTTGTCGCCGAGAATGCGCTCATAGGTCAACACTTCGCCGGTCTGAGCGGCAAAGGCTGTGTGGATCTGTGGCGATTTACTGTGTGCGATCGGGTTTCCGATCACTGCGTACTTATCCATAGGATCTGCTGTTTAAATTGATTTTGTCCAAGCCAATGGTTGCGTGGCTCTATTGTTGCAGCCATTCTGCGGCCTGTTTGGCAAAGTAGGTGAGGATTGCGTCGCAGCCTGCCCGCTTGAAACAGAGGAGTGATTCCATTACCACCGCCTGTTCATCGAGCCAGCCATTTTGTGCCGCCGCCTTGAGCATTGCGTATTCACCGCTGACCTGATAGGCAAAGGTAGGCACCTGATAGGTCTCCTTGACCCGATGCACAATGTCCAGATAGGGCATGCCTGGCTTGACCATTACCATATCGGCGCCCTCTTGAAGGTCGAGCCCCACTTCATGTAGCGCCTCGTCGCTGTTGGCGGGATCCATCTGGTAGCTGTATTTGTTGCCAGCCCCCAGGTTCGCGGCTGAGCCCACGGCATCACGAAACGGGCCGTAGAAACTCGATGCATATTTCGCTGCATAGGAGAGAATCTTGGTATGGATATGACCTGCGGTTTCCAGGGCATCGCGGATTGCGCCGATCCGGCCATCCATCATATCTGAAGGGGCAACCACATCAGCGCCGGCTTCTGCATGGGAGAGTGCTTGCTTGACCAGTACGGCTTTGGTCTCATCATTCATGACGTAACCGGTGTCGTCGATCAATCCATCCTGACCATGGGTGGTGAAGGGATCCAATGCGACATCGGTGATCACCCCAAGTTCCGGTAGAGCGGCTTTGAGCGCTCGAACTGCGCGTTGCGCTAAGCCCTCGGGATTGTAGGCCTCCCGGGCATCTTCGGTTTTTACCGACATCGGTGTGACGGGAAACAGGGCCATCGCAGGAATACCTAATCGATCGATCGCTCTAGCCTCTTCAATCAGCAGATCGATGCTCATACGCTCTACCCCAGGCATCGAGGGCACAGGCTCACGTTGCTGTTCACCCTCCAGTACAAATACCGGGTAGATGAAATCAGCCGGGGTTATCTGGTTTTCACGCATCAACCGACGGGAGAAGTCATCACGCCGCATTCTTCTCAGGCGTGTGGCGGGAAATGGTGATCGGCGATATTGGCTGGTCATGTTTTTACTCTGACTGTTTGGGATAAACCCCTACGATAACCTATGATCCTAAAAAAATCAGTTGACCGCTCCATTCTGATAGCAGGTGTTTGATTATAATGAAAATCGCTTCGATGGTTAAGGTCACCTACTGGGTGAATCACGCTATTGCGCGTCGTTGCGCGCCGTGCAGGGATGCACAAGTGTCGCGGGCACATGGATGTGCAGGAGCGACCCTTGCCCTGCACCACCACAAGCGTACCCTTCACGCTGTCCAACTGATCTTTTTAGGTTGAATGTTAGGGTAAGTGAAGGTTATTATCCTACGATCTGACAGGGATAATATTTAATTATATAGCGTTTAGATGAGCAATCGATTCTATCTACTACTCTTGCTGGCAACCGTCAGTTGGGCGCTGCACGCCGACTCAAAAATCGTCCTTATCAGTAGTCCGGGTGACTATACCGGGCGAGGTAATAATTATCTCTATACATCCGAGAATGCGCTAATTAAATACTCCCGATATCAGGATCACGGTATTACAGTGGATATTGATAATCTTCCTGGCCATGCCCCCAATTGGTGGACATTGGATGTTACCTCACCGGATAACACTCAGATCAAACCAGGATTATATAAGGATGCTGTGCGCATCCCTTTTCAAACACCTGGTCAACCAGGACTGCTGTTTTCAGGTAATGGCAGATACTGTACCGCCATCAATGGTTGGTATGAGATCCATAGTGTGAAATATGATGAAACAGGCGATCTTGAATCGCTTGATATGCAATTTGAACAACGCTGCGTCGGTTACACGGCTTCGATTCATGGTGAAATTCGCTTTAATGTCTCAGCGGATGTCGATAACTACATCGATATTCCTTAGGCGCTGTTCAACGAATCTGCTCTGGATCTGTTTAAATCTGCCAAAGTAGTGAGAGGTTATAGGTAAAGTCGTTTTTCTCCTTCTCTTCGTTGACTGTCGAGCGATATTCGTTTTTAATCCCCAGTTTGATCGCCAGATTACGTGCTTCAGCCATTTTGATGGCCCAGTTTATGGCTGTCAGGTTACGATACTCACCGGTCTCATCCAAATCCGGATAGATGGCTGTGGTAAAGTCAAAATGCTCATATTCTGAGATGAGCCAGGCCAGATCGAGTGCCAGAATCAGTTCAGGGGTTTTTATATCCTCATCACTGCCTCGGCTGATTGTGCCTGCCAAACCGATCCGGCCAGCGAAATCCCAGCTGTCGTTCTTCAGGAGTTGGTATCCAATACCGCCTGAAGCGGAAAAGCGGTCATCCCAATCTTTAAAATCATCCCAATCGTAACGCCCTTGAAGGAATGAGAACCAGGGGATCTGCGGCCAGATCCACGCCCGTTTTAAGTCGGCGAGAAAGCGATTTGCTGAGACATCGCCATCATTTTTTGAGCGGTCATAAGCTGAGGTATATTTCCAGGTTTTTATGGGGTCAGCATAATCGGTATTGAAACCCAGATGAATATTGGCGGTTTCACTGTTTCCAGAGGCGCCATTCAAGCCTATTTCAAGCTGATGGCGCCAGGCTTCCTCAAGCGTATCATCAGCACAGGCGGGAAACACGGGCAGTGAACAGATTAAGAGTGTTAGAGTAGCTATCTGGTTTTTTAAACGCATGGCTCGCATAGCAGGTTGTGGACAAAATGGTGCAAAAGAATAACGTAAATCAACAGGAAATGGTGGAGACAGTTGAGTATGGTGGGAGGCGTCCCACAGGTTTGAGCAAAAGATTCTTGATGGGTACCGCCCTGTGTTGGGCACTGTTTCAGCTTTGGGCCGCCTCCCCGCTACCCTTTATCTTGGGTTTAGGGGTCTTCAACGATACTGAGATTCGTTCAATTCACCTCGCTTTTGCGATTTTTCTCGCCTATCTTTTTTTCCCCTTCAGGCGCCACATCAGTCATCAAATTCCACTCCTTGATTGGTTGTTGGCGCTTACTGCCGCTTTTTGTGCAGCCTATCTGTTCCTCTTTTATGAAGCTCTGGCTGAGCGGGCCGGGGCTCCCTCGTCCCTAGATATTGGGGTGGCGGTGGTTGGTGTGCTGTTGCTGCTTGAGGCAACGCGTAGAGCATTGGGCTGGCCGTTGATGCTGATCGCTATCTGCTTCCTCGGTTATACCTTTGCCGGTCCTTTGTTACCCGATCTACTTGCTCATAAAGGGGCTTCCCTGGAGCGGGTGGCTTCCCACCAATGGCTCTCCACCGAGGGGGTGTTTGGTGTGGCGGTCGGGGTCTCTGCTGGGTTTGTGTTTCTGTTTGTGCTGTTCGGTAGTTTGTTGGAACAGGCGGGTGGCGGGCACTATTTCATTCGAGTCGCCTATGCGCTGGTGGGGCATCGCCGGGGTGGCCCTGCCAAGGCGGCAGTGCTGGCATCAGGATTGACCGGTATGGTCTCCGGTTCCTCAATCGCCAATGTGGTCACTACCGGTACCTTTACCATTCCGTTGATGAAAAAGATTGGTTTTTCTGCGGAGAAATCGGGTGCGATTGAGGTGGCAGCCTCGACCAATGGTCAGATCATGCCACCGGTCATGGGGGCTGCGGCCTTTCTCATGGTGGAGTACCTCAACCTCTCCTATCTGCAGGTGATCAAACATGCCTTTCTACCGGCGCTGTTAAGCTATATCGCGTTGCTCTATTTGGTTCATCTTGAAGCGGTTCGGGCGGGTATGCCTGCAGCCAGCCGTAGCCAATTCCACAGTCTCTGGTCCCGCATGCTCAGATGGGGGTTGACCCTCGCAGGGGTGGCGCTGTTTTTTCTCATCGCCTATTGGCTGGTGGGGGTGGTTGATCAGTTACTGGGGGCTTACAGTGCTTGGGGAAATGCCCTGTTGATCCTATCGCTCTACGGGGCGTTGATCTACTGTGAGGTTCGCTGTGGACTGCGTCAGCAGGATCAGCAATCACTCGAAGGCCTGACCCCGAGCCAGGCGCTTCTCGGTGGGCTGCACTTTCTGCTGCCAATCCTGGTGTTGGTCTGGTGTCTGATGTTGTTACGGCTCTCTCCAGCTACCTCGGTCTTCTACGCGATTTGTCTGATGATGGTGATCCAACTCAGCCAAGAGGCACTGCGGGCTCTGTTTAATGGCGGTGACGCAGTCGAGGGGGTTGTCAATGGTTTCAGGTCATTGCTTACTGGTTTGGAGAATGGGGCCAGAAATATGATCGGTATCGGTGTTGCCACCGCCACCGCCGGCATCGTGGTTGGAACTGTCAGCCTGACCGGTATTGGCCAGGTACTGGGGGAGTTGGTGGAGGTGCTCTCGCAGGGGTCGGTTGTGTTGATGTTGTTGCTGACCGCCCTGATCTGCATGATCCTTGGTATGGGGCTGCCGACCACGGCAAATTACATCGTGGTCTCAACGCTGATGGCTCCGGTGATTGTGCAGCTCTCGGCCGCCCATGGGCTCGATATCCCCCTGGTTGCGGTACACATGTTCGTCTTCTATTTTGGTATTCTGGCTGATGACACGCCACCGGTCGGTCTGGCGGCCTACGCCGCAGCCGGAATCTCTGGTGGTGATCCGATCCATACCGGGCTACGCTCGTTCTTTTACGATATCCGTACCGCCATTCTGCCCTTTATGTTTATCTTTAATACCGAGCTGTTGATGATCGGTGTCTCCGGTGTAATGGATTTTCTGTTGGTCGCCCTGCAGGGCCTCGCCGCGATGTTATTATTTGTCTCTGCGACTCAGGGTTGGCTGATTGTACGCAATCGGCTGTGGGAGAGTGCTGCGCTGCTGTTGGTGGTATTCTCCCTGTTCCGTGCCGATTTTTGGCAGCAGCAGGTCTTTCCGGCGATGGCATGGCAACCGGCACGGCAGATCGAGAGCTATCTTGATCAGCTTCAGCCCGGTGACAAGCTGCGCCTGCAAGTGGAGGTGGAGGATGATAGTGGTGAATTCAGGCAGCAGGATGTGCTGCTGCAGGCGCCGCCAGTGGGTGGTGAACTCTCTCTCGCCTCGTTTGGGCTGCTCACCGATGCTGATGGTGATGGGCTGCGGGTGGTGGATGTGCTATTTATGAGCCCTGCCGAAACGGCGGGTCTGGAAGCCGGCTTTACCCATCGTATCGATGGCTACTATCTGCCTCAGCCGCAACCGAACAAAAACTGGTTTCTGATCCTGCCGCTTTTACTGTTGGCCCTTGTGTTGGTGGCGCAGCAGCGGCGTAAGGGTCGGGGAAATAAATAACCATCCAAAGATTGCGCTGGATTTTGTCCCGGATTCTAGGCGCACAAAGGGGAGCATAGCCGCTCTACGTGACCCTTTGTGCAACAACCAAGCTGGGCAAAAGACAAGCAAGATTGGATGATTATTTATTTCCCCGGCCCTAAAGCGTCATCATAGGCAATCCTTGAAAACGACTGGTTGAATAAAATATGACATTCAGTTTCTATTGGCATGATTATGAAACTTGGGGGGCGGATCCCCGTCGCGACCGGGCTTGCCAGTTTGCCGGTGTACGCACCGATGAGGATTTCAATCCTCTGGGTGATCCACTGGTCGTCTACTGCAAACCCAGCAATGATATGCTGCCCCAGCCGATCGCCTGCATGATAACCGGGATCACCCCCCAGTATGCCCTGCAGCACGGTATGGTGGAGGCTGAGTTCATTCGCGCCATCCATCAACAACTGGCAGCACCGGGTACCTGTGGTGTTGGCTACAACAGTCTGCGTTTTGATGATGAAGTTACCCGCAACACCCTCTATCGAAATCTCTACGACCCCTATGCCAGAGAGTGGCAGAATGGATCATCTCGCTGGGATATCATCGATATGGTTCGTCTCACCCATGCATTACGTCCTGAGGGGATCGAATGGCCGAAAAATGATCTGGGGGTGACCAGCTTTCGGCTTGAGGAGTTGAGCGTGGCAAATGGCATCGAACACGCCGCCGCCCATGATGCCCTGTCGGATGTCTACGCCACCATCGGTATGGCTAAGCTGGTCAAGCAGCGCCAACCTAAGTTGTATGACTATCTGTTTAACAGCCGCGCCAAACAGGCAGTTGCCGCACGTTTGAATCTACAGAAACGAGAAGCGGTGCTGCATGTCTCCGCCATGTATCCTGCCGTCCAGGGGTGTATCGCCATGGTGATGCCGCTGATCAAACACCCGGCCAATCCAAATGGTATTGTTGTCTACGACCTGCGCTACGACCCGGAGCCACTGTTGTCGCTCAGTGTGGAGGCGCTTCATCAGCGCCTGTTCACCCCAAAGGATCAGCTTGCTGAGGGTATCGAGCGGTTGCCGATCAAGACGGTTCATATCAATAAATGCCCTGTGGTGGTGCCGATCAGCACCCTGGACGGCCAATCTGCAGAGCGCTGGCAGATCGATCTTACCCAAGCAGAGCGTCATCGCGGAACCCTGCTCAAGGCCAATCAGTTTATGGTTAAAATTGAACAGGCCCACCAACAGCGAGAGTTCGAAGCGGTAAGTGATCCTGACCTGGCGATCTATTCCGGAGGTTTCTTTTCCAGCAGTGACCGACAGCGTATGAATCAGATCGTTGAGTCCGAGCCGGAAACTTTGTCTAGCTTTCCTCAGGTATTTGATGATCCCAGGCTGGTGGAGATGCTGTTCCGCTACCGGGCCAGAAACTGGCCGGAAACATTAAATCAACAGGAGCGGGAGCGCTGGGAGGAGTATCGCAGCGAGCGCCTGTTGATGGAAGATGGGGGAGGCAGCATCAGTCTGGATGACTATCTGCAGACACTGGATCAGCTGGAGGCTGATCCAGAGCTGAGTCAAGATAAGCGTGCGTTGATCCCAGATTTGCTGGCCTGGGCCGAGCAAGTGGCGCCGCTGTAGCTGGATCGTCAGGCTACTCTTCAGACCACTTTTGCAAGGCATCGATAATGCCTTTCGCCTGATCCTTGCTGGAGATATTGAATTTGCTCTTTTGCATGTATTCACCATTGCGCTTTTGGTAGCGGCGAATGGTGTACTTGTCAGCACTGTATTGTTGCTTGGCGCGATCCCAATCCTGAAAGCGGAAAATGATTGTGGTCCAGGCCCCTTTGGAGAGAACAACCTTGTCCAGTTCTTTGACCACGTCGATACCGTCTTCCGTATAGGTGACTGTGAGCTCGTCAGGTGTTGATGCCATTGTGTTACGAAAATCCTATTGGTTTATTAAACATTGCTAAAGAACTCCGGGCGCGCCGAATTGGATGAGCATCCGGATGATGTCTTGATAGCCTTTTTGTTTGGCCAGACCGAGTGGGGTCAGGCCCTCCTGGTTGGCGATATCCAGGCTGGCGCCACGATTGATCAGGTACTTTGCCGAGACCCGCTGGTTGTTGAGAATCGCGGCATGGAGCGGAGTATTGCCTTTCTCGTCCTGGTTGTCGAGTTTTGCTCCCTGTCTGATGAGAAAACCAACCACATCCCGGTCGGCGCTGCCTAGGGCGGCCGTCTCATGCAGGGCGCTGTCTGGATCGAGTTTGGCCCCCTGTTCGACCAGATATTCTGCAATGATCGTGTTTCGCGCGATCAGCGCCTTAAGGAGCGCCGTATGACCTTGGGGGTCGAGTACTTCCAGGTTGGCCTGATTTTTAACCAGGATCCGGCTCATCACCAGGCTGCCCTTCTGTACGGCCACATGGAGTGGTGTTAATCCTTTCGCATCCACTTTGTTGACATCGGCGCCCCAGTAGAGATTCCGTTCCAGCTGATCGATGTCGCCGATCTGCACAGCTCGGGAGAGGTTGATGGTCGGTTCCGGCTGTTTGCTACAACCCGACAAAACGATGAAACAGAGACATATTATGATGGCGATTCGGTTTGGCATAGGAGGATAGTAAATCCTTCAATAGGTAGGCTGCAAGGGCCACTGGAAGAGTGACTGCTTATTGGATTATTTGATTGCGCTGGTTGGTTCAGGAAAAAATCTAAAACAGTAACATGATCCCATGGCGATGGTTGGATACACTCGTTCGATTCAGCTGGATCGTTGACCTGTACTCTCTGCATCTATTCATTTAGGATGCATGCAATTCAAAATTGTTCCATTGAGTGTGATCGTCACTGACCCCACGATGAATGTGTGGATTGGTGATGGCTGCAGGGCTGAGCTGACAAGATTCCCGATTGTGATAAGCAAGATACTACTAACATTGGCTGTAATCGGCCTGGCCTGGCTGGTGATTCGTCATCGCCAACAGTCGCTGAACGAAGCGCCTCGGGTTCCTCGTTTGGATGCCAAGCCGCCAAGTTCTAACCGTACGATCAAATGGTTGAGCTATGGGGTATTGGCGCTGATGGTCTCGGCCAGCCTGCTCTATCTGGGGTGGCAGGTGGCGCAGGGTTATCGGCTGGTAACAGTGCGGGTGGTGGATGCTCAAAGTGGTCGCAGTGTCAGCTACATCGCAAGGAGAATGGATGTGGATGATCGCCATTTCGTCACTCAGGATGGGCGAGAGATCATCGTCGCCGATGGGGAACGGATCGAGCTTTCAGCCTACAATCTCCAACAGCTCCCCTGACCTCTCCCTTAACTCCAGGATTTTACTTCACTGCCGATAACCGGTTAACAGTTTGATTATCCCGGTGGTGGGTCCGTCCTGCGTTATGTCTTTTGCGCAAAAAATCATTAAATTTTGCTACTCCCTTGAGGATTCATCCCGCTATAAGGGGGTGAAAAGCGCCGTCTACAATCTGCTACAGAATCCCCGTGCACCGATCCGTCCCTATTTCGATATTTTTATGATCCTGCTGGTGCTACTCAGTGTCTGGCTGTTGATCTATGAAGTGAAACACGATCTTGGACTCTGGGGCGACATGATCGAGATCGGCGCCGTGACCATCTTTGTCATCGAGTACCTATTACGATTCTGGCTCTATAACGATAGCCACAAAGTGATTATCGAACGTTACGAACGGGCAGAGTTCATCAACGAAGCCTTTCGTCTCGGGCCTGCTCTGGGTAGCGCAGTCATTGGTAAGCTCCGGTATGCCATTCAGCCTCTGGCCATCATCGATCTACTGGCGATTATTCCAAGCTATCGTCCGCTCAGATTTTTGCGTATTTTTCTGCTCTTCCGGCTGTTCAAGCTGTTCCGCTATACCCGCAGTATCAGTGAGTTTGTCAAGGTGTTGTCTGAAAAGCGCATCGAGTTGGTTACCCTGTTTATCTTCATGGCATTTATCACTTTTACTGCGGCCACAGCAATCTTTTTCTTTGAGGCGGAGCACGATGGGGGGCAGATCGACGGCTTTTTCGACAGTGTCTATTGGGCCATGGTCACCATGTCCACGGTTGGTTACGGGGATATCACCCCCCAGACCACGGAAGGTCGGTTGGTCTCCCTGGTGTTGATCATTGCGGGCCTGGGTGTGATCTCATTCTTCACGTCGATCATCGTCTCGGCCTTTGGTGAGAAGATTCATGAGATACGTGCCCATCGGGTCTTTTCCGAGGTGGAACGTAAACAGGTCGATACCCTGGTGTGTGGTTTCGGACGGGTCGGCCAGGTGGTGTCAGAACGGCTTTCCGAGGATAGGTGTTCGTTCGTGGTCGTCGATCCTCTTGAAGAGAATATCAGGTTGGCAAAACAGCGTGGTTACCTGGCGGTGATGGGTGACGGAGATGACAATGCGCTGCTGACGAGTCTGGGGATAGACACCCGGATCAGTACGCTGCTCTGTTTGACCGGTGATGATGTGGTCAATGTCTACATCACACTGATTGCCCGGCAGATGAACCCCAAGATCGAAATTATCTCCCGCGCCAACCATCGGGAGAATGTCAATAAGCTCTATCGAGCGGGAGCGAGCCACTGTGTCGCCCCCTATGAAGTGTTTGGTCTGATTGCCGCGGAGTATGCCGGTCAACCGGTGGCGTTTGAGGCGATCTATGGATTGCTGACCCAGCAGACCAACGAAGGCATCGAGGCGGTACGGATTAAGCGTGACAGCGCCCTGGCTGGAAAACAGATGGGTGAGATCGACTTCTTGGCCAGAAAGCTGATTCCCTTCGGTGTAATCCGGGACGGACACTACGATGCTGCGATCGGTAAGAGTTGTTTCAACCTGAAAGATCGCTGTTTCTACTTCAACCCGGGAGCGTATTTCACGCTGCAGACCGATGATCTATTGGTGCTGATCGGTCATGAATACAGTGTCATCCATCTGCGGGACTGTCTGGAACGGGGGGGCTTGTAATGGCGCGTCGGGATACCTTGATTTTTGGCTGTGGTGCTTTAGGTCATGAGGTCGCCATGCAGCTCTCTGAGCGTGGTATGGAAGTCTATCTCTACAGTAACAATCTTGATGAGGTAGGGGGACTGCTGGCGAAAGGACTGCAGGCGGCAGTGATTGACTATACCGATGATGAAAAACTGCTGGGAATCGGTATTGGAGACTGGGTGAAGACGATTTTCTGTCTGTTTTCGGAAGAGCCGAAAAACCTCTTTTTAACCCTTTCGGCTCGTGCCCTGGATCCTCAGTTAAAAATTGTCTGCGTTGCGGAGTCCATCGAGTCCAGTGAACGTCTGCTGGCGGCCGGAGCGACCAAAGTCATCGACCCCTATGAGATCAGTGGTCAGCGGGTACATGATATCATTTCCCGGCCCTATCTGGTGGAGATGCTGGAAAATACCGTTTTCGGTAAGCATATCGATATTGCTGAGATTGTGATCCCGGATGCTTCTGTACTGGCAGGAATGGCGTTGAGTGATCTTCAACTGAATAAAGAATATGATCTGATTGTGCTTGGTGTGGTGGATCTTGAATTGGGTAATCAGTTGATCTTCGCCAACAGCGGTGTCGACCACCGTCTCGACGCGGGGGATATCCTGGTGGTGATCGGGAACGAGCTGGAGATCGAACACTTCAAACAGGGGTGTCTACGGAAGCAGGGGAACCCTGAAGGGGAATAGCTATCCAAGCAGATTAGATCTTCCGCTTAACCGCTGCACAAGCGCATCGTTCAGCGGCTAACGGAGTGATCACGGGGTGTCAATCAAGCCGGTGCGCTCTCCAACAGATTTGCCAATGGTTTCGAGACCTGAGCCATCTGTGCTTGAGCTGCCGATTCAGGCGAGCTGGAGATCTGCTGCAACAGGGTATCGAGCATTGATCTCGCTTGTTGAGGGGTGGTTACCGCGTCAGCCTGGCCACTACGACTGGTCTCCATCTGATAGAGCTGGCGTGCATTGTCCACATCCAGTGTTGGGCGCTCTCTGACAATTGTCTGTGCTTGCTCTACGGGGGTGGTTGTGGCTGGTTCGGTTTTTTTATTACCTTGAGACTGGGCCGATTTGTCGGTCGTCGTTTGAATGGTCTTATCGCTGTTGACAGGATTGATCATGGCTTTTGAACCTCTAGAGACAAAAAATTGACACTCTATGCTGCGATTTAATGGGTTATGCACTATTCTGCGAGAAACGTGCCAACAGTGTTTTCCGAGTATAGCCAATTGAGTGGCGTTGAAACCCGCCGCTCGATGATTTTGCGAATAGAAGCCCTATTTCTGCTCCTGCTGATCTCGGTCAGCGGTCTGTGTAGCGCAGCAACCCAGCCGATTCTTGGTGAGCGGCTGGAATATACGCTCAAATTTCGGGGGCTAATCACCGGCTTTGTGGAACTGGACATCGCCAGAGTCACCCTCGATGTGGAAGAGCATATGGGCCAGGTGATGGCTATGCCCACCTATGTCACCAATCTACACCTGACCACGGCCCCCTACTCGAAAGCGGAGCTGCTCTATCCTGTGCGTCTCAGCTACCGGAGCTGGCTGGATGCCCAGGAGCTGCACCCATTGATCGCTTTCAAAACATTGAAGGCCGGTGAGGATCGGGCGGAGTTTTTCTGGTTCGATCGTCAGGCTGGCTTTGCCCATCACTATCAGACCGGAGAGGAGGCCGCACCCTCACCACCCCCTAAATTTCAGCCAGTGGCCGCCCTGAGCAACGACCAATGGTCGGCTCTGAATCAGACCAAGGCGTTGCAGATGAATGGTGCTCAGGCATTGGACTATATGGGATTGATACATCGTTTGCGTTCGATGCCGATTGAGAGTGGCAAGCCGATAGAGTTCGCCACTTTCAATGGTAAAGAGATCGAGTGGTTTCGTGTCGATGTGAGCCGGGAACGGATGATCCGTGCTGGCTGGGACAAAGACACCTTCAGGTTGAAACTGCGTGAGATCGATCCGGAGAGTGGAGAGCTGGGTGAAACGGTGGAGATCTGGATGAGTGCCGATGATCAGCGGCGGCTGCTCCGCTTCTATGCAGAGCGAACCTTTGGTGCCATGGAAGGTATCCTTGAGACAGGTCGGCCGATCGTTGAGCGGCAGGCGGAAGGTCTGTCAGAGGCAACTCAGTCCTCCTTGGAGAGCTATCTGGATTTCTGAGCTGTCGAGGAGATGCCTGAAAATCGATTTTCATCATAATCAAACACCTGCTATTAGAATGGAACGGTCAACTGATTTTTTAGGTTTAGGCCTGAGCCTTCAGTCATCCGATAGTTTGAATTTTGCTTTTCCCTTGGGTTTCTGCGGTTCTTCACTCTCAATGATCTTCAGATGATCCAGATTCGGTATGGCCACTGGTTCAACCGCTTCCTGACAATCCTCAAGCGTGCCCTGTTTGGCTGGTGAGAGGGATAGTGAGCCAGTATCGATATTTGGCGTAGGGGTAGGGGGCTGCTGTTGCAGATCATGCTCGGATCTATCCAGGTCCAGAGCGGAGGTGTCGATCTGTAGTGGTTCCGGTTGTTTTGCCTCATCCAACTGAGAGCCAGGCTTGGTCAGGTCGAGATCGCTGGTATCCGGGATAGCCTGGGGGATGACCTCTGGTGCACAGTCTGATAGATCGAAACCCTGCTTGGAAAGGGAGTAGTCTGGTGCGACGATCTCACGATGTGGAGGCTCAGGCGGCGGCTCCATGGGGCCGTCAGCCAGGGTAAGGGTTTCAACCGGTTTGGCTGTTTGGGGCGGTTGCCGCTGTTCAGGGTGCTCTGCCGGTGGTGGTTTGGGCGTGGGGGCCGGTTGCCCGGCAGGTACGATATCCACAAGTCCACCGGCGTCTCGAAAAGCGACCCGGTATTTGATCGCCCGATCCATGTCGATACCCCGTTTTATTGGTACAGGCTTGCCGCTGAAAAGGCGCTCCAGACGCTCGCCCTCCAGTTTGAACATGGCGCCAACTTTTCGTTTTACCGCCTCTTGCTCACTGCCCTTAATCAGCGCACCGGAAAAATAGACATCATAGCTCTCGATATTCAAAGACTGTCTCCTTGGCCCCAGGATCTATCCTGAATATTATAGTCGTCTCCACCCCTGGTATTCTTTAGAAACGGGATTTTCAGCAGGCCGCTCAATTTCGTTGTCAACTGTGGATCCTGCAGAGATTTGACCCCAATCTCCATCTCGATTGGTCCAACTTTCGGCGCCGCCCTATAGGTGCCCATCAGCCGATCCCAGATCGATAGGTTGAAGCCGAAGTTGCTGTTGGTCTCAGCGGGGATCACCGAGTGGTGTACCCGATGCATATCCGGTGTCACCACCAGCCAGCGTAACACTCTATCGAGCGGTTTTGGCAGAGCGACATTGCCATGGTTGAACATGGCCATGCCGTTGAGTATTACCTCGAAGATCAATACGGCGATGACCGGTGGCCCCAAAGCCGCGATGGTGGCAATTTTGATCAGCATGGAGATCAGGATCTCAATCGGATGGAAACGTGCTCCAGTAGTGAGGTCATAGTCAGGGTCGGCATGATGCACCCGATGCAGACGCCAGAGTGCTGGAACCGCGTGTACCATCACATGCTGTAGATAGATGACCATATCCATCAAGGTTACAGCGATCACGACACTCAACCAGAAGGGTAGCCCTACTTCGTTGAGCAGTCCCCATCCATTCGCTTCGGCAAACACGGCGAATCCTACCGCGGCTGATGGAAACAGCAGACGCAGCAGGAGCGTATTGAGCAGTGTGACGCCCAGATTAGCAAACCAGCGCTGCCCTCTGGTAAAGCGTGGCTGACGACAGGGCCGCACCAATTCCCAGCTTGCCATCACGGCAAAGATGGTGAAAAAGGCGGTTAGGCGAATGGTCTGCTCGTAATCGAGTATGAAGTCTGTCATGAGGGATCGAAATCTCACGTGCCTTGGTTGGTGATTGGCATCTACTAAGACAACCTAATCGACAAAATTAACAAGCAATACTGGTTACATAATTATCACAATTAAGACAGTAACAAGTGTTTCGGCAATCGGGCCTGACCATCGGAGATGGTAGCCACCCTTCAAGCATTGCCTCTATCGCGCATTCCAATGCCCTGCTGTGCTGCGAAATCGAGCATCCGCCTGATCGGGATAACTGCCTGCTCGCGCAGTTCGGCATCGATCTCGATCTGATTGGCGCCTGAGTCAAGCAGCTGGTCGAGGTTTTGCAGTGCATTCATGCCCATCCAAGGACAGTGGGCACAGCTAACACAGGTGGCTCCCTCACCGGCAGTTGGCGCTTCGATGAGCCTCTTCTCGGGCGCCATCTGCTGCATCTTGTAGAAGATACCCCCATCGGTAGCAACAATGAACTCCTGGTTATCCATATTGCCCACCGCCTTGATCAGTGCGGTGGTGGAGCCGATGACATCGGCCTGCTTAAGGATATTTTCAGGTGATTCCGGGTGAACCAGAACGGCGGCCTCCGGGTGCAAGCGACGAATGCGTTCCAGGGCTACGGCTTTAAACTCTTCGTGAACCACACAGGAGCCGGGCCACATCAACATATCTGCACCGGTGACACGCTGCACGTAGCTGCCAAGATGACGATCGGGTCCCCACAGAATCTTTTCACCTTTTGCGGCAAGGTGTTCGACAATAGGGAGTGCAATACCAGAGGTGACTACCCAATCGGAGCGGGCTTTTACCTCTGCGCTGGTGTTGGCGTAGACCACCACTGTATGATCAGGATGGGCATCACAGAAGGCGCTGAACAGATCAGCTGGGCAGCCTTCGTCCAGCGAGCAGGTGGCATTCAGATCCGGCATAATGACTCGCTTCTCCGGGTTGAGGATTTTTGAGGTTTCCCCCATGAAGCGAACCCCGCAAACCACCAGAGTATCCGCTTCCTGTTGTGTACCGAATCTGGCCATCTCCAGGGAATCCGCTACACAGCCCCCGGTCTCTTCCGCCAGCGCCTGCAACTCCGGATCGGTATAGTAGTGGGCCACCAGTACCGCTCTCTGTTGTTTGAGTTTGTCCCGGATCTGTTGCTTAAGCTGGTGTCTCTCCTGCTCCGATAGGCTTGGCCATTGGGGGTGTTCGGGGACTTTAATCTGCGGCAGTTTCAAAGATTCAGTATTCATGAATGTCTCATTGACTAATTATTTACCACACTAGATTAATAGATCTCAACCTCTTTTGGGTTGAGAACCTGGTAGATTTTGGCGGGCCGATGGTTGCCGTGTCTGGCATATTCACCGGTCTCGCGAATGATGTTACGGGCGAGAATCGCTTTACGAAAATTTCTTTTATCCAAGGGTTCGTTGAGTAGAACTTCATAGACCGATTGCAACTGACTCAGGGTAAAGGTCTCGGGCAACATCTGGAACGCGATGGTGCTGTAACCCAGTTTGGCAATCAGGCGCTGTCTGGCGAGCTGAATGATCTGAGCATGATCGAACGCCAATTCCGGCAAATCGTTGATTGGGAACCAGGCGGCCTCTGCCGCATCACTGGAGGCGCTTGGGTTGAGATGGTCTGATGGGCTTAGGGCAAAATAGGTGACACTGACCACCCGCTCCCGAGGGTCTCTTTGCGGTGCGCCAAAGGTGGCGAGTTGTTCGAGATAGATACCCTCGATTCCTGTCTCTTCCTGTAACTCTCTTTTTGCGCATGACTCCAGATCTTCCGAGAGAGCAAGAAAGCCACCCGGCAGTGCCCACATGCCTTGAAAAGGGGCGTTCTTGCGCTCAATGAGCAGCACTGAGAGGCGATTAAGCTGGATGGTGAACAACACCACATCCGTGGTCACGGCCGGGTGCGGATAGTCGTAGGTGTAGCGCTGTGCACTCATTGCAAAACAGGTGTCATTGAATTAAGCCGTGGCTGGTTTTAGTCGGGCTGGTGAGCTCGGTCAGTCATCATAATCATATCTTACACTGGTTAGTGTATTGAGTACACCATCAAAAGAGCCTTAATTCCCAAGTTAAATAGGAGGTTAAAGATCAACTTCCGTTCGCCGCTATACCTATCAGGAAGGATATCCTGCTTACCCCTAATTAAAACATTACCATGCAAACGGCCAGAAAAGCACAACAGCAGGTGCTGAAGCTGCAGCACCTACCACCACTTTCCGCAACGGCAACCCGTCTGCTTATGCTGTTGAGTGAAGAAGATCTGGCGCTCAACAAACTGGCTGCTGCGATCAATCAGGATCCAGGGCTGACTGCCAGGATTCTGGGATTAGCCAATTCCGCCTACTTTGGACAACAGAATCCTGTTCTCCGAGTCGAGGATGCGATCATCCGTGTCTTAGGGCTGAATATGGTTAAGAGCCTGGCTTTTAGCATTGCAGTCAGCGGTGCCTTCGATACTTCAGCCTGTAACCACTTCGATATCAAACAGTACTGGCTCGAATCGCTCTCCATGGCCACTTTGGCCAGGCAACTTTGTCGTCGAAGTACGACTGCAGTGCCACCCGATCCGGATGCAGTCTATCTGGCAGGCCTGTTGATGAAGATCGGTGTATTGGTTCTGGTGCATCTGTTTCCTGAAGGTTACGATAAAGTGCTTGTCGAGAAGCATCAACATGGAGCTGGTGTTGATATTCTGTGTCTTGAAAGCGAGCTGCTATGTATCAATCACCGACAGGCCGGTGCCTGGCTGGCCGATCGCTGGCATCTGCCGGAAGTCGTTGTATCAGCAATTGCACAAGACAAACAATCTGTACAATCGTCGTATGCCAATGAAGTAACTCTGGTTGGCGCTGTCTGCTGTTGGCTGAATCAAAGTGAACAGCAAGAAGAGCTGCAACCAGCGCTTGACTGCGGTGCTGAATTATTGAAGTGTTGCGGATTGTCGGCTGAGACAATTGCTGCGGTGAAGCGTGGTTTTATCAATGATATAGAGGAGATAAAGGTCATAGCCAACATGTTGGCGAATTGACAGGTACATACCATGGATCTTTCGTTTAACCAGACATCAATGGACTTACGGGAGCGTTTTTTTAATCTGCTTGACTCCTTGTCTGCGCTTCGGGCGCTCTCCCAAATCAACCTTGAGCGGGTTTCTGAAGCCGAGTTATTAGCACTAGCCTTGGATGAGCTGGTTCGTTATCAGAATATCGATCACTGCTCGGTGTTTCGCATGGAGGATGGGTTGTTGAGGTGTGTCTGTGGTCGCAGTATGGCTGAGTCCCATGCAGAGATCATCGGCACAACAAACGCCAGGGCGACTGTGGAGAGTATGTCGTTTCATTCCGCTGAGGGTGTGGTGGGCATCGCCTACGCCAGCGGCCAACTCCAGTATTGCCGGGATTGCAGTCAGAGCAGCGATTTCAAGCCGCATGATACGAGTGCCTCCGATATGCCAGGCTCGCTGATCAGTGCGCCGATTAAAATGGGGGATAAAATTCTGGGGGTGTTGAATGCCTCACATCCGATGGCGGAATACTTCGAACCCTGGCAACAACACACCTTGAGTCTTTTCAGCAGTTGTCTGGGGCAGATCCTCTACAATCATCAGATGCTGCATGAGTTGGAACTACTGGTCGATCGGCGTACTGAGGCACTGGAGAAATCCTTGGGTGAGGCCAATCGCCTGCGCAAGCGTTATGAACAACTCTCGATGGTCGATGAGTTGACAGGTTTGCATAATCGGCGCTACTTCTTCAATGAAGCTGAGGCCCATCTCGCTCGTGCAATTCGCTCCAGGCAACCTTGTAGTCTGATGCTGGTCGATGTAGATCACTTCAAGCTGATCAATGATCAATGGGGGCATCAGGTAGGCGATCAGGTGCTGGCGGCCATATCCAGGTTGCTGCTGGATGAGGCAAGAGGAGGGGATCTGGTTGCTCGGGTGGGGGGAGAAGAGTTTGTCATCCTGTTGCCGGAAGCTGGAATTGAAGGCGCTGATCTGATGGCGCAGCGGATTCAGGAGCGGTTGGTAAAATTTGATATGGGCCGCAAATATCCCAGTATCAGCCTGACGGTCAGCATCGGTATGACAGAACTGGAAAAAGTAGTTGATCAGAAGCTGTCGCCTGGTCAGCTTGTGGATCAACTCTACTCACAGGCGGATCAGGTGATGTATGAGTGCAAGCGGGAAGGTCGCAATCAGCGCAAGCGTT
>JARRQD010000013.1:0-20495 GCA_037382205.1 Candidatus Thiodiazotropha sp.
TGCATCAAGTGAGATTAACGCTTTCCTTGGCTTTGGCATGATATCACTCCTTGATATCTGATGAGTTTTGTTAATGTTCAAGGCCAGATTGCCAGATAGTTCGTTTTGATGCAAGATTTGGATGGGTGTCTCGACTAGTCCGACTAGTCCTTTCTCGACTAGTCCTTCGACTAGTCCTTCGACTAGTCTCTCGACTAGTCATGTCTCGACTAGTCATCGACTAGTTGACTAGTTTAAAAATCATAAGTTTACTAGTGTAATAACGCATTTTGGTAAAAATCGATTTTTTCGGCTTGTACAATATGTGCAAGATGCCTTCTATTCAGATTTAGGTTAAAACAACTCTATAAGTTCTTAAATACTATTTAATCTAAGTAAACAAGATCGTTAAGTCACACTTACAATCAAATTTAATACTCAAAAGCTCTCCAAAACACGAATCACGATAAATCATTGTGTACTGTTTCGCTCAACTGATATTGTGTAAAGTAACCAATAACTAACTGGAACTGGAAATCTCCAAACAATCATTCTAATAATTTTGCTATCTTGAATTACATTTTTTCACTCGTTGATGTCTTCCTTATTGACTTTATTCGCCAGCAGTTTCCTTGCCTCGACGCTACTACCAGGTGGCTCTGAGGCTTTACTCATCTGGTATCTCCAGCAAGAGTCCCATCCAACGCATATTCTCTGGTTTGCCGCGACACTAGGCAATACCCTCGGCGGCCTGAGCAGCTGGGTGATTGGTTGGTGGCTAATCAAACGCTTTCCTGGGAATGGTCTGAAAACTCTGCGTCAACAACAGGCGTTTGAACAAATCAGCCGCTACGGCAGCCCGATACTGCTGCTCTCCTGGTTGCCTGTAGTCGGCGACCCACTCTGTCTTGCAGCAGGCTGGGTTGGTATCAAATTCCGACTGGCCATGTTGTTCATCGGATTAGGTAAGGGCATACGCTATGCGGTTGTTATCTGGCTTTCTGGGGAGGTGCTTTGAAGACTGAAGGTTAAACGAACACCAACTGACAGATAAATCCCGGAATTCGCTGATGAATTCCAGCTTGCGCTGAAATGACGGGGTTTTTGGTCAATAAGGCTTATTTCCAATCTGGCGGCAATTGGCGTTTATTGGCCGCCAATGCGCTTATCGCCTGAATAGGCTACTTGCGCCAGAAGGCCGGGGTCAGTAATACCAGCAGGGTGAAGATCTCCAGGCGTCCCAGCAGCATGGCGAAGCAGAGTATCCATTTCGCTGGGTCGTTAAGGTTATCGAAGTGGGCACCCACATCACCCAGCCCGGGGCCAAGGTTGTTGATACTCGCGGCAACCGCTGAGAAGGAGGTCATCAGATCCAGGCCTGTTGAGGCCAGCGCCAGATACATCACTCCGAAACTGGCTACATAGAGGGCGAAAAAGCCCCACACGGCATCGACGATACGCCAAGGGATGGTCTTATTGCCGACCCGGATCGGGATCTCCGCATTGGGATGAATCAGTCGGTTGATCTCACGAAGCCCCTGCTTGACCAGCAGTAGAAAACGTATCACTTTGATGCCGCCACCGGTCGAGCCGGCGCAGCCGCCGATGAAGCTGGAGAAGAGCAACAGAATCGAGATAAATCCTGGCCAGAGTGAATAGTCTGCGGTGGTGAATCCAGTTGTGGTGCCAATCGAGACGGCCTGGAAGATGCCACGGGTGATCGATTCACTCCAGGTGCCATAAACCCCCATCATAAAGAGTGCGATAGAGACCAGAATGATGACTGCTGTCAGGGTGATTATATAGCCGCGAAATTCTGGGTCTTCAAAGTAGGTTCGAATTGAGCGGCGGCGAAAGGCGAGAAAGTGGAGCGCGAAATTGACCCCGGAGAGGAGCATGAAGACAACCGCGATCATCTCAATGACGGTGCTGTCGTAGTAGCCGATACTCTCATCATGGGTGGAAAAGCCACCGATCGCCACGGTGGAGAAGGCGTGCCCAAGCGCATCGAACAGATCCATACCAGCCAGCCAGTAGGCCAGCATACTGCTTACAGTAAGCCCCAGATAGATAAACCAGAGCGCCTTGGCCGTCTCGGTGATCCTCGGGGTCAACTTGTTGTCCTTCACCGGCCCCGGGGTCTCGGCTCGATAGAGCTGCATTCCACCGATACCCAACATCGGCAGTACAGCGACCGCCAGAACGATGATCCCCATGCCCCCCAGCCACTGCAGCTGCTGACGATAGTAGAGGATCGACATCGGCAACTCGTCGATGCCAACAATCACCGTTGCTCCGGTGGTGGTCAAGCCGGAGACCGACTCGAACACCGCGTTGGTAAGACTTATATTGAAACTCTCGGCAAACATGAATGGCAGGGAGCCGATCAGGCCCAGCACTACCCAGAACAGCACCACCACCAGAAAGCCGTCCCGCACTCTGAGATCGTGACTTTGGTTGCGCACCGGCGCCCAGAAGGCCACACCAAGCCCCAGGGTGACGATAAAGGCATCGGTAAAGCCGAGTATTGCGCCATCGTCCACCCACACTGAGATCGCCAGGGGTGGCAGCATGGTGAGGCTGAACACCATCAGCAATACGCCCAATATTCGCTGTACCACTAACAGATGCATCTTTCTAACGGGCCCTTAGAGGAAGGTCACACCGACTTGGAAGAGTTTTTCCACTTCGCGGATCTTGCGCTTGTCCACCAGAAACAGGATCACGTGATCATCACTCTCGATCATGGTGTCGTGATGGGCAATCAGCACGGTATCGCCACGCACCACCGCACCGATGGTTGTCCCCTTCGGCAGTTTGATCTCCTCAATCACACGACCGACCACTTTGGAGGAGCCGCGATCCCCATGGGCTACCGCCTCGATCGCTTCCGCCGCGCCGCGCCGTAATGAGTGGACCTGAGCCACGTCGCCACGGCGTACATGGGTCAGCAGGCTGCCGATGGTAGCCTGCTGGGGGGAGATGGCGATATCGATGATGCCACTCTGCACCAGATCGACATAGGAGGGCCGGTTGATCAGTGCCATCACACGTGCCGCACCAAGTCGTTTGGCCAACATCGCTGAAAGAATATTCGCTTCATCGTCGTTGGTCACCGCACAGAAAACATCTGTATTCTCGATGTTCTCCTCCAGCAGCAGATCTTCATCCGCCGCATCCCCATGCAGCACGATGGTCATATCGAGCTGCTCGGCGATCTCCCGCGCCCGATTCTGATTGTTTTCGATCAGTTTGACCCGATATTTCTGTTCCAGGGAGAGGGCCAGCCGACGTCCGATGTTGCCGCCACCCGCCACAATCAGCCGCTTGTAGGGCTTCTCCAGGCGCTGCAACTCACTCATCACCGAACGGATGTTCTCGGCGGCCGCAATGAAGAAGACCTCATCCTCCGCCTTGATCTCTGTATCCCCCTGGGGCTGGATCACCTCGCCTTCTCGATAGATGGCCGCCACCCTGGCATCAACATTCGGCATATGCTCATAAAGGGTGGAGAGCTCATTGCCCACCAAAGGGCCGCCATAATAGGCCTTGACCCCGACCAGGCGAACTCGGCCATTGGCGAAATCCAGCACCTGCAACGCCCCGGGAAACTCGATCAACTTGAGAATATAGTCGGTCACCAGCTGTTCAGGACTGATCAAGACATCTACCGGAACCGCCGACTGCTCAAACAGCTGCGGATAGTCGAGGTAACCCTGGGCCCGAACCCGGGCGATCTTGGTGGGGGTATGGAACACGCTGTAGGCCACTTGGCAGGCAACCATGTTGGTCTCATCGCTGTTGGTGACCGCCAGGATCATATCCGCATCTTCCGCACCGGCCCGGCGCAGCACATCAGGGTGGCCGGCATGCCCCCGCACGGTACCCAGGTCGAGTCGGTTTTGCAGTTCAGTCAGCAGGTTCAGGTTTTGGTCAACCACTGTGATGTCATTGGCTTCGCTGACCAGGGCATTGGCAACTGAGCGCCCAACCTGACCAGCACCGAGAATAATTATTTTCATTGTTTCATCGAGTTTTGTTGATAAGTGCCCACTCGTTACAGGTCAAAACCATATACGGCTAATTTTGCTGACTATACCGAATGGCAGCAATCCCGCAACCGCTCAATTGTTCAGAATAGGGCCTTCTGAAATATAGCATTCATAAAACCGACACTAATATGACACTGTTTCGCAATAGCTGCTACCTAGAATCTCTCCGGCTTACACGTATTACGCCTTAAGGGGAGCATATTCCATGTTGCTAAAGAAATCATTTCGTCTGTTAGCTTTGCCGGCATCCATCACGGCAGCTATTTTGTGTTCATCTCTGCTGCTTACCGGATGCGACGGTGACGATGGCGATGATGGTGTCGATGGGAGAGACGGCGTCGACGGTGCCGATGGGGTCGACGGTAGTGATGGAAACGCCAGTAGCACAACACCTCTCGGGCTGAAGCGTCTCGCTACTGCGCCACTCGATGCTGAGTTCACCGGTCTGTACCTGAACAGTGACAACACCCTGTTTCTGAATGTTCAGCATCCCAGCAGCAGTAACACCACAGCGGATCGTGCTGGTAAAATTTTTGATAAAGGAACCGTTGGTGTGATCGTCGGTCAGGACTTCTCTGCACTGCCAGAGAACTTCGGCGCCCTCGACCTGCCGATCACTACCGCCCAGAAACAGGTTGTCATGACAGCGGTCGGCGCCTACCAGGTTCTGACTCAGCAGGGCGACGCCCTCAATGATGGCACCACCATGGGTGATATCATGGCTCAGGATGGAACCACGTTGGTCAAGAGTTCCAACGATCCGGATTTCAATGGCGTCATCTCTGACGGCAACGGCGGTTTCTACCTCTACACCAACTGGGAAGACCGTCCCGGCAGCATGAGCCGTATCCAGTTGAGCGGCCTGGCCGACAGTGGATACGCCAACATCACCGAAGAGGGCATGATCGACTTCTCCAGTGTCGGCGGCACCTGGGTCAACTGTTTCGGTACGGTGAGCCCCTGGAACACGCCGCTCTCTTCTGAAGAGCTCTATTTCGATAACACCGCTGACTGGTTCGATTCTGAAGCTGAGTTTTTCAGCAATCCGCAATCATTGGCCAGCTATTTTGGTTACCCGACCGACGGCAGCGGCGACTGGCCGAACCCCTACCGCTATGGTTACATCGTCGAGCTCGGCAATGCCGCTGACGCAGCCGTGGCCAATGTAACGGTCAACAAATTGGAGACCATGGGCCGTTTCTCCCATGAGAACTCGGTTGTGATGCCCGACCAAAAAACCGTCTTCCTGAGTGATGATGGCACCGGGACAGTATTCTTTAAGTTTGTTGCTGATGTGGCGGGTGACTTGAGCGCAGGCAGTCTGTATGCCGCTCAGATCACACAAGCCTCCGGTGTTAACGATCCTGCTGAAGCGGTACTGGGTATCGAGTGGATCGAACTGGGCCGCATGGACGAAGCGGATATCGAAACGGCGATTGCCTCTTTCGACGGTACTTTCGCCGAGGCCAACTACATCACTGACGAACAGGTCTGCGACTGGGCTGAGTCCAAATTGGGTGAAGACCTGAGTTGCGACGATGACGCCACGGTCGACGCCAATCCATTCAGTGATGACCGTGTCGCCTACCTGGAGAGCCGCAAAGCGGCGGTTGCCCTGGGCGCTACCGGTGAGTTCCGCAAGATGGAAGGTGTCAACATCAACTACAACCTGGCCTCTGCCTGGTGGAATGGTGGTGCGGCTGACGGTGATCAAGCCTACATGTACATGGCCATGTCCAGCTATGACAAAACCATGAGCGATGACGAAGGCGCCATCCAACTCAACGGTGACAATGGTAAGTGTGGTGTTGTCTACCGGATGAAGCTGATACGCAACACGGCTGGTGAGGTTGATGTCATGGCCATGGTACCAGCCATCGTGGGTGGCCCCTACTACGCGGATCGCTCCGTCAACCAGTGTAATCTCAACAATATCTCCAACCCGGACAACCTGCTGATCCTGGAAGATGGACGGGTCATCATCGGTGAGGATACCGGCAGCCATGAGAACAACATGGTTTGGGTATTCGATGACCCAGCAATCTGATCAATGGTTATAGATTGCGCAGTATAAGGAAGTGAGGGGGTGGCTTATGCCACCCCTTTTTTGCATTTTTTGGAGATCATTAATGAGAGCAGTTATTTCAATTATTCCCCTGATATCGGCACTCTCTGTGAGCGGCTGTGGTGGTTCCAACAACGACTCTGATCGTCAAAATGATGATCAAAACCAAGCTCTGATCTTCCCTTCTGAGTATCTAAAGTCCCCAGCCGGTACACTGCGACCGGAGGAGACGGGACTGATCTACAATCAGGAGGCCAGCGTTCCGCCACAGTGCTACACCAGGCACGAGGCAACCTACAACCCCTGCATGACCTGCCACCAGTCCTATACATTCGGTAGCAGACCAAACGCTATGAATGATGGCGCCCTGCAGGCAGAGTACTCATTCTCAGAGATCGGTGTGACCAACCACTGGAAGAATCTGTTTGAAGATCGTTCCGAGGCCGTCGCGAAGATTACCGATCAGGCAGTCATCGACTATACCTATACCGACAACTACTCCACGCTGATCGAACAGTTACAGAGCGAACCCTGGGACGGCCCAGTACCTGCGATCGCCAACCTCCACCTGGGCGCGGGCGCTTTCGATGAGCAGGGATTTGCCCTTGACGGCAGCCACTGGGTCGCATTCAATTATAAGCCGCTACCCAGCACCTTCTGGCCGACCAACGGCTCTACCGATGATGTGATGATCCGGCTGCCTGCGGAGTTTCGTGAACAGAGCTGTAACGGCAGTGGTTACTCAAGGGACACCTATATTGCCAATCTGGCGATTGTCGAAGCGGCGATTCAGGATCTGCAGCAGATCAGCTTGCCACCGGTGGACGAAAGCAGCTTCTGTCGTGATCTGAATGGGGATGGTCAGTTGAGTGTCATAGAAGCGTTTCAGAGGCCGGAATTCTATGTGGGCAATGCCTCAACCATCCGTGTGACGCCGATGCTCTATCCGCAGGACACAGAGTTTCTGCATACAGTACGCTATGTTGGCCTGAGTGAGGATCTTTCAGTCACCATTCCTGCTCGTATGAAAGAGGTGCGCTACATGCGCAAACACACGTTTTTCACAACCGAGGCACTGCGCTCTCAATACGGCAAGGAGAAGCAGGAGAAACTCGACGGCAATCTGCCCAACTACGTCTCCCTCGGCGACAATGGTCTGGACAACGGTTTCGGTTGGCAGGTATTGGGATTCATTGAGGCCGCTGATGGCCATCTGCGGAAGCAGAGTGAGGAGGAGACCCTGTTCTGCATGGGCTGTCACACCAGCATCGGCAGCACCATCGATCAGACCTTCGCCTTTCCCCGTAAGGTGACCGGTGCGGCAGGTTGGGGCTATGTCAACCTGCAGGGCATGCTAGACACACCCAATATGGGTGGGACGGAAGGGGAGATCCTCAACTATCTGAAACTCGCCGGTGGCGGAAACGAGTTCCGCGAAAACCCGGAGATCATGGAGAAGTGGTTCAATGAGGATGGCCGCGTTGATGAGGAGAAGGTCTCGGCGGCCGATGTCTATGAGCTGATCACCCCCAGTGCCGAACGGGCGCTGACCCTGAACAAGGCCTACATGGTGATCGTCAAGGATCAGGATTTCATCCATGGCCGTGACGCCAACGTCACTCCAGCGGTCAATGTCTATGAAGAAGTGGATCCAGAGACTGCGCCGGTACTCCCCGCTGAACGCCAATATGACTGGGATATGCGACTGGCCTGGTGAACCCCGCCTCGCCCTGCTGGTGTCATGATTCTGCCCAGCAGGGTGATATCGTGGCTTGAATGGCTTCCCGCAGGGCGAGGCAAGGGATTTAAGCTCAATCTCATGATAGGCCTCGTCTAAATGTATGATCCTAAAAAATCAGTTGACCGCTCCATTCTGATAGCAGGTGTTTGATTATAATGAAAATCGCTTCGATGGTTATGGTCACCTACTGGGTGAATCACGCTGTCCAACTGATCTTTTTAGGATGATTCGTATAGGACACTACAGATAGAGGGCGTTGAATCAGGACTCGATCACCCTGATTCCTGTCGCCACCAGTGCCGATGCCAGAATCCCTATCAATTGTACCCCGCTCGAATAACCGCGAATAACCCAAATCAGGAATAACCGGGACAGGCATTGGATAATTGCTGGATAATTGGCATCACATTTAAATTGCTAAACGGCTGTTCTACCTGCCCTTTCATCGATCACAGCCCGATTTGCAAGTGACGAAATTGCCACTAAAGTAGTGATCATTGCAGGCCGATAACCTGATTACAGGCCAGTATGCCAACCAACCCAATTCTCATCGGATCAACTGGTACAGGTTACGACCAATATCAGAATCTCGCAGCAATGGATATTGTGACCTTGCACAGGAGTGATAAGCTCTATGCCCCACGACATCGATCAGCAGGATAAAAATGACATTTTGGTCCTGTTGCTGGATAACGATCAGGAGAGTGCTGAACAGTCGATGGCCTTACTTCAGCGGCTGGATCGTCAGAGAAATATCGAATTCAACAGGGTGACACTTTTATCAGAAGCGCTTATCGAGATCACCCATCGCCACTACAATCTGATTCTGCTCAATACCAAAGTGGCCGATGCAGCGACAGCGTCATCAATCCACTCATTGCGCGATGCCTTCCCCTACGCACCCATCATAGCCACCATGAAAAACGAAGATCCGACTATTGCCGCCCAATGGGTTGCTGAAGGTGCCGATGAGTGTCTGTGCATGGAAAAGACCGATGAACCAACGCTGAAGCGGATGATGGCGTGTGCTCTCAAGCGCTATCACGGCTTCAGCAAACTGCATCAACAGAGCCGACTCCACCATGTGCTGAATACCCTGTTGAGTCTGTCGCTCAAAGAGCTGCCTTTCGATCAGCTGTTGAACCAGTGCCTGCACATTATCCTCTCAACACCAATCTCCGACATGATGCAACAGGGCGCGATTCTGGTCGCGGCAAATGATGGTCACCAGCTACAGATGATGGCACATTCCAATCTCGATCCCAGAATCGTTGAATTGTGCAAACAAGTGGCGTTTGGCGAGTGTCTTTGTGGCCGCTCCATTGAAACGAGAGAGATACAATTTTCCAACTGCCTCAAAGTTTGCAAGGAAACCAGATTAGAAGGCCTCCCCCCTCACAGCCACTATAATGTACCTATCCTCTCAAAGGGAGATGTACTGGGCGTGCTTGCGCTCTACTTTCGAGCCGGACATCAACCGAGTGAGCAAGAGATGACTTTTCTGTACGGTGTTGCCGACACCCTGGCCGGCATTATCGAGCGGGCGCGCACCAACGATCAACTCGCTCAGGCGCATAAACATAACAGTCGTCTGCTCGCCTCACTATCCACCATTCTCATCCGAATCGATCGCCAGGGCTGCATCAGCCACTGGAACAGTAAAGCGGCTGAAACCTTTCAACTGGGTGCGGATCAGGTACAAGGCAAACCGATTGCCGATTGCCCCATCGATTGGGATTGGCAGGCAATTTCCAACAAAATCACACCCAATTTGACTGCCTCAAAACAGTCAGATTATTTTGAAACCCGACTTACACAACCAGATGGCTCAAGCCGTTTGCTCTCGCTCTATGCCACACCATATACCAACCATAGCGGCCAATTCGACAGCTATCTTCTGATTGCTGATGACATCACAGAGAAGCGTCAGTTGGAGCTGGAGATGCAACAGACACAAAAACTCCAATCAATCGGCCAACTCGCAGCAGGCATAGCGCACGAAATTAACACACCAATTCAGTATGTTGGAGACAATGTCCGGTTTCTGCACGATGCCTTTGAAGACATAGCAGAGATACTAGATCATCAGAACATCGTGGTTAAACACGCCCGCGCAATCAATACTGTCAGGCAACATATTGATCAGCTGGAGAACAAAATCGATGAACTTGACCTGGCGTATCTTCAGGAAGAGATACCCAAATCGATCCAGCAGACCCTGGATGGCATTGAGCGTGTTGCCACAATCGTTCGGGCCATGAAAGAGTTCTCTCATCCTGGATCGGAAGAGATGACTCTGACTGACATCAACAGAGCCATCGAGAGCACCGTTACAGTGGCGCGAAATGTCTGGAAATACCATGCAGAAGTCTCGCTTGATCTGGATCCTGCGCTACCGCACATCCGCTGCATTCCCGGCCCAATCAATGAGGTACTGCTCAACATTATCGTGAATGCCGCCCATGCGATCGCCGATAAGGTTGGTGAGAGTGGCGAGCTGGGCACGATTGAAATCACTACTAAAACCCATTCTGACTGGTCGGTGATCCGTATCAAGGATAGTGGCTCAGGCATTCCAGAGTCTGCACAAGAGCATGTATTTGAACCCTTTTTTACCACCAAGCAGGTCGGTAAGGGTACTGGTCAGGGATTGTCGTTAAGTCACAAAATCATCGTCGAAGAACACAATGGTCAGCTAAGCTTTGAGACTGAGCCAGGTATTGGCACCACCTTCACGATCAAACTGCCGATAGTCGGAGAGACAAATGGATAACTCGACCGAAAATAAAAGAAGCATCCTCTTCGTGGATGATGAAGCGAACATCCTCTCTGGCCTCAGACGCAGTCTGCGTGCCCATCGTAAGTTATGGGATATGGCTTTTGCCGGCAGTGGTCCGGAAGCTTTGGAGAAAGCCGATGAGGGCCATTTCGATGCTGTGGTCACGGATATGCGAATGCCCGGCATGGATGGCGCTCAGTTATTAAATCGCATTGCCGAACGCCATCCTAACATCGTGCGGATCGTACTCTCCGGGCAATCGGATCAGGAGACCGTCATGAAAACCGTGGGCCCAGCCCACCAATATCTGAGTAAGCCCTGTGAAGTCGATACCCTCAAGAGTACCTTGATGCGGGCTTTCGCTCTGCGTGATCTATTGGGTAAGAGTGAGCTGAAATCACTGATCTCCGGTATGCGTTCACTGCCCAGCCTGCCTACCATCTATCATGAGCTGCTCGGCCTGATTCAGGATCCCAATACAGCCGTCGCGGACATAGGCCGGTTAATCGCTAAAGACCCAGCCATGACCGTGAAAACACTACAGTTGGTCAACTCAGCCTTTTTCGGACTGGGCCGCCACATCTCCAACCCAGTAGAAGCCGCCTCTCTACTTGGCATGGAGATCTTGAAACCTCTGGTACTTTCTATCGGTATCTTCCAACAGTTCGAACAGGATAAGCTGACGACAAAGGCATTCTCAATGGACTCACTCTGGGCGCACAGCATGAAAGTCGGAGCTCTTGCCAAGCAGATTGCCTCGCGACAAAAGATGGATAAAACCGCTATCGAAGACTGTCTACTGGCCGGTATGCTGCACGACATCGGCAAACTGATCCTGGTGCTTAACTTACCCGATGAGTACTGTCAGCTGGAGACAGTGTTGACTGACAAGCAACAACCACGGTACAGCGCAGAAATCGAGATATTCGGCACTACCCATGGCGCGGTTGGCGCCTATCTCCTCGGACTCTGGGGATTACCCGAACCGGTAGTTGAAGCCGTGGCAATGCATAACCAGCCCGCATTACAAGTAGAAAAAGTATTCAGTGCGCTCAGTGTCGTACACACCGCCAATGGATTGGTCAACCAACAGGCTGGAGAAGATCCAGAGATTCCTTTGCTGGACAAGGATTATCTGCAGTCCGTGGGTATTCTGGACAAACTCGAAACCTGGCAGTCGCTGATCAACGCCAATGATGAATAGCTCGATAGTTGCCTGTCTCACCACTCAATGACTATTTGGTCGCCGGTTTAATAGCTACCTCTGCATCAGGGAGAGGGCTGTTCGAAAATCGATTCCCATGTCCATAGATCCTGATAAATCTAAAAAGCTCGGCAACTCATGAACAACAAGGCTTGCCGAGTCAATTGAGCGGACAGTAGTGAGTTTGATCAGGTACTCAGGGAAACACTCTCTGAAGAAATAAAACAGAAACGCATCTCTCGGTACTGCTCAACTTTCTCATCACCACAAGCCTGCTGATATACAACTTGTGTATTCAGCCAGTTCCAATCACTATGCACGCCAAACAGACAGGCTGGCACGTATTCTGATAATAAAACTCAAGTAGTTCGATAGAGAAACATCTGACATCAACCTCAGGAAATACGCCGGTGCAAATCATCCCCACCAATCAGAGAATCAATGCAAGTCAGACCAAGTTAAACACTTATAAGTTGAATCTGGGAACCAATTACAGCTCAACAATAGCAATTTGAGTATGAATAAGAGAATCTATTACAACATCCAGAACAGAGGCCGCGATTTAAAGGCTCATTTTAACCGCGGTGTCTTTTTTATTTTCCATTTGATCGTGCTAGTGTAGTGTCCTATATAAACCATTCTCAGATGATTTTACATATGGATCTTCGAACCTATGGATTGCTTGCCTTACTCACCTTCCTGGACAACCATCCACCCGTTCAGCGTAGTTCGCGCTTATATTCCACAGGGCGTAGAATGGCACACAGTTAAACACCTTTTAACTACAAAACAACCAGATTCTCCAATATCACAATTTTAAAGATTGAAATAGGAATAAATATGTTAGTTACAAATATCGAGATTCTGCCCGACAAACGCATCGTTGAGCATTTAGGACTGGTTCAAGGCAGCTCAGTACGCGCCAAACATGTGGGCCGGGATATCATGGCCGGGCTGAAGAACATCTTTGGCGGTGAACTCAAAGGCTATACGGAACTGCTTCAGGAATCCCGCGCCGAGGCCATGGAGAGGATGATTGAGCAGGCAGAGGCAGTAGGAGCCAACGCCGTACTCAATGTACGTTTTTCAACCTCAAGTGTCGCTGCTGGAGCGGCTGAACTGTTTGCTTATGGTACTGCAGTAGTCCTGGAGTAATACCATGATCGATCTAATTATACTACTTATGCTACTGGCGATAGGTTATGGTTTTGGCAGCTATGCAGAAAGCAGACACTATAAATCGATTATCACCCGAGAGAACGACCTAAGGCATATTCCTGCTATTACCTCCAGGTTTCCACCGCAAAACAACAGTAGTGACGCAACCCTGGTTAGTGGTAGTGTGGTGATTTCAGTAGACTATTTCAAACGCTTTATTGCCACACTGAGAAATCTAGTTGGCGGCCGAGTCACTGCTTATGAGAGCTTACTGGATCGAGCCAGACGCGAAGCCATACTGCGTATGAAAAACGAAGCTGCACAGCTTAATTCAGACATTATTTTTAATGTCAAGCTTGAGACCTCCAGCATTCACAAAGGAAAAGGTAACCGCATCGGTTCGGTTGAAGTTATCGCATACGGAACAGCGTTAAAAACTTCTAAGTAGAAACTCTGTGATGAAATACAGTAATCCATTAATCCCAGAAGGGATCAACACCAGCAAGCAACACCCTCTGAAGGAGTTTTTCATACTTACAGCCGGCGTGCTTGGCCTGATCGTTACTGCCGTTCTATTACTGGGCTTTTTTGCCGATAAACTTGCCCACCACATCCCCTTTGAAGTGGAGCAAAAAATCGCCTCAGAGGCACTATTGCAGACCTCAAACCCCAGCCCAATGCAGAACTATCTGGAATCCTTGACCAGACAGATTGCAGCCGTTCAGCAATTGCCTGATAAGATGCCGATTACTGTGCACTATATTGATAGTGAGACCATAAATGCATTCGCCACATTGGGCGGCCACGTCTATATGTTCCGTGGTTTACTTGAAAAACTGCCCAATGAAAATGCATTGACAATGGTACTTGCCCATGAAATTGCGCACATTAAACATCGCCACCCAATTCGCAGTCTTGGACGCGGCATTGTCATCGGCTTAGCACTCTCTATGGTGAGTGGCAGCATTGGTGATATGATGAGCAATCAAATAATCAGCAACACAGAGACGATTACCTCGCTAAGCTATAGCCGCGAACAGGAACGAGTGTCAGACAAGACAGCACTGGATACACTCATGGCGCTTTATGGCAATGTGCTGGGAGCAGAACAACTCTTCAAGGTACTGCAAGAGTCTGAGGGAACGATGGAATTGCCTGAATTTCTCAGCACTCATCCACTGTCGGATCAGCGCATCAATGCGATTCATAAATTTGCTCGAGAGTCTTTTTCCACAGATGCAGAGCAACAAGCCAAACCACTTCCCAGCGATTTTTCCACTTGGCTGAGGATCACCGAATAATATGGGGATGAAACTACAAATGCACGCAAATCGACTATTTTTGGTATGGCGTCACGCTACGCTCTGTATCAACTCTATCGTTGCATAAATTCGGCAGTAAACTCTAATTAAGTTGTAAACTGACTTTACGGGTCTAGATTTGTTTCAGCCCCGAGTAAGATAATGAGAGGAGAGAAGCTGAGCAGAATAAGGGTTGGGGTGGATAAGCGTAGCGCATCCACCATGATTCGGTGCGGGAATTGGTGAATGCGTTGAAACGGCTATTCGGCGCAGAATTTATGCAACTGTAAGGTCAACTAACCGCCTATTACCTGCTGCACTCGTAGATCGCCACCGAGCCGCTCTTGTATTCTCGCACCTTGATCCAATCACGTTTAATAACGGAATCGTGCATCACAGGATTCGTATAGAAGATCCAGATTGCCCGCTTACGACGATCTAACGACTCACCGATATTATCGATGACACGCAAGAACGGCTCACCGACGAAGGGATTAAAAAGATAGATCACAGTAACATCATCAGGAATCTGGAACTGTGTTGCATCACTACACACGAGCTGCACATCCTGGCAGGCAAGATAATTCTCTACTCGCGATACATTTTGTTGTGCAATCTCATGAAGCACTGACGAAAGCTCAACACCGATAACACGTTTGACTGGATAGGTTGCCGTAAGAATCACCACACGCCCTTTACCCGACCCAATATCGAGGAATACATCGTCACTGGTCAAAGGACGAACATCAGTCAAGCGCTTGAGCGTTGCCCATCCTGATGGGATATAGTTGCTGCGCTCTTCATCCTCTTCATTCACATCTGACAGGTTGACGACCAGCGTCGTATCAAGCCCTCTCATGCTCTCGAAGAAAAATCTGCAATACAGACCCTTTGCTTTAGAGATCAGTTCCCCTGTCGACAGTCCCATAATTGAATCCCTTCCTGCTGCTAGTCATTTGCCACAATCAACAAGTGATGCCTGCACTGAACACTCCTCACTGATCATTCGTCCCTCTAACCATGAGACATGGATTAAAGCAACAACAAATAACTAAATTAGTTTAAATTAAACAATAACTTACTTTTTCACATCTTAGATGTTCAATGCACAATATACAGGTAAGCGTTATTTCTAGTAAAGCTTAAAAGTTCAAGCTAACAAAGTGAAAATTCCACTTGACATAACATCAGAAATGACAACCTTTTATATAACGCAGTTATTTAATTTTAAGGTAAGCAAACATCCCATGCAATTCATAGTTGAGAGAGACAACGTCTCTACCTATGTGATTTTTCAGTAGATAGATAAATCTCGATTCCTTATAGCTTCTAAATTCTAATTAGCTTAACCATTACCCCCCAATTCTTTAGTGTTTAGCATTATAGGCGATAACAAGCTGATTCTTTAACAATTCACACGATAAAATTTAGATAAACATTCAAAATGCGTTTATGAACACACTAAATTTATAGCAATAAGCAGAAATTAAAACCTCAATCACATTTTTGAGACCAACTTATAATTATAATTCGAAATTTTTTATCAAAATTCGAGTTAGCAGTAATTTAATAATTCACAAGTATAGCCACTACTGAGCTATTAATATAAGCACGTTTAACACAGATTAGTTGTCCTTACTCTCATCACAATATTTTATACAAAATTCGAGACATGAGACCTACAAACTGATCCTTCATAAGCTTGACTCTCGGCATTTATCAGATTGACGTAGTTATTAACACTTACCCAAATATAAATAACGAACGAGCAAACTCAACAACAATATTTTGGCATGCCTCCCCTCGCTTTCAACATTTAAATATTTTAAATGATCAATAACTTCAACCAACTTGTTAACTAATATTGAGTGAATATGTCGACCAAAAACAACAAATAAATAGTGAGTACTAAATCCGGTTGACTCGATTAATTGTTTCAACAACAATTCCACCTGAAGAATTTCTCATAACATAATAATTTCTTCAGTAAACCCGAGAGATATAACATTCACAATGTTATCATTTAATTTTCAAACAATGATTGGAGCAATCAACAATGACACTCATGACATGGACAGCAGACAAATTTGGCACCTCAATTACATCATCAGATAATGAACACAAGAAACTATTTGATTTAACAAACGAACTTCATTCAAGCATCGGAGGCGATCGAGCAAAGATTGATCAAAATCTTGACGCACTCATCGATTATGTCGTAGTTCATTTCCAAAATGAAGAAGGTTTAATGAAGGCTAACGGCTATCCAGATTATGAGGCTCACAAAGAAGTACATGATGATTTGGTTAATACATGCATCGATCTACAAAAAAAGTTTAAAGCTGGCGAAGCAGAAGTCACTGAAGAGACGACATCTTTTGTCAAAGACTGGCTCTATAACCATATCCCAGTCATTGACACCAAGTATGGTCCCTTCCTTAACGAGAAAGGTATTAATTAATACCCACCACTCAAACCTAAATGGATATTTAGCACACTGACTTCCACCACGGCATACCTTGATTACTAGGATGCCGTGGTCGTCACACCGACAGATCTCACTCAAAACTTTTTATTCGCTTGCCCTTGTCAATGATTTTCGTCATCAACAGATTAATTATTGGTAGTTCAGCCTGATTCGCTTAGCAATCGTATAGATTTGCAGATACAGGCAACGTCGCCATGCGCCGCTACAAGTGTGCTATTCACGTTGTAGCGTGATTCACCCAGAAGGTGACCATGACCATCGGCGCTATTTTCCTCAAAATCAGCAACCAGCTATTAGAATGGAGCGGTCAACTGATTTTTTTAGGTTAAAATAGCCCTGTTGGTGTGGTACAGGCAGAGTCCTATGTGTGCATTCCAGCAGATGAAACAGACTGCCAGTTACCTAAATGAAGCCTGAAGGCCAGTGGATGAGGGTAGATTTAGCTAGAAATCCAGGGCGTTGATTAGATTGGGCCGGTTAGACGGCTGATTTCAGTGCATCCTACCAACAGTTTTCTGCCTTGATATGCAGGGTTGGTGCGGTTTACTTTCTTATACTTCGTCTAATATACGCTTGCTTGACAAGTCAAAGAGATCATTTTCGTTTTCACTGCCATCCTGGTCATGCTCGCTTGCAATCTTGGGTGAGCGCGGCAATCACTACCACGCCCACCCAGTGTCATCGATCGTTAAGGCGCCATAAATGGCCCAGGATCGGTATCGTAGATTGACACATTGTCATACCGGGCATAGCCATCTCCCCCACTGCCTGGCGGTGTGTGTGAGATCTGCGGCGTCAGTACCAGATGGTTCGGAGAGTGCCCCGGGTCATCGTGGAGTACGACATTGCTGCGCTCAAAGACCAGCTCGCCATTGTTATATAGCTCAACAAAACCATTCGCCGCACCATCGGTGGAGTTGCGAATATGCAGCTGTAGATAGAGTTTCTCGTTTACCGGAATCGGATCTGCAGCGGGATCAACCAACCACTCCCCACCTGGTGCCCAGCTGCCATTGGGATTGAATACTTCCCTACTCATCCTGAACCTGTGCCCATTGCCGTTGTTGATGGCCCCAAGCACAACCTGGGAGGTGCGTGTTTTATCGGTTGGACTACTCCAGTTGACATACAGAATCTTGCTCGCCTGACCTGGGTTCGGATTGTAGATCACCGTATCACTGATCTCATACTCAACATTGAGCCAGAGCTCTTCAACCGGCGGCTCATCGATACCTGGGTATGCGCCAAAATTGTGCCGCAGCCAGACTTGGTTTGAAGATCCTTCCCTATAGTTAAATTGAGCCACACGATTATTGTCCACAATGGGAAAGGTGATTGTTCCACCACCAGTTTCAGTGGACCTGACATCCATCCAATCCGAACCTTCCATATCGGCACTGAACAATGGGGTTACATAAGCATCAGTGCCGATCAGGTTGTGCTCACCTTCGCTGCCTGTCACCTCGTAAATGACATACACCGGCCTTGTGCTTTCGAGATAGCTACCCTGTGAAATGTGAGCGCCATTCGCGTCGGGGTTGCCAAATAGTACTTTACCTGGGTTGTCGCCGTCCGCATCACAATGCCTGGTATCTGCACTGCCGTCAGGACCATAGAGTGTCACGCTGGTATTTGCACTGGGGCAGTTTATGGCGATGTACTGCGAATTCTTGGGTATGCCATAGCGTGATTTCAAAAGCGATGTTGGGTAGAAAACCGTTTGATCACCGCCATCACCGTCTGCGATCTGTACAGCACCGACCGGTTTATTCGATACGATATGGATGGCCGGTCCCCGACCCTGTCCCCTTTCACTCCATGACAGAGAAGGACAGATGTAACGCTTTTCGCCAGCATTCAGTGCCACCTCTCTACCGGCGCTGCTGGTGCTGTCAAAAATCGTCACCTGGGTGTCGTCCTCCACCGCACTCACATAAGCGCTTCCGCTGCATACACCCCAAAGTTCGGTGGCGGCAGGGGGTACCGGAGAGGCGTCTGCGCCACCCCATGAGGCAAGTGCCGTATGGCTGACCAGGATAGGTAGATCAGAGGTAATTACAACACCTACGTTGCCATTAACCTCACCGGTTTCAAAATTGAAGAGTTCTCCCTGGGTAAGCGAATGGGTAGATATGGTGCCTTCTACATTAATCTGAACCGAGGCATTCCCCTGGGGTGAAATCATGTGGTAGGTGTGGTTATAGCGAGAATGGGGCATCACAAAGACCCTGCCTAGCATTGAGGCATGTACCGGAGTATCAGTCACTCCTACACTACTCCCCAGCTCAAATGCCCCAGTACCTTTAATCACCATCCCCGGGGTTATTACGCGTTGATTGGGGTCATAAAGAGAAGCACGCTGATAGAGATTCAACTCCAGTGTCCTCCCCCCAGCGGTAATGATATTGTTATCGGCCAGACTCATCACAGATGCCGAGACCATACGTGGATTCAAGCTGACAAAACTGTTCTCTGAGAGGTCAATCGGGTTTGGTTCTGGTTCTGGTTCTGGTTCTGGTTCTGGTTGAGGTTCTGGCTCAGGAAGACTTCCACCTACATCACCACAGGTGTGGCCAATGCATGTAACCAACCCATACGGGCCAAGCAGCCCCCCCTCAGAAGAGCCTGTTGTGCAAAAGGTATCGGTTGGAGTGAAATCAAAGGTCAGGTCACTTGCAGAGGTTGGGGCATCAACAAAACTGCAGGCGCCACCGGCAGCCTCCTGACTATGTAGCTCTTGACCTGTAAACCTGGATTGCCAGGCAGAGAGAGAGGCTTCGGCTTCACCATCACCCCAAAATTCGGCGTCATAGTAAAAAACGGCATTTGAATCATAGGCATTGTAATCCATATAAGCTGTAACGCCTGTATTCTTTGGCTGAACCCCCAGATTCTGTGGCATCGCACCTTCAGTATTACTGATAATATTGTTATAGAATTCAAGATTGAAATCCCGATAACTGATCAAGTTCCTATTTGTGTATGAACACGTATTGTTGAAAAACTCATCGTTGGTAACACCCATGTCACGTTCCAGATGCTGCATACACCAGGCAACATCATGGACTACATTCCCATAAGCATGAGGTGAACTCCCCCCACCGAACCGGATACCAACATTGCCCGCGTCAACAATTTGGTTAAATCTCACCGTGCTGTCAAGACTATCCCGGTGGAGATCGTATCCCCAACAGGGAGCATGTTCTACTCTGTTAAATTCCCATATCGCACGATTGGAAGAGAATTCTTTTAAACCAGCACCTCTGTCAGGACCATCACACCCAACCCCTTCACCTTCGACATCATGAGCATAATTGTGATGAGCGACACAATCGTTACAGTTATCGAGTCTGAATACCGCCCAGTTGCCATCACCAGGTGGCGCCCAACCGGTGACGCCCTCGCTAAACTGTATGATGTTGTGATGACCTCTTACCTGAATCAGACCATCAATAAACAAGTGATCGAATATCACATGATGAACATTTTCATCCCAGTTGGTGGTAATGGCTGATTTCCCAGTTGAACCTACTCCATTGGGATCAACAGAGTGAATGACAGGCGGATTATTTTGGTCATGAGCCGTTATGATCACCGGCCGTTCTTCGGTACCACTGTTGATACCGTTCACCATATAGATTCCATATTCCTGGTCTTCATCTGTCCAGTATTGACCAGGATAGAGATACAAAGTATCCCCTTCACGTAGAGAGTCGATCGCTGATTGC
>JARRQD010000014.1:0-2374 GCA_037382205.1 Candidatus Thiodiazotropha sp.
CATTTTCAATAATCACTTCGGGAACGAGGATGTATTCGGAAAACCCACTGATGCACCAGCGGATCGGGCACCAGGATCAGCACTCGGCTGGCGCGCCCGGTGAGCAGTTGCTGGTGGAGGATCAGACACGCCTCGATGGTCTTGCCCAAACCCACTTCATCGGCCAGTAGAACCCTTGGTGCCGGTCGGCCAGCCACTTCATGGGCGATATAGAGCTGATGGGGGATCAGATCGATGCGTGGGCCCACCAGCCCAAGCAGTGAGGATTGTTGTTGTTTGCCCAGATGGCTGAGGGTCTGATGGCGCAGATTGAACCAGTGGGGAGGATCAATCTGGCCGGTGAGCAAGCGCTGCTTGGGCTGGTCGATGCGCATCGTATCGCTCAGTGCGAGCTCATCGAGACGAGCCTGACTGCCGTCGGATCTCTCTCCAACATAGGTGATCAGCCCATCACTCACCAGGGCTTTACTGACACTCATCTTCCAGCCTTCTCGGCTCTCGATCTGGTCGCCGGCACTAAAGGCGACCCGGGTGAGGGGGGCGCCCTCGGTGGCGTAGACCCGGCTCTCGTCAATCGCCGGGAAGTGGATGGTGACCCGCCGGCCTTCACAGCCGGTGATCACCCCGAGGCCGAGTTCCGATTCCGTGTCACTGATCCAGCGCTGACCCGGCAGAAAAGATGGCATAGTTATGATCCTGCGAAAAAAGGCGTGATGATAAAGGCTATTGGTATGCTTTAACAGGCCCAGAATTGAGGTTGTCTGATATGATGGGCCAACTTTAAAAAAGAGAACAGATGTTGTGGAAACGATGTTTGAAAAATTGCTCTGGAACAGCAGGCTGATTGTTCTAGCTGCGGTGGTTGCCAGTTTGGCGGCTGCGATTGCCATGTTTTATATGGCTTCGGTGGATGCTTTCTATATGATCACTCATCTGGGCCACTATGCCTCGCCAGCACTGACGGGCGAGGAGCGGGTTGCCTTGCGCTCAACCACAGTGACCCACGTAGTGGAGATTGTGGATGGCTATCTACTGGCTACCGTACTGCTGATCTTTTCACTCGGGTTGTATGAACTGTTTATCAGCAAGATCGACCATGCGGAGGGTTCGGAGAGCGCTTCCAATGTGCTGATGATTACCAGCTTGGATGATCTGAAAAGCCGTCTTGCCAAGGTGGTGATGATGATTCTGGTGGTTCGCTACTTCGAGTTTGCCCTTGGCATGGAGTTCTCCACGCCGCTGGATCTGCTGCAGTTTGCCGGCGGCATCGCGCTGCTTGGACTGGCCCTTTATCTGTCCCATATGGCGGATAAGAGTGGTCACTGAGGTGATTCTGTCGGTAAAAACTTCTTCAAGGCCAACTTTCAGGTGCAGATACTGAGGCTGGACCAGGAAAAATCCCCAGGGACCTATGTGTTGCTGCTGAGAAATCCGCGGCGACAACAGATTCAGGTCGGCAGTCTTGGCCTATGCGACTTTGTCCGGGGCTGGTATCTCTATGTTGGCAGTGCTTTCGGTCCCGGTGGGGTAGCGGCGCGCTGCAGGCACCATCGACAGATCAGCCCGCGTCCGCGCTGGCACATCGACTATCTACGAGCGGCGACTCAATTGCGTCAGATCTGGTATAGCCATGATCCACTGCACCGAGAGCATCAGTGGGCCGGCCTGCTTGGAGAGTCGCTCGGATTGGGCCAGCCGATTGCCGGATTTGGCTCATCAGACTGTGATTGCGGGAGTCACCTCTTCGTTTCTGTGGTCAAACCCGATTGGAAGACGTTTGCTGCATTTGCTGGTAAGTGCTTGGCAAATCAACAAGTGATAAATTGTGAAAATGTTTAATTGACAATTATCCTTTATAGCCATTTTGTCTGAGTTTAACGTATAATCCAGCAATTTTGTGGGAATGGACTCTGTAAAATCAACCCCGCAGCTGTAATTATCTAACCGAAAAAATGAGGATAAGACCCTGATGAATAAGATGAAATCATTTTTGCTGGCGACCAGCGCTTCTGTACTTACTCTTGGCGCTGTTGCAACGGCCTCCGCAGATGATGCTATGGCTCTGGCAACCAAGAGTGGCTGCATGGCCTGTCACCAGGTTGAAACCAAAGTTGTTGGCCCGGCTTATAAGGATGTGGCGGCCAAGTACAAAGGCCAGGCTGATGCGTTGGCGACCCTCTCTGCAAAAGTCAAAGCGGGTGGTTCTGGTGTTTGGGGTCCTGTCCCAATGCCACCAAACGTCAATGTCAGCGAAGAAGACATCAAGACCATCGTAACGTGGGTATTGACTCTCTGATTCGGCTTGTATAGCGGCCTTGTGGGCCGCAAAGAGAAAAAGCGCCAGGCAGATGTCGGCGCTTTTTTTGTCTTTTGT
>JARRQD010000014.1:2433-26717 GCA_037382205.1 Candidatus Thiodiazotropha sp.
CCCAGGCGCTGAGAATGAAATCTCGTGAAGAAATGGTGGTTGGCGGCCTCAATGATGTGTCTATTGGCTGCTCACCTCCCTGGTTAATTTGTGTTTAGTGGAGAGAGAAATGATCCTGCGACCTTTGCTTCCATTCATAGGAATCTGCCTGGTCTTGATGAGTCAACAGTTATTGGCTGGTTCAGCTGTGATGGCCGATGACCCCTATGTTCGCGCCGTGCCCCCAGGGCAGCCGAACTCCGCCGCATTTATGGCCCTGCACAATATGGGAAAAAAGGATCTGGCTCTGGTGAGTGCCAGCAGCAGCGCTGCCGAGGTGGTTGAGCTACATACCCATACCATGGAAGACGGCATGATGCGGATGCGCCGGGTTGATAAGATCGAGCTGCCCGCAGAGCAGAAAATCAGCCTGAAACCGGGTGGGTTGCATGTGATGTTGATCGGCCTGAAACAGAAACTGGTACCAGGAGAGAAGATCGGTTTAACGCTCTCCTTTGATGATGGCTCGGAACTCAAGATAGACGCCCCGGTGCGTAAATTACGCATGAAGATGAACCCTTCTGACCACAGTAGTCATCACTAACCAACCTGAGCTGATTGGGGCGAGAGGTCGGTTTTTAACAAAAATGTGTTCCAATTTCGGTCAGGTGTCCTCGATCTCATCGATTTCAAAGTGGACCGATTGTGCTCAGCTGAGCCATCCCAGGTTTGATGGCCTGGAGATGGTTCAGGGGTAGGGATGGTGCCGTCTCCCTTGCAATCTCGCGCTGCCATGCAGCAGGCATTTACCACTGGTCTAGAGAGTCTGCTGCTGCAACCGGGTTTGGGCAGCTACATCCTGGTGCATGCCAATGCCAGTTTCGATGCTGAGATCCACCAAAGCCTACAGAGTCAGCTGTTCAGACGTTTCACTCAACATGCGGCCTATTGTAGAGAAACCCTCAGTGAGGGACGGGAGCTGGCTGGCGCTGCCGATGACAATCTGGTGTTTCTCAAGCTGATGGCGATCGGATTCGATGGCGTGCAGCGTGTTGAATTCCGAGATGAGTCAGACTGGGAGTTGCAGTTCAATCACATACGGGCTTTTCGACCCTCCCGATTGAGTGAAGAGCCGGTGGTCGGCATGAGCCGCCCTTTCGATCCGCACGGCTTCCATTTCAATAAGCCCTTTCTGCGCAAAGAGGCCTTTTGGCACGGCGATCTTCACGGCGTGGAGGTCGAGCTGCTGTATAATAAATTTCCTTTTGTACCGATGCACTGTCTGCTGGTTCCGGATCGCACCCTGCGGCGGCCTCAATTGCTCAGCCGAAAATATCATGAGTATGTCTGGCAGCTCACGGATCGCCTGGCAGTCGGTTTACCGGGCATCGGCATCGCCTACAACAGCTATGGCGCCTATGCCTCGGTCAATCACCTCCATTTTCAGCTATTTATCAGGCCCCGACCGTTGCCGCTGATGCAAGGTCATTGGCGGCACAATGGTGGAGAGCGAGACTACCCTCTGGATTGTGAGATCTATACCAGCATGGCGCAGGCCTGGCAGCGGATTGATGCGCTGCACCAGGCAGAGATCAGCTATAACCTGATCTATCAACCTGGCAAGCTCTACTGTATTCCGAGAGCACGCCAGGGGAGCTATCAGCATCAGTCCTGGACCAGAGGCTTTGCCTGGTATGAGCTGTCCGGTGGGGTCACCACCTTCAGTCGATCCGATTTTGACACCCTGGATGGGGCAGCGATCTCCCAGGAGCTGTCAAAACTTCAGCTCAACCAGTTGACCAGATAGAAGAGGCGAAAGCCTTCAGACGAGCGGGATGGGCCATTGACTTGTGCCGCATGGAGATTCGCCTGCTCAGCGGCCTTTTGCATCGCCTCTTCCGCCGTTGGGACAAGGGTAACGCAGTTTTCCGGAAAACGGTCGCGGCGTCGGCTCGGGGTATAGATGACCGCATAACTGGTTCGTACGATCGTTTGATCCGGATCTTCTTGCATCTTCCTGGCCTCCCTTCGGGCGCGATGAGAAGCCATCATCCACGTTATTGCGTTGCTTGGAAAGGGCGCGCCATTCCCTGCGCAACGCGCCGAGCGGCTGATCACTTCTCGTCGCGCTGAAATCGTCAAACAGTATAGGACGCCACACTAGTGTGGTGCGCATATTTGATTCGCTTTAAGCCCGGGATGCGGCCTAAATGGCGGCGGATCTAACTGTCATGATCTGTTTCTCCGGCGGCAATCGCTTTTGACCTTTATTAGAAAATTCTGCTATAGTTCTGCAGCTTTTTTTGGGTCTTTGGGTGGGCTGGCATGCTCTGGTCGGTCGCCGGAAGGCCCGGGATTTAAACATATCCAGCATAATTCAGAGCAGGATTGATTATGAATAAATGGCTCGTAACCGCAACTCTAGCCCTATCTTTCACTGTCGGCCTGGTGCAGGCGGCCGGTAATGCGGAAGAGGGTAAAAAGAACTCTGCTGTCTGTGCCGGCTGTCACGGCGCTGAGGGCAACAGCCCGATCAACCCACTGTGGCCAAAGCTTGCAGGTCAGCATCCCCAATACATTATGAAGCAGCTGAAGGATTTCAAGGCAAAGGATCCTAAGCGTAGCGATCCAACGATGTCACCCATGGCGGCGCCTCTGACCGAACAGGGTATCGCCGATCTGGCCGCTTACTTCTCAAGTCAGACTCTGAAAGGTGGCGTTGCAGCGGCTGACAAGGTCGAAGCCGGTGAGCGCATTTATCGTGCCGGCAATGCCGATACCGGTGTGGCGGCCTGCATGGCCTGTCATGGCCCTACCGGCGCGGGTAACCCACAAGCCAACTTCCCCGCCATTTCGGGTCAGCACGCGGCCTACATCGAGAAAGCACTGAAAGATTTTCGCGACGGCAATCGCACCAATGACACCGGCAAGATGATGCAGGGCGTGGTTGCAAGAATGACCGATAAAGAGATGGCTGAAGTGGCTCAGTATATACAGGGCCTGAGCCGATAAACGGCGGCTTCACTGAAGCTTCGAAAAAGGCGGTACCTGGGGTACCCAATCTTGCTTGTCTTTTTACCCTGGCTTGGTTGTTGCACAAAAGGTCACGTAGAGCGGCTATGCTCCCCTTTGTGCGCCTAGAATCCGGGCCAAAATCCAGCGCAATCTTTGGATGATTATTTATATTTCCCCGACCCTTAAGTTTTTTACATACTATCCGCCATACAATGTGATATCTGGAAAGAAAAAGCGTCGCAGAACAAATGAACAAGCAAATCATAGAGAATCAAGTTACGTTGGATGATGCCCATCGATTGCGCCTGCTCAGTTACAACATCCAGGCCGGCGCCGATACCCGGCGCTACAGAGAGTATGTGACTCGTGGTTGGAAGCAGGTGCTTCCCCACAAGGACAAACACAGTAACCTGACTCGAATTTCCCATCTGTTGAAAGATTTTGATGTGGTGGGCCTCCAGGAGGTCGACTCCGGCAGCTTCCGCAGTGGTTTTATCGATCAGACCGCCTATCTGGCCGAGCAGGCGGGATTTCCCTACTGGTATCGTCAGGTCAATCGAAAGCTGGGTAAACTGGCCCAGTACAGCAATGGGGTGCTGAGTCGGGTTCAGCCTAGCATGATTGCTGAACATCGACTGCCCGGTCTGCCCGGACGGGGCGCAGTGCTGATGGAGTTTCAGACCACTGAGAAACCTCTTGGTATCTGCATGATGCATCTGGCCTTGGGGCGGCGCGCCAGGCTGCGTCAGTTCTCCTATGTCAGCGAGTTGGTCTCCCACTACTCCCATCTGGTGCTGATGGGGGATTTTAACTGTGGTTGCAGCTCCAGAGAGTTCCAATATCTGATGGAGAACACCAACCTGCAGGGCAGTAGCTGCGATATGATGACTTTTCCCAGCTGGCGCCCCAGCAAGAAGCTGGATCATATTCTCGCCTCGCCCAGTCTGAAGGTGGCGAAGTCTGAGGTGCTCAACTACGCTCACTCGGATCTTTGATATCAGATGCTGACCATGATTCTAAGGCGGGATTCGATGTGTCAAGCGGCCAATGGAGTGGCAAGATGCTGATACCACTCAATGGATGAGACAGGGTAGGGATTTTTTCCATTACCGATCTAATGCAAGACTTATGAACGACACAGATTGGAAAAAACGCTACGAGCAACTGCTGAATCGAACCGAGAGTGAGGGCGAAGCGAACAGGGCGCTGGAAGAGCTGCTGACCCGTACTATCATCCGACTGACCATTGCCGCGAGTGGCCTGGATAAACGTTTGGAGCCCCATTTAAAGGCGGTTCGTAATGTGGTCAGAGGAAGCGACGCCGTTCGCCAGGATAAACTGAACGAGATCACCGATGGGCTGCTCCATTTTGCCGAGCAACAGGATAGCGAAGCAGATGATTCCGTCGAGGCCTATGGCAAGCTGCTCAGTCCATTCAAACTATCGAAAAAGGCTTTGGCCGAAACCACTGAGTTACTTGAGCGGCTGGTCAACGATCCAGCTGAGATGGAAGAGAAAGCCTTCTCACGTCTGGTTCGTCTCTTGGCGCAGGGCAGTGAGAGTGGTAGTGAAAAAAAGGCTGCTGGCCTGTTTGGGCGACTGTTGGGGCATGCTGAGTCGAGTGAACAATCGGGGCCTAAGCCGAATGACATTCTACTGAACCTGCTTGAGCAGGCCTCCTGGCCCGGTCACTGGGGTGACTCGATCAGCAGTTTCAAACATCGCCTGGTGAAGCAGGCTGAGGCCGATGCCTGGGTTGGAGTGCTGGATGATCTGCTGGCTTTGTCTGCCAAGTCTTTTGGTGAGATCCAGTCAGAGATTAAGGAAGCGGAAGACTTTCTTGAAGAGCTGACCATGCGCCTTCAGGATCTAGGGCTACACCTGCAGACGGCCCATGAAGGGCGGGACAAAATGGTGCAGTATGGGCGCGATCTGAGTGATCAGGTACACGGTCATGTCGGCAGTATCGGTACAGATGTTGCGGACGCAACCGAGCTGCAACAGTTGAAAGATGCCGTCAGCGAACGAATTAACCTGATACAGCAGAGTCTCGACAGCTACATGAAGGAGGAGCAGAACTGGCATCAGCAGGCAGAGGCTGGGGAGCAAGCACTGCGTGAGCGGCTCACTCAGTTGGAAGAGGAGTCTACTGAACTGCGCTCGCGGATGGTCGAAGCGCACCACTTGGCTTTATTGGACGCGGTTACCGGTCTGCCCAATCGGCTTGCTTATGAGGAGCGGATGGAGCAAGAGCTGGCCCGCTGGAAACGTTTTGACAGTCCACTGACCATGTTGGTATGGGATGTGGATGACTTCAAGAAAATCAATGATCGCTATGGGCATCAGGCGGGTGACAAGGCGCTCAGAGTCATCGCCCAGAGTCTCAAAGCGCGTTTGCGGGAAACCGATTTTATCGCTCGTTTCGGCGGAGAGGAGTTTGTCTGCTTGCTGTTTGGGGCTGAGGGTGAAGAGGCACTGAGTGTTGCAGAGGAGATGCGCCATTCTGTTGAGAGCAATGGATTCCATTCGCAAGGTAAGCCAGTGGTCGTTACCATCTCCTGTGGGTTGACCAGTTTCCGCAAGGGGGATGGGGTTGAGCAGGTGTTCTCGCGGGCGGATAAGGCCCTCTATCAGGCTAAGCGTAGCGGTAAGAATCGCTGCGAATTGGTCTGATCTAATATCAAATCCCAATTGGCTTGTTTGTGTTTTACCAAACCGTTTTGACGTGTGCGTATTGAATGATTTTTTCGTCCGCTGTTACTAAGGGAGCAGCCAGTTTTCGAGCTGTCGCAACGATTATGCGATCAGCCGGATCTTTATGGAATTCACCAGGTAATACGGTTGACTTAATAGCGATCTCATTATCCACCGGCAGAAAGCGAACGCCATCTATCTGGTTGACTTCATCGAGCCAGCTTTCAATGTCCATACTCAGAACCAAACGCCTCTTTGCTATCAGCATGGCAATTTCCCAAGCTGAAATCGAGGAAACAATCACCTCGCCACCATTATGCAAGGTATCTTGAATTACTTTGCCTGCGGTTGTAGAAAGGGACTTCTTACCGCTCACCCACCACACCAGTACATGGGTATCGATAACAATCATTAGGCATTTTCCCAATCATCATCAGCGACTGGCTCGGTCGCTTCCTCATATTTGACAACCGTGCCTTTTAGTAACTCCAAAGGTTCAATTTCTCGCTGTCTCAGCTTTCTGATTTCCAGGGTTGGTCTGCCGCGATCGGTTATTATTCGACTCTGGCCGGTCTGCTCAATATCTCTTAGTACTTCCAGGGCATGTGCTTTAAATTCTGTTTTTGATATTTCATTCATAATCAGTTCCAGGGAGGTGACCATGTTATAGGGTCATATTAGTATGGTAAATGACTATATACAATAGTCACCTTAAGCCTTTTCGGCGAACTGATTCAGGAGAAAAGTTCTCTACGACCAAGAGCTTTAGATTAATCTTGTTGGTAGAAATAGTGCCAGGGGTTGCCGTTACAGGCCTGTTGCAGTGTGTCGAGCAGGCGAGGTGATGGGATGGCCTCTTGAGGAAAGATATTCTCGATCTTTAACAGGAATCGTCCAAAGCCTGCGCTCTGCTTGAAGTCGTAGGTGGCCGGATCCTGCTGGTGACTGCAGTGGGGGCATGTGGCCCTTTGCCCAGGCCGCTTCTGCCAATCGATGATGCGCTTTCGGCAGGCTTCGCAGCGAGGGGGGAGGCTGTTTTTGCCCGTCAGTAACATCGGTTCAGCAAGTGGCCCATCTACCTGCAGATGACAAAATGGTTCTCCACTCTCATCAGGTTCAAGCCGGATGAAAGGGGAGCAGCCCATAAAGGTGATCAGCTGCATGAACGCCTCACCCAGCAGATAGGCTTGATTGCGATCGAGGCAGGTGCCGATCAGTCCAAGCTCCCTCAGCGCTTTAAATAAGCCCTGAGGTGTTTGAGGAACTCGATAGGGATCCTGCGGCGTCAATACCAGGCGTCCGGTATGCAGTCGTTGGCTCATCGTTCAGCGGGATTGGCAGGCTGTGGTTTCTGAGGGTGAAACAGAGGCACCGCTGTGATGCTGTTTTTCGGTGAGCCATCCACCAATTTGTCGCTGTAGGTCATATAGACCAGGGTGTTGCGCTTGGCGTCGTAGAAGCGTACCACCTGCATGGTCTTGAATAGAATCGAGGTGCGCTGTTTAAAGACCTCTTCCCCATCTCTCGATTGATTGAGTATGTCGCCGGGAAGATTAACCAGACCGGTCTGACGACAAGCGATCGAGGCATCCGACGTATCCTCGGCAATCCCCATGGCACCTCCGACTCCGCCAGTCTTGGCGCGGCTCAGGTAGCAGGTGACGCCTGGAACCGCTGGATCGTCAAAGGCTTCGATGACCACCTTGTCATTCGGGCCGAGCATGCGGAATTTGGTGCTGACTTCGCCGAGTTGTTCCGCCTGCAAAGGGTCTAGGTAGAGTGTGATAAAAAGAAGAGTCCATAGGTGTTTAGATTTCATGTTGTTGCAACAATCAAATTTACTGTTAATCAGGTATTGTGGATTTACAGCAGTATGATAATCAATAACCTTCAAATGAGCGATAATCTCTGGCGTTTGCCTTAACGGTTTGTATCGATGAGTTCAATTCTTCAGCAACCGCATTACTGATCTGATGCTTGAAATGGGTCAGAATGGTCGCCAGGATAATAATATCGGAGGTAGGTTGAACCTAAAAAAATCAGTTGACCGCTCCATTCTAATAGCAGGTTCCTGATTTTGAAGAAATTAGCTTCGATGGTCATGGTCACCTTCTGGGTGAATCACGCTACAACGTGAATGGCACACTTGTGGCGGCGCATGGCGGCGTTGCAACGCCTTGGAATAGCTGGCTATTGCGCGCCGTGCAGGGATGCACAAGTGTCGCGGGCACATGGAGTTGCAGGAGCGACCCTTGCCCTGCACCACCACAAGCGCACCCTTCACGCTGTCCAACTGATCTTTTTAAGTTGAAATGTGGGATCAATGAAAAAATGACGTGCCTATCGGGTGTGCTGATAAAACGGGTTGCACGGAGGTGATAGGCACGCGGTAGTTACCCCATCAAAGCAAATTATTAATCTTATAAGCAGCTGCGTCCGACCGGTTTGCTCAGTCCGGCATAGCGGCAGGCCATCTTTGCGCCACCCGGGAACAGGCCTTCGATATAGCGTTTGGTCCAGTGGCAGTCGTCTTTGTCTTTGCACAGATTTCTCGCCAGGATCGGCATCTCCGGAGCAATCCCGTACTCTGTGTAGAAACGATGCAGAAAGTCGATCAGAATCCAGTGCTCTTCGGTTAGGTCGACTCCATCAGCGTCGGCGAGTGCCTCTGCAACGGCTGGGCTCCAGTCGTCGAGCGTCAACAGATAGCCTTCTTCATCGATTGTAATCAGGCGTCTCTCCACTTCAATAGGCCGGTTGGATTTTAGGTTTTCAGGAGAGGAGCGAGGTGCTGAGTGTTCTAGCCTCATGGTGGATCTCCTTTGGTGAATGCAGTGAGTTGTAATCTGTTTTTTAACCTGAATTTGCGGCCAGTGCTGAGCTAAAGCGATGAGGTGTTAGGACGCCACGGATTCAGGTTTAGAGTACTGCTTATTTAAACAATAGCATTAGATCGTTCCGGGTTTCAGGTATCCTTTGATCTGGATCAACTCTTTAATACTTTAGAGATATTGAATATAGTCATATTTTATCAACTGTAGCGAATCTATTCGGATGAGTATCAGGACCTGAATTCGCTGAGAAGAGAGTTTTCATGAGTGTCGATGAATTGGATAGCAGGCTGCTGGGCCACTTGAGTCAGTTGTATGGGGAGCAGCAGGCGGCTGCGCTGTTGCCGAAAGTACATGGGTTGATCAGCCACCATATTGAAGTGCGTCAGGGGAAAAGGCTTGAAATCCCCCGTTGGGATGAGAAAGACAGTGTGCTGATCAGCTACGGCGACAGCATTCAGTATCCTGGGATGCCCCCGCTTGCCTCGCTGAAACAGTTTCTCGATCGGCGGTTGAAAGGGGTTTTCAGTATGGTGCATCTACTGCCCTTCTTTCCCTACAGTTCCGACGACGGCTTCTCGGTTTCCGATTTCCGTGTGGTCAACCCCCGGCTGGGCGATTGGCAGGATATCAAAGCATTAGGGGAGAACTTCTCCCTGCTGTTCGATCTGGTGCTGAATCACATGTCTCGGGAGCATCTCTGGTTCGTCAACTTCGTGCATGACGAGGAGCCTGGGCGGGATTATGTGATTCAGGTGTCGCCGGATGAGAATCTCTCGATGGTGGTGCGGCCACGCAGTACCCCCCTGCTGAGCCGGGTACGCACGCCCCGCGGGATGCTTGATGTGTGGGCCACCTTCAGTAATGACCAGATCGATCTCAACTACGCCAATCCGGAAGTGCTGCTCGAATTCATCGATGTGCTGCTGGAGTACATTCGACGTGGCGCCCGGGCTGTGCGACTCGATGCCGTGGCTTTTCTGTGGAAAGAGATCGGCACCAGCTGTATCCATCTGCCGCAAACCCATGAGGTGATCAAGCTCTTCAGAACCTTACTCGATCTGCTTGAGCCCGGGGCCATTCTGCTTACCGAGACCAATGTGCCCCATCAGGAGAATATCAGCTATTTCGACCGGGGCGATGAGGCCAACATGGTCTATCAGTTCAGCCTGCCGCCACTGATTCTGCATGCCATCATGTGTCAGACCACAGAGTATCTGGTGCCCTGGGCTCGCTCCCTAGAGCAGGAGGTATTGCCTGAAGGTTGCACCTACCTGAATTTCACCGCCTCCCACGATGGGGTGGGGCTGCGTCCACTTGAGGGATTGGTGCCGGATGAAGATCTGGATGGGCTGCTCGATATGATGCGTAGACGGGGTGGCTATGTCTCCATGCGCGCCACCACCGAGGGTCGTGATCGACCCTACGAGTTGAATATCAGCTATTTCGATGCCTTTGCGGCTGAGGATGACGATGTGGATCCCTGGCACATTGCCCGTTTTATGCTCTCTCAGACCCTGCCGCTCTCCTTTCGGGGTATTCCTGCGGTCTATATCAATAACCTGGGCGCGACCCCCAATGACCCACTTGGGGTGGAACGTACCGGCATGACCCGCAGTATCAATCGGCGCAAGTGGGATGGTTCCGAGCTGGAGCGTTTGATCGACCTGCCGCTTACCGATGCGGGGCAGGTATTCCCCGAATATATCCGCCGTTTACGCATTCGTAGCGGGATTAAAGCGTTTCATCCCGATGCACCTCAGCGGATATTAGAGATGCCTGACGGTCTCCTCGGTGTTGAGCGGGTCAGTCTGGATGGGGTGCAACGTATCTACGCCATCCATAATATGACTGGTGATCTGCAGTTGGTGGATATCGCCGCCCTGGGCGGAGCCGGGCAGCGATGGTTTGACGCCCTGCAGCAGGTGGTGCCTGACATGGATGGTGACGGATTGAGGTTTCGTCCCTATCAGACCGTCTGGCTGATGGCTAAAGGGTAGTGGTTTCTCTTCACAAGTTTCGCTTGGTGGATTGTCCTCACATGAAACCAGCAATTCTGGAGAGTAGAATTGATCGTTACCTGGGTTTCTACGTGGGCGAATAATCCATCAACAAATGCTTGGGTCGCTCAGCTGTTATCCTCAGCCACAGCCTGGGAGAGCCGCTCAGTGAAATCAGGCATCGCCGAGAGCACTCGCTTCCAGTTGGGGATGAACGGGGCTTCCAGTGGGTTGTCGTGAAATGCCTGCCCCGCTTCCATGATGCTCTGCTGAAACACCTCGATGGCCTCCTCTTCCGCATGACGGTTAAAGGTCAATGCATTGATTTTTGCATCGTGGTAGTACATCTCCACCATATCGAGTGCCTTGCGCAGGTAGACCGCTTTCAGGCTGCGGAAGAAGGCCTGGTTCATCTGGATGCCTTCGGTGGCCAGTTTGCGGTAGAAGGATTTGGCGATATCCCGGCTCATCTTGGCCAGGCCGCTGGTGCGATCCTCGGCGGAGAGATCCTGATGTTTATGGTCGTAGTGGTCGGCGATATCGACCTGGCAGATCTGGTGGCGGGAAATGTTGCGGTAGACCTCTGAGAGCAGACCCACTTCCAGCCCCCAATCGCTGGGTATGCGTACCTGGGAGGCGAGGTTCCGGCTCATCGCAAACTCACCGGAGAGGGGGTAGCGAAAACTGTCCATATACTCCAGGTAATCGAGTGGGCCGACCATCAGTTTCAAAGCTCTTAACATGGGAGTAACGAACAGTCGGGTAACCCGTCCGCTGAGTTTGCTTTCATTAACTCGGGCGTAGTAGCCCTTGGCGTATTCAAAACTGAAATTGGGGTGGGCCAAAGGGTAGAGCAGCCGTGCCGGCAACGCACGAGAATATGTGACGATATCGCAGTCGTGCAGTCCAATCGCCTGCAGCTCTTCGATCGCCAGGGCATAGCCCATACAGAACCAGACGTTGCGTCCCTTGCCGGGCTCTGGGGGGGAGAGCCCCCGTGCCTGCAGCTCTGCGTCCAGAGCTCTCAGTCTTGGCCCATCCTGCCACAAGAGATGGGTGCGCTGGGGCAGTCGGGCAAAAAACGCCTGGGCCTGCTTGAATTCAGTTTCATCGGCCCGGTCGAGGCCAATCACGATGTGGGAGATGTAGCTGGCATGCGTCAGTTCATCGATAATATGGCTGAGGGCCGGGCCGGTGAGTTCCGAATAGAGGCTGGGAAGAATCAAGCCGATCGGTTTTTTGCTGGAAAAACTGGCGAGCTCCTGCTCCATCTCTTCGAGGGGGCGCTCGGTGAGTTTGTGTAGCGTGGTGATATCCCCATGCTGGAAAAAGTCGGCCATTATCGCTCCTCGTGTTCTCGTATTAGATCCAACAGCGCCTGGTTCCATCCGGCTGGTCCCGGTTCCTCGGTCACTCTTGTATCGGGTCGTTCCGGCAGGGTCAGGTGGCTGCCATCATGCTTGCGCACGATAATCGGAATATCGGCCGCCATTAACATCGCCCTGTCATTGTCACTGTCGCCCAAGGCGATGGTTTTATCGATCTTCGCACCTTGGCTACGCAGATGGTTGACGATGTGAATGATCGCTTTACCCTTGTCGGTATCACTCAGCAGGTGGAGAAAACGTCCCCCCTGAAGCAGACGCATACCGGCAGCTTCCGCCCTACGTTTAAACCTGCGCAGGCTCTCCTCGTCACTGCGCCAGAGCAAGGGTTCTGAAGCCAGTCGTTGTCTGGCCAGTTGCGCAGACGCTCTGTCCAGGCCCGTTGCCTCCATGACCTGTTGGTCACTCATGTCACCAAAACCGATAAACTCAAAATCGGTATCGGCACGGCTGTCGACGAGAAAATCGCGCATCCTCAGATAGCCGGGCGGGGCCACCTGGGGTTGCTCATTTGGATAGATGATAACGGCGCCGTTCTCTGCCACCATTGGACCATTCAGTTCGAGTTGCTCTTTATGGACGCTCAATTCAGCATAGGTCTTGCTTGATATCGGGATTACCGGGACTTGATTCTTTTTGAGTATCTCAAGTGCCGGCAGCGCCGGACTGAAGTCGTAACTGTGGTGATCAAGTAGGGTGCCGTCGAGATCGGTGAACACCAGCCATCCGTTGATGGCGTTCTGCGCTCTTTTACGTCTTGAAAAAGATATGATCGACACTTGCGGTTCCAGATTATTAGTTGGAGTGGTCAGCATAGCGTTACATCGAAAAAACAGAATGACCTAAGGCAGTTGGAGAGATGATTTTCATGACTGCTATTCGGTTAGGATTGGAAGTTTCAATGCAAGGGGGCTGATTTATCATTCCTGGCGCTGTCTACTTGAGTTATTGCGTATTTAATCTGGGTGCGTTGCAACAAAACAGCAGGTTTTGTGCCAAACCCAGAAATGGCATAGGGTATTATGTGCCCCATAATCGCTTTACTGGCAAGGTTTTTAACCCGCTAGCCAGGTCATAGACTCTAACCAGGCCTCATATTTATGCTGTAAATAGGGCTGAAGTTTCAATAATCAGAATGCGTGCCCTAATATGGTGCGTTATTTTGGCGGGCCAGGGTTGTTCGCTCCATGATGGGGCTGATTGAGGCCAGACTCGGTTCTGGTTTGAGTGTGCAAAACGACGGACTTAATCATAATGCATTTAAAAAGCTGCCTTTTTTTCCTCTTTATGGGGCTCTTTGTAACTAATGGGTTGGCTGCGGATAAGCCTCCTCCCTGGGTCATTCTGGCTGAAGTCAGGGAGGATGATTTTGTCGAGAAGATTGAGGCACTGGGGACGTTGAAGGCCAATGAGTCGGTTGAGTTGACCGTGAATGTGACCGAGAGTGTCACAGCAATTCATTTCAATGATGGGCAGCTGGTGAGCAAAGGGCAGGTGCTGGTGGAGATGACCAGCCGCGAGGAGCATGCCCTGCTGGAAGAGGCCCGTGCCAACCTGAATGAAGCCAAGCGACAGTTTAAGCGGGTAAAACGTTTGGAATCGAGAGGTATCGAAGCCCAGTCCCTGCTCGATCAGCGTCGCCGCGAGTTGGATACCGCTAAAGCAAGGTTGGCTGCAATCGAGTCCCGCCTCGCTGACCGGTTGATCACAGCCCCCTTTGATGGGGTGGTGGGCTTGCGCGATATCAGTGTTGGTTCCCTGGTCGAGCCAGGGGATATGATTACCAGCCTGGATGATCTGCGGGAGATGAAGCTGGAGTTTGCAGTACCTTCCTCCTATTTGGCCGATCTGCAACCCGGTTTAACCATTCGCGCGCAAACCCGCGCCTATCAGGGTGTTGTGTTCGAGGGGCGGGTTAAAGTGGTCGACAGCCGGGTGGATCCGGTCAATCGCTCGGTATTGGTGCGCGCCATGTTGCCCAATGCCGAGGGGAAGTTGAAACCTGGGATGCTGATGACGGTCGAGCTACTGCATAAACCTCGTCGAGCGCTACTGGTTCCCGAAGCGGCACTGATGCCGAAAGGCCGTCAGCAGTTCGTAATGCGGGTCAATGGGGAGAACAATCTGGTTGAGAAGGTGGCGATCAAGATCGGTTCCCGTCGGCCGGGTCTGGTGGAAGTGCTGGAGGGCTTAAAGCAAGGCGACCGGATTATCACCCATGGCATGGATAAGGCGCGGGTCGATGCTCCGGTGCGTATCAAAGGTGTGGATAGCGGTGGTCGATCGGTAGAGAAAATTCTACAGTCAAAACCACTCAAAGCGGTCGGCCGCAGATGATCCTTTCAGATATCTCTGTAAAAAGGCCGGTCTTTGCTGCCGTCATCTCACTGCTGTTGATCGCCTTTGGTCTGATCGCCTTCAATCAGTTGCCGTTGCGTGAGTATCCGAATATCGATTCTCCGGTGGTCTCAGTGGAGACCCTCTATCCTGGCGCCGCTGCAAATGTGGTGGAGACCCGTATCACGCAACTGATCGAGGATCGAATCTCCGGTATCGAAGGGATTCGCTTCATCTCATCGGTGAGTGAGGATGGTCGCTCAGTAGTAACCATCGAGTTCGATATCGACCGGGATATTGATGCGGCCGCCAACGATGTTCGAGATCGGGGGTCGGCAATCCTCGACAATCTACCGCTGGAGGCCGATCCGCCGGAGATCCAGAAGGTGGACAGTAACGAGGCGGTTATCATGTGGCTCAATCTGGTGAGCGACCGGATGACAGTACCGGAGTTGTCCGATTATGCCCGGCGTTACCTGGTAGATCGGTTCTCCGTACTGGATGGTGTGGCCCGGGTGCGAGTGGGTGGCGGGCAGACCTTTGCGATGCGTGTGTGGATCGACCGGCAGGCTCTGGCGGCCCGCAAGCTGACAGTCTCCGATGTGGAGCAGGCGCTGCGCAGCGGTAATCTGGAGCTGCCCGCAGGAAGCATCGATTCGGTCGACCGGGCCTTTACGGTGCGGGTCGATCGTAGTTTTCATACCGAAGAGGATTTCGCCAAGCTGGTGCTGGCCCGTGGCGAGGATGGCTATTTGGTGCGCCTGGGCGAGGTGGCTCGGGTGGAGAAGGGGGCCGAAGAGACCCGCACCTTTTTTCGTGGTAACGGTGTGCCGATGGTCGGTATCGGCATCATCAAGCAATCCACCGCCAACACCCTGACCGTGGCCGAAGCGGCCAATGCGGAGCGCTTGGTCATCAACCAGTCGTTGCCAGAAGGGATGGAGATCAAACAGAGCTTCGATAGCTCGGTGTTCATCAAAGAGGCGATCGACGAGGTCTATAAAACCCTGCTGATCGCCACCGGCCTGGTAGTGACCGTAATCTTCCTCTTTCTTGGTAGTCTGCGGGCGATGATCGTACCGGCGGTCGCGGTACCGGTCTCCCTGATTGCGACTTTTCTGGTGTTGCTGGTGCTCGGTTTTACCATCAATATTCTGACCCTATTGGCGCTGGTGTTGGCGATCGGGTTAGTGGTTGATGATGCGATTGTGATGTTGGAAAACATTCACCGCCGCATGGAGAGTTATCAGGAGAGTCGTTTGGTTGCTGCTTTTCGTGGCGCCCGGCAGGTGGCCTTTGCGGTGGTCTCCACCACCCTGGTGCTGGTGGCGGTGTTCACTCCGATTGCCTTTCTGGGAGGGGATATCGGGCGTCTGTTTGCGGAGTTTGCTCTGACCATGGTGGCAGCGGTGTTGTTTTCCAGTCTGGTCGCGCTGTCACTTTCGCCCATGTTGGCCTCGAAGATATTGCCCGATGGTCAGCAAAACAGAAATAGATTGAGCCAGCGGGTGGATCGTTTATTTCAGGCTATCAGGCGGGTCTACATTCGCTCCCTGAGGCAGGTAATGCGGCATAACTGGATCGTTTTGTTGCTGTTTGCCGGGATTGTAGGGAGTGCTTACTGGCTGCTTGAAGAGATTCCGGATGAATATGCGCCAAAAGAGGATCGGGGGGCTTTCTACCTTTTGGTGAATGGTCCGGAGGGGGCTTCCTATGACTATATGAAGACCTATATGGATGAGATCGAGCGGCGCATGATGCCCTATGTTGAGTCGGGGGAGATCACCCGGCTGTTGGTTCGGGCGCCGAGAACCTTCAGTAATTTTGCCATCTTCAACGGTGGTATCGTGATCAATGTGCTCAACGACTGGGATGCCCGCCGCTCGGCCTGGGAGATTATGGCTGAGTTACGCAACAAGCTCTCTGACCTGCCAGGGGTCAAGGCCTTTCCTGTGATGAGACAGGGTTTCGGGCGGCGTATTCAAAAGCCGGTTCAGTTTGTCATTGGAGGCGGTACCTATGAAGAGCTGGCGCGCTGGCGGGATATCTTGTTGCAGGAGATCGAAAAAGATAATCCGGGCTTACAGGGCATCGACTGGGACTACAAAGAGACCAAGCCCCAGCTTAAAGTGGTCATCGACTACGACCGGGCGGCGCAGCTTGGGGTAACTGTGGAGAGTATCGGCCGAACCCTGGAGACCATGTTGGGTTCGCGGCGGGTGACGACCTATATCGAAGCAGGTGAAGAGTATGATGTGATTCTGGAGGGGGACAGGAAGGACCAGCGTACTCCCAGCGATTTGAGTCACCTGTACGTTCGCTCCAGTAACAATGGTGAGCTGATCCAACTCTCTAATCTGGTCAGGCTGCAGGAGATGGCCGACTCCATCAAGCTCAATCGTTATAACCGCTTGCGTGCGATCACCATCGAGGCCAATCTGCAGGATGGTCTGGCCTTGGGCAGTGCGCTCGACTATCTGCAAGGGCTGGTCAACGAACATCTGCCTGCCCATGCGGTAGTCGATTACAAGGGGCAGTCCCGGGACTATCGGAGTGCGGGCGGTTCGATTCTGTTCGTGATGCTTCTCGGGGTGGTGGTGGTCTATCTGGTGTTGGCGGCTCAATTTGAAAGCTGGGTGCATCCGCTGGTGATCATGCTGACCGTTCCGCTCGCCATGGCCGGCGCGCTGTGTGGGCTCTATCTGACCGATCAGACGCTGAATATCTACAGTCAGATCGGCTTGATCATGCTGGTCGGTCTGGCGGCAAAGAATGGCATCCTGATCGTTGAATTCGCCAATCAGTTGAGAGATCAGGGTCGCCGTTTCAACGAGGCGTTGATCGAAGCGGCCGATGTGCGCTTTCGGCCGATTCTCATGACCGGTATCACCACAGCTGCTGGGTCGATACCGCTGCTGATCTCCTCTGGGGCTGGTGCTGAAACCAGAACCGTAATCGGTACTGTGATTCTGGCGGGGGTGATTGCAGCAACCCTGTTTACCCTCTACATCGTGCCGGTTGCCTATCATCTGCTGGCGCGTCACACCGGTTCACCGTTACAACGTGGTCTGCAACTGAAACAGGAGATGCAGCAGCAACCGGATAGAGCGCAGGCAAACGACAATCTTCCATGAAGCTGAAAAAATCATTTGGCCGCTCTATTCGGCTCACCCCGTCCAACGGATCTTTTTAGATTAAACCTAGGCTTCGAATGCCGGATATCGATAATCATCCAATCTTGCTTGTCTTTTGCCCCGGCTTGGTTGTTGCGCAAAGGGTCACGTAGAGCGGCTGTGCTCCCCTTTGTGCGCCTAGAATTCAGGACAAAATCCAGCGCAATCTTTGGATGATGATTTATTTCCCCGATCCTTAGGCGTTGAGCTGGGTCTGTTCGATGAGGAAGTCGTAGCAGAGGTCACGAACCTGCTCATCCGAACGGCACTTCATGGCGGCGCGGGGGTGCTGGTTGAGGTGGCCGCTGATTCCGTAGATGTCGTTAAAGCCCCACTCGATCTCTTGACGCAGTGGTACGAACTGCTCCTGAATTACCTTGTAGATAGGACGTACATCAAACTTGGGGTTCTTCAGGAAGTTAAGCAGCAGCTCCAGGTTGCAGTTGCCAGCGCCCCGGCCAATACCGTTGATCGTCGCATCGAGCAGATTGACCCCATCGATGATTGCTTGCTGAGTATTGGCGAAGGCCAGCTGCTGATTGTTGTGGGCGTGGAAGCCCAGCTCTTTACTCGGGGCGTGCTTCTTATAAAGCTGCAGATAGTCAGTGACCTGTTCCGAGTAGAAGGCGCCATAGCTGTCCACCAGATAGAGGTAGTCCAGTTCTGCTGTCTCTTCCACCTGATTGAGTGCCTCGATCAGATCGGTACGGATGGCGGCGGAGCAGGCCATGATGTTAATGGTGGTTTCATAACCCAGATCCTTGGAGCGTTTCACCAGATCGAGACCCTTATCGATGTCCGGCACATAGCAGGCGACCCTGGCCATGTCGAAGGGGCTCTGATCACGGGGTTGCAGACTGTTGATGTCGACCCGGCCAATATCGAACATTACCGCAACCAGGGGGCGGTTTTCACACTCATGGGAGTCGATGACCATTTTCAGGTCATCGTCATCGCAGAAGTTCCATTTGCCATAGTCCTCTCGGGTATACTCATCGCTGACCATCAACTTCTTGCCCAGTTCGATGACATCCACCCCGGAATCGCAGGCTGCCCGATAGACCGACTTCACAAAATCATCGGTGAAGTGGAAGTTGTTGATCAATCCACCATCGCGAATGGTGCAGTCCAGGACTTTAAGCTCTTTGCGAAACACGTCGGATTCCTCGTGGGCGAGTTAAATCCTTAATTCTAGCGGATCCTGGTAGTACGAACTATGGGCTGCTGTAAAAAATTAGTAGCTATTTATCTATAGTTTGTATTTGCCATTTGCTTGTTGGAAGTGATCTCTTCGCGCAACAGACGAGCGGCCTGTTGCATGTTATTGAGTGCAGGAATCACCTCCTGCCACTGCCGGGTTTTCAGTCCGCAGTCTGGATTGATCCAGAGGCGCTCAGCCGGGATGCGTTGCTGCGCCAGCTGGAGTAATTTGACCATGCTCTCGGTACTCGGAATGTTAGGTGAGTGGATGTCGTACACCCCTGGGCCGATCTCGTTGGGGTAGTCGTAGGCTTCGAATACATCGAGCAGCTCCATATCAGAGCGGGAAGTCTCGATGGTAATTACATCCGCATCCATTGCAGCAATCGACTCGATAATGTCATTAAACTCCGAATAACACATGTGGGTGTGGATCTGAGTTCTGTCCTCTACACCATTGGCGCATAGTCTGAAGGCATGCAGTGCCCATACCAGGTAGCCAGCCCACTCTTTGCGTCTCAGGGGTAGGCCCTCACGGAGAGCCGCCTCGTCGATCTGGATAATGGCGGTTCCAGCCTTTTCCAGCGCCAGCACTTCATCGCGCAGCGCGAGTGCCAGCTGGTTACAGGTTTGGGCAAGGGGTTGATCGTCCCGTACGAATGACCAGTTGAGCATGGTAACCGGGCCGGTCAGCATACCTTTTACCGGTCTATTGGTGAGTGACTGGGCGTAACTTATCCAATGGGTGGTGATATCGCCGCGTCGTTGGACATCACCATAGATGATGGGTGGCTTGACGCAGCGAGAGCCATAGGACTGAACCCAACCGAAGCGGGTGAAGGCGAATCCGCTGAGGAATTCAGCGAAGTACTCCACCATGTCGTTACGCTCAGCCTCACCGTGCACCAGCACATCCAGGCCGATATCCTCCTGCTGCCTGATCGCATGGGCGATCTCATTTTCCATGGTGTTTCGATAGTCTGTTCGGCTAAGATTCCCCTCTCGATAGGCCTTTCTGGCCTGCCTGATCGCACTGGTCTGCGGGAATGAGCCGATGGTCGTGGTTGGGAACAGGGGCAGATTCAATCGCTGTTGCTGAATGGTCCGGCGGATTTCATAGGGATGTTGCCGCAGACTCATTTGAGGGGTGATACTGGCTGTCCGTTCAGCGACCTGAGGATTGTGTATCAGTGCTGATTCTGTGCGCCCCTGGATCGCCTTGGCATTGTCTCTCAGTTGCTGGTCGACAGCCTGCCTTCCGTTATTCAACGCTTTGGCTACTAGCTCAAGCTCCGATAGCTTTTGTCGTGCAAAACTGAGCCAGGATTTAATCTCTTCATTAAGATCGGTTTCGCTCTCCAGGTCTACTGGGACATGGAGCAGGGAGCATGAGGGCGCCAGCCAAAGTCTGTCGCCGAGACGTTGGTGGATCGGCTCCAGCCAATCCAGCTGGGCATTGAGATCGCATTTCCAGATGTTTCGTCCATCGATCACTCCCAGGGAGAGAATCTTGTGTTGTGGCAGCCAATCGATGATCTTTTCAATTTCATCCTTGGCTCTGGTGGCATCGATATGCAGACCGGCAACCGGTAGCTCACAGGCCAACTGCAGATTCTCCTTGAGGCTGCCGAAGTAGGTTGTCAGCAGGAGTTTGATGGTTTTTGTCTGGAGTCGAAAATAGGCTTTTCTCAGCGCGTGGTTCCAAGACTGATCCAGTTCATGACCAGAATAGGTTCATCGATCTGCAACCATTCAAGACCGGCCTCAGTCAATTGCTGCAGCAGCTGCTGATAGACCGGCAGCAGACGATCAAGCAGCTCTAGTGGATTGCTTTGGTCCTTGCTTTTACCGAGCCAGAGGTAGGTGACCGGGCCGATGATTACCGGTTTGAGGTTTTTCGAACCGGCCTCTTTGATCTGTGAGAGTAGCTGGTCTGAGTTCAGCTGGAACTGGGTATCCTGCTCAAACTCAGGTACCAGATAGTGATAATTCGTATCGAACCATTTTGTCATCTCTGCGGCAGCCAGCGGTGTGCTGGCCTCAGTGGATCGGCCGCGCGCGACCTGGAAATAGCGATCCAGCGGGGCGAGTTGCTGCTGGGTAAATCGGCGTGGCAGATTACCTAGCATGACACTGGTATCGAGTACATGGTCGTAGAGGGAGAAGTCGCCCACAGAGATCCAGTCCAGCGCCTGCTGATGCTGGCAGTTTTGTCTACGAATCCGTTCTCCTTCAGCGATTAACTGCAGGGCATCGATCTCACCCCGCCAATAGGATTCCAGGCTGAATTTAAGTTGGCGTTTACTACCGATACGCGGTAGTCCGAGATTGTGTGTTGTAACCATGATCCCTAACCTCTGTCCTGTTATGAGTGGCAGGAATTTTAGGTCTTTCTATTATGAAGATATAATGATGTTTCCTGATTAATTTATGAGTATATTGCATAGATGATAGAGTATACCCACCTCAAGATCGTCGCGGCGCTCCAACAACATGGCACGCTGACCAAGGCCGCCAACGCACTCTGTTTGAGTCAGTCGGCGCTCTCCCATCAGATCCGCTATCTGGAGCAGAAACTGGGTGTAGAGATCTGGGTGAAAGAGGGGCGTAGATTGCGTTTGACGAAGGCGGGTAACCTGTTGTTGGAGACTGCGGATAGGGTCCTCCCCATGTTGCAGCAGTGTGAAAGCACCCTCAAGGCCTATGCGGATGGTCAGAAGGGGGTGCTGCGTCTTGGGGTGGAGTGTTATCCCTGTTATGAGTGGCTGACCGGTGTGATGGCAGCCTACCTCAAAGCCAATCCAGAAGTTGATGTGGATATCTTTCAGCGCTTTCGCTTCAGCGGTTTTGAAGGCCTGCTGAACTTCCATATTGATATGCTGATCACCCCGGATCGCGTTGACCATCCAGGGCTGAGCTACGAAGCCCTGTTTGAGTATGAATTGATGCTGTTGGTTGCTCAATCCCACCCATTGGCCAGCAGGGAATGGGTTACTCCAGAACAGCTGGCGACAGAGGTTTTAATCACTGTCCCGGTCGCCGATGAGCGACTGGATGTACTCAACGGTTTCCTCTGGCCGGCTGGGTTGAAACCGCAGCAACACAAGCAGATTGAATCGATTGAGATTATGTTGCAATTGGTGGCGCTATCGCGGGGGGTAACGGCGATTCCGCAGTGGTTGATCAGTCGGGCCTGCGGGGCACTGCCTTTGAAGTGTTTGCGCCTGGGACGCCAAGGGATGCGGCGCAAACTTTATGCCGCCTATCGAACTGAGGATCAATCACTGAGCTATCAACAGGCCTTTATTGCGGTGGCTGGTCGTGCCTCTCACAACATTGGTTCATAGTGTCTGTTACCCATCAATGGGTTGAACCTAATAAAATCAGTTGACCGCTCCATTCTACGAGCAGCTTACTGATTTTAAAGAAAATAGCTTCGATGGTTATGTCACCTGCTGGGTGAATCACGCTACAACGTGAATGGCACGCTTGTGGGGGTGCAGGGCAAGGGTCGCTCCTGCACATCCATGTGCCCGCGACACTTGTGCATCCCTGCACCCCCACAAACGCACCCTTCACGCTGTCCAACTGATCTTTTTAGGTTGAAAAATGATGGTGTTTGTCAATTAAGGATATGAAGTCAGTTTTTGTATTGTCAATTTATTGAGTATAATCAGTAGGTTAGATGTCGTTCGAAAGCGCTGCGTTGGCGCTTGAATTTCCCTTTAAAAGAATTATGTTCAAATAATTGTTAAGTTTTACAGTTCCGTGACGATAGCGGTTATCAAGTGCACAGAGAGGTACGATTTAACGGACTGCCACTGGTGAATGGATTGGCCGATCAAGTTCAACGACCAAAGCTTGTTGTATGTAGTATTTAGCGTCGAAAGGAAGTAATCAATGAACTTGCTTAATCATTTACCGATAAAAGTCCGCCTGGGTGCTCTGGTTTTTCTGCTCATATTGGTTGGCTTGGCTAACAGTCTTTTAGGCATATCCGGAATGAAGGATGCCGATTCCGCTGTAAACAACTTATTTAACAAAAATCTGCGTCATGCTGAGTTGCTTGGAGTCATTGCTGAGCACAATCAAGAGCTACGCACACTGCTTCTACTGACTCTACAGCATGACCCGAGCAGTGATTTCGCTACCATGCACGACCATCCTGTTTCCCTGCATACGGACGCAATTCGTGCTGATATGGATACCATCAATCAGGCATGGAATGGTTATATGATGGAAGCTTACCCAGCCGGGCTTAAGCACCATGTAGAGGTTTTTGAAAAACAGAAAGATGTGTTGTTTAGTAAAGGTTACCTACCGGCTATTAAAAAGATCGAAGCCGGCGAGTACAAATCGGCCAACTACCTATTGTTGACAGTCATAAACCCAGCTTTTGGCAAAATGCTGAAAGCGGTAGATGTTATGATTAAACAGGAGAAGCTTGCGGCTGAGGATGCGTTTAATATCACCCACTCAAACTATCATCAGATGGTGACGGTTCTCCTGGTGACTTTAACGATCGGTATTCTCATCAGCATACTAATGGCTTATGTCATTATTTCAGGTCTAAGTAAGGGTGTGCATCAAGTTGAGCTGACCGCCAATCAACTGGCGGAGGGTGATCTGACCGCGCGAATGGACTACCAGGCAAAGGATGAAATGGGACACATCGCAACGGCCGTCAACAATATGGCTGAGACATTCGGCACCACGGTTAACGAAGTCAAAGATGCGGTTTCAAGATTGGCTGCCGCCGCTGAAGAGACTTCCGTGGTGACGGCGCAAACCACAGCGGGTATCAATCAGCAACAGTCAGAAACCGATCAGGTTGCTACCGCGATGAATCAGATGAGTGCAACCGTACAGGAAGTGGCTCGTAGCGCAATGGAGGCGGCGAGTGCTGCCGAAGAGGCGAATGTCACCTTCGCGGAAGGTAAGCAGGTGATCGATCGGGTCATTCAGGGAATTGATAACATCTCAGGAGAAGTGGAGACTGCGTCGGGTGTGGTTCAACAGCTCGAACAGGAGAGCAAAAGCATTGGTGCCGTTCTCGATGTGATTAAAAGCATCGCCGAACAGACCAACCTGCTGGCGCTTAATGCAGCGATTGAGGCGGCGAGGGCTGGTGAGCAGGGACGAGGGTTTGCGGTGGTGGCGGATGAGGTGCGCACATTGGCCGGTCGAACCCAGGCCTCGACCACGGAGATTGAAGAGATGATCTGTCGGCTCCAGGCGGGAACCAATAATGCCGTGCAAGCCATGACTTCAGGTAAAGAGATGACCCAGGTAGGTGTGGATCAGGCGGCTGTCGCCGGTGAGGCACTACTCACCATTAACACAGCCGTGGGTCGTATCTCCAGCATGAACACTCAAATCGCCAGTGCCGCAGAAGAGCAGAGCGCTGTGACTGAAGAGATCAATCGCAGCATCTTCAGTATCAATGAGGTGGCAAAGCAATCTGCAGTTGGTGCGGAGCAGACCGCTTCCGCCAGTGGCGATCTGGCAAAGCTGGCTGAGCAGCTGAAAGGATTGGTAGACCGTTTTAAAGTCTAGTGTGGTGCTTCATACAAATTGACGATTATAGAAGCCTGCTCAGGCCAGGAGACAAGGCGCAATGCGCAGGGAATGGCTCGCCCTTTTCAAGCATTGCAACGCAGTATCCTGGCC
>JARRQD010000015.1:0-21811 GCA_037382205.1 Candidatus Thiodiazotropha sp.
AAACCAGCTAGAGCGCTAAACACAGCACCCGCAGTTGACCGCCAAAATCTGACATAAGGTAACGATTTGCAGTATTTTTTTATCGATTTCATCTTCACCCGTTGGGTGAGCACACTCACACGACATAGATTTTTGAAAAATTTCAGCGCACCCTGTCGCGTGGCCGGACAGACTGAGATTTCCCACAAATCCATGTTAAATTACGGATTCCAGTTAAATGAAGCTGATAATTCAGATCCCCTGCTATAACGAAGAACAAACCTTGGCTCTGGCATTGGCAGAACTGCCCAGAGAAGTACCGGGATTCGATCAAGTTGAATGGTTGATTATTGATGACGGCAGCACCGACAACACCCGCCAAGTCGCGCTGGATCATGGCGTCGACCATGTGATCGGCTATACCAAAAACCAGGGGCTGGCCAGAGGCTTCATGCTGGGACTCGACGCCTGTGTGAAACAGGGGGCAGATGTGATCGTCAATACGGACGCGGATAATCAATATGACGCCAGCTACATACCAGACCTGACCAAACCGATTGTCGACGGCAAGGCTGACATGGTGATTGGCGCCCGTCCGATCCAGATGATCGAACACTTCTCACTGACCAAAAAAATATTGCAACATCTGGGCAGTAGCGTGGTGCGCAAAGTCAGCCAGACCGACATTCCCGATGCACCGAGCGGTTTTCGCGCATTCAGCCGCGAAGCCGCAATGAACCTGAATGTCTTCAACGAATACACCTATACCCTGGAGACCATCATCCAGGCCGGTATGAAGCAGATGGCGGTTACTTCGGTGCCAGTGAAAGTCAATGAGGATCTCAGGCCATCCAAGCTGGTGAAGAGCATCAGCAGCTATATCAAAAAATCGATCATCACCATACTACGAATTTTCGTGGTCTATAAACCGTTTCGCTTCTTTCTAGCGATCGGACTGATGCTGTTCAGTCTGGGCCTGGTGCTGGGACTACGCTTTCTCTACTACTACCTGATCGGCGACGGACAGGGCCACATCCAATCGGTTGTGCTGGCCGGTGTGATGATGGGTATCGGCTTCCAGACCTTCCTGGTGGCATTCATTGCGGATCTCTTGAGTGTCAATAGAAAACTGCTGGAAGAGGTGCAATACCGCTTGAGAAAGCTGGAATCCGAACCTAGGTCAAAATAGGAGTCATAGCCAGTAACCATCCAGTAATACATGCTTTGGTAAAACCCTATTATCCCGGCGAATGCCCGGTACTGTCCGGGTCACGCGCTCTATCGTCATACCATCTTGTTGCAAACACCCTGTTGCGCCTCTCTGGAAGAACCACTGGGTGAATAGCACGCTTCTGGCGGTGTTTGGCGGTATCACAATGCCTTGCCCTGCACCCCCACAAACGCACCCTTCACGCAGTCCAACTGATCTTTTAGGTTAATAAGCTAACAACGATCCGTTCCCGCTCCCAACAGCCATTCGAGATAAACCAGTGGTAGATAAGCGAGCAGGGCCAGCCAGACAGCATAACCGGGCTGCACCGAGGCGAGCCAGGCCAGTGGCGTCAGCCAGCCAATATTGATCAACAGGCCGGCCAGCACCACCCAGCGGTGGGCTTTGGCCCGCGCCGCTTCAGCAGGCACCCCATCAGCCCTATATTGAGCAAGCCGTTGCCGGGCCAGAATCTGGTAGGCATGCTTGGCATGAGGCTGATACCACTTCTCCCCCTTCAACATCCGCCTCACTAGGGTCCAGCTGGCGTCAGCCACAAACAAGCCAAGCAGGATCACCCAGCTCCACCAATCGATGGCGAAATGTTGCGGTGTGAAACAGGCGAAAACCCCCAAACTGAAGCCGAGAAATCCACTCGCTGCATCACCCATGAAGATTTTGGCCGGTGGCCAGTTCCAGACCAGGAAACCGGCTACGCCAAAGCCGAGCAAACTCAGCCAGAGCACCATCTGCAAGTCGGAGTGATTGAGCCACAAAATCAGTGAGGCGCCACACAACACACTGATCGCCTGCAGGCTGGCAATGGCATCGATACCATCCATGAAGTTATAGAGATTCACCAACCACACCAATGACGGTACAAATAGAAGGATCAACCACCACCCATCAACGCTCAGCCAGGGCCCGAGAGAGACCTCAGGCGTGCCGATCAATCCCAGCGCCACAATGGCCGCAAGCAGATGCACAGAAAATCTCAAAGCGGCAGAGAGATCCTGGTGGTCATCGATAAAACCGATCAGCGCCACCAAGCCACCACCGATCAGTAGCGCCATGACGAATGACTCAAGCCCCCGGAGCGCTTCCGGTTCTACGATGTAGCTCCACAACAGCAGCCCTAAATAGATCAACACAAAAGCCAAGCCGCCGCCTCTGGGAGTCGCCATGTGGTGTGAACTGCGGGCGTTTGGGTTGTCGATCAACCCTTGCTTCAGAGCATAGCGGCGTAATACCCAGGTCAGCACGATTGAGAGCATCAGAGTCACTCCGGTCAGGTAGCTCCATGCTAACCCCATCTGTGCTACCTCATCCGCTCGATCATGTCGCGGAGCGCCGCTTCAACCGATCGCTTCGGCATCCACTCAAGCAGGCGCCGGTTTTTTTCGATATCCACCTGAAGATCGCCGCACAACCGCTCGATGGCGGCCGATTGTCCACTCAATACACCCAGCAGGTGCAATATAAGATCAGGGAGTGGAAAAAGCCTCGCCTTCACCCCCATTGCTGTCGCCAGCATGCGAATCAGCTGGGGTGTGGAGAGATCCTCCCCATCGGCAACCAGGAACCTCTCACCAGCCGCCGCAGGGTGCTCGATACAGAGATGCAGAAAATCGAGTAGATTATCGATGCCAACCAGACTGCGCCGATTCTCCACCCCCGCCAGAGGCAGAGGCACCCCCTTGCGGATCCAACTCGCCAGACTGCGCAGGTTACCCTTCACACCTGGCCCGTAGACCAACACCGGGCGCACGATGACCAATGCCGTATCGCTCTCCGCCAGAGATTCGCTGAGGGCCTGCTCTGCTTCCCATTTCGACTGACCATAAGCATCCTCGGGCTTTACCGGATCATCTGCCGCAAACGGCTTTCCGTAACTGCACTCGCCATTCACTTTGATGCTGCTCAGGAAGATGAATCGTTTGACCCCGGCGAGCTTGGCCTGTTTGGCCAACTGCAGACTTCCCTCTACATTGACCTGACGAAACAGCTCCAGCGGATTGTCTGTGCGCTCCCGCATCACATGCGCCCGGCCGGCCAGATGGATCACCGTCTCCACCCCCTGCAGCGCCTGCCGCCAATCGCTGTCGGCTGAAATCTCCCCAACGGCGAACTGTTCACAAACCTTCCACTCCGGCTGCCTGCGGCGCATGGCTGCACGCACCCGATAACCCTGGTCGACCAGGTAGGGGCAGAGCTGACTGCCGATGAATCCATTGGCGCCGGTAACCAGGATGGTGGTCATGACTGCAGCGCCTTTCGGTAGATCGACATATGCTGTCCGATCACCTGCTCAATGGAAAATTCGGCCTCAGCCATCTGCCGGCCCCGCTCACCCATTGAACGGCGCAGTTGTTGCTGATTGATTAATTTCTCAAGCGCCTGAGCCAATGGTTCACTCTGCCGGGCCGGCACCAACAGGCCATTTTCACCATCGATCACCACTTCCCGACAACCCGGCACATCCGTGGTAACAATCGCCCGACCACTGGACAGCGCCTCCAACAGCACCTTCGGCACCCCTTCCCGATACGAGGGTAGACAGATGATATTGGCGCTACGAAAGATATTGGACATATCCTGCCGATTTCCCCACCACTCCACATCGCCCTCCCGAGCCCAAACAGCCAGCTTTTTCGCCGGCACCGACTTAGGGTTACTCGGATCGATACCACCGACCAGCGCAAAACGGGCCTTTACACCCATCGCATGTAGCTTCTGTGCCGCCGTAACAAACTCGCCAACCCCCTTGTCCCAGAGCATCCGTGCAGGCAGCACCACCAGAGGAACCTGATCATTTTCCCGGCTCATACTGAATAGCGACAGATCGACCCCGGAACCCCGGATCAGCTCGATCTTCTCCTGACTCAGACACCCCTCATCAAGCAGGTAGTGGTAGTCGTCATGATTCTGCACAATCACCCACAGGCGATCCCTGGAAAACAGCCACCGATAGCTGTTTAGCACCGCGGCCCTGACCAGGGAACTGAGCCAACCGCGCGCGAGAAACACGAAACCAAGCCCGGAGATTGCATTCACCACAGCAGAAACCTTAGCCAGACGAGCCGCCAAGGTGCCATACAATACCGGCTTGATGGTGACATGATGAACCAGGGATGGGCGCAGCGCTTGATAAAGCTTATAGAGACCACGAATGGTCTTGAGCTCGGCCAACGGGTTGGCCCCACCCCGGCTCAAGGGCACTGGGTAGTGCCTGAAACCCTCGGCCTCAATCTGCCCTACGGCATCAGAGATGGGGGTGGCTACCGCGACTTGATAGCCCTGCTCCCGCACGGCCTGCGCCAGAGGCAACCGGTGCGAAAGAAAAAACCCGGCATCGTTGACCACAAAAAGTACCAGCTGTTGCTTCATCTATAGGGAACCACTTGTTTTATAACCCAGCAACCAAATCGTTTACCTTGTTGCTGACTGCCTGATCGCCGAAACCAAGCGAGCCGTCATCCGTGACAGAGAATAGTGCTGCTCAACCTTGGCCCGGCCTATTCTACCCATCTCCTGCCGAAGTGGCGCACTCTCGATCAAACGGATCAACGCCGACTCCCAGGCGGCCGCATCTTCGGCCAGATAGCCATCCACACCGTGCTCGACAATCTCCCGATTCACTTCGATTGGTGAAGCAATCACAGGCAGCGCACAGGCCATGTACTGAATCAGTTTATAGCCACATTTACCTTTTTCCCACAACTGATCCGCCAGCGGCATGACACCCAGATCAAATTGCTGGATCAACTCGGCTTCATGGGCTTCAGACCAATCGACACAGACTACCGGCAGGTCGTCAATCGGCTCGATTTGAGCACCAACCACCATCAGTCTAAGCGGATGCTTTCTGGCGACAGCCCGCAATGGCTCAAGGATCAGCTCCAGATAGCCGGCAGTTGTCGGTGAGCCGATCCAGCCAACCGTGACTGGTGAATGCTCACTTACTGTCTTTACCTGATAACGCTTCACATCCAACACCGTCGGAAGGCGCATCACACGAGGCGCGCCAGCCGCCTCGGCGCGCTTAGCCAGGTAGTCATTACCGACCGTCACCAAGCTGGCACTGGCCATCACCCGGTCGATCTTCTTTCCCAGTAGGGTGCGCAACAGGGCCGATCTGGACTGGTCATAACGGTGAAATATTGCGTCATCGTAATCGACCAGTAGTGGCAAGCCCAATCTTGCAAGCAGCTGCTCAGCAAAAGCAGGCAACCAGGGAAAGAGCTCCTTCTCCACCCACAGCAGGTCGAATTGATTGGCTTTGAGCAACTGTTTCAACCGCGACCAATAGGCCAACAACAGTGCAGTGGGCCGCTTCTTTCCAGATCGATAGAAGTCTTCCAAATAGGCTTCAGAAAACAGCGGTGACACACTGACCTCAATACCGCTTTCTGCCAGACCAGGAAGATATTGATAGGATCGCAAGCGGCTACTGGCGCCGATCCTGGGATAGCGACTGAGCAGCAGCACCTTCATTAAGCCGACCTCAGATGGAGGATGCGGAGCAACCAATTACGCTCACTCTGCTGCAGCACAACCCGCCAGACAAAGAGTCCGAACAGCAACAGCAGCAGTGAAGTAAAAAGCGCTTTGAGTAGCACCCCATCCAGCTGCGCGGTGATCAGAAACAGCATATTAGCACTCGCGATAGCGACCACAAACCGGCCCATGGCGCTTCGACACTGCGGAATCAACAACAGCGCCATCACATACAGAGCAAGGGCGTCGACCAAGGCCCTGAAGGTCCAGACCACAGCCGCCCCCAGAATCCCGTAGTTCGGCAGCGCCCACCACAAAGCGGCCAGGTAGAGGGGCAGTTCCAGCAAATGTAACTTGGCAGACCACTCTGGATGACCAGCTGATTGCACCAGATTAAAAGGCACCAGAGAGAGACCGTAGAAAAAAACCCCCACCGCCAACCACTGCATGACCAGATAACCATGCTCGGCAAACTCGTTGCCAACCCATAACTTCAAGCCATCATAAGCGAAGGCGATGATCAGGATGATCAGTGGAAACAGGGCCATTGAGATATAGCTCAGCCCTTTATTGAAGAGTCGGGCTGAGTGGACCCGATCCGTCACCCCGCCCCTGGCCAGGGTTGTCGATTGAGCGGGTAATAACACCGATACCACCGCAACAGGAATCACCAGCAGGCGGGAGACAATCTCATAGGGGGTGGTATAGAAAGCCACCGCTGTCACCGTTAAAACCGCACCGATCACAAAGCGATCCATAGAGACCATCATCGGCACTACCATGTTGCTGACGGTCATCCAACCACCAACTCCCAGCAACGGGCGGGTCTGTTGCTTCGCATAGTGGTAGCCCTGGCGTGTCTCGGGCACGATTCGAAACATCAGCAGCAGATGGGCCAGGGTGGCCAGCAGACGCCCTGCGACCAACACCCCGACAATCGGATAGAGACTGTTTGAAAAGGGCAACACCGCAACAGGGCCGAGAAAGGTCAGAATACCCATCGGAATGCGTATCGCCGTAAGCAGATCAAAGCGCTGATAGGCCGCAATCACCCCGCGCAACCCCACCGTAATGATCACCAGGGGTATCGATGCGGAGAGCAGATAGAAGGCCTTGAGGGTCTCGGCTTCTAGCGCCTGAGGCACATTCAGCACATGGCCGACCAACCAGGGGGAGATGATCAGAATCGTGATAAATCCAACCACACCGAGAAGCCCCATCAGGGTCAGCGCGGTCCAGATCAGGGCCGGGATATCATCCTCCCGCTCCTCGCCAAGACATTTTGCCACCAACACGGTCAGCGCACGGCCGAGGCCGAAATCGAACAGGCTGAAATAGCCGACAAACATCCAGCTGATGGCTAAAAGACCAAAGCGCTCTTTACCGATCTCATCGATGAGGATCGGGATGGTGACAATAGCGACCAGAAATGGAACCGCCACACCGAGTAGATTCCAGATGACGTTTTTCGCCAACCGATTACCGCTTGTGAGTTCTTTTTGTCTATCGTTCATAGGGTGTCTGGTCTATTTCATTCACCCTGTTGAATCTGAATCTCATCGAGAGGGCAAACCGGCCATAATCGATCAACCCGGCTTTTTTGCCCATACTGTCATCCGTCCGGTCTGACCGAAGATGGCGGCAATATAGGCGATTGGGTAGAGCAATTGATAGAGACGCACTTTATCAGAGGGGCGACCGACAACCCAGCGCTCCAACCGATGCCAGCCCCGCTCTTGTAAGAGATAACCCAGGCTGGCGAAGAAGCTGCTGAGTACCCGTTGATGGTGTATGACCTCAACTTGCCAACCCGCCTGCTCAAGCAATTTGCCAATGGTCTCAGGGGTGAAGTGAAAGAGATGGTTAGGCAACTGCAAGGCAAACCAGCGAGACTGGAACAGCTTGAACTCAAGCGACGCCGCATTCGGCACCGAGAGTGCGAGATAGGCGCCGGGTTTTGCCCAGTCATAGAGTTTCATCAATCCCTTGAGTGGCTCATGCAGATGCTCAAGCACCATCCAGCCGGTGATCAGATCCAGTTCTGACGAGTCGAGATCGACTGACTCCAGTGACCCTGTGTAGACCTGATATCCGATCTCTCTGGCTGCCGCGGCCGCCTGGGGGGAAAACTCGATGCCTTTGACCTGCCAACCCTGATTGGCCATCTTATGCAGATAGTTGCCGGAAGCACAGCCTACCTCGAGCATTTGGCCTGGCGGCAACGCCGGGATCGCTTGAGCTTTGGTATCCAGTAGGGATTTTAGCCAGTGTTTAAGCCCACCTGAACGACCGCCTTGACTCACCTGTGTTCCCAGATAGGGAGGGTAGTCATCCGGATAGTAGAATCCCATGCTCGCAGGTGATGGGCGAGGATTGGTTCTCAACAGGCCACAGCTATTGCACCTGACCACCTGGAACTCTCCAGGCAGATGATTGATCCGATCGTGTCCGCTGAGTAGTATCTCATCAGACGCCGGGCAACCCATTGGACAGGGTCTGGACTCCATTTCGAGTGTTCTGTTTGCCATATCGGATCGACTAGGCCCAGCGCCAGCCATGTATGTGGTAGAAAATGAACGCCGATTTGGCAAACATTAAAATATGCTTTAGCCCCTTCTTGGAAGCGTTGCCGCCGCCATGCACGATCCGCACCTTTGGCACATAAGCAATAATGGATTGTTTGGCAATTCGGATCGAAAGGTCAAAATCCTCAAAATAGACGAAGAAGTGGGGTGAGAAGCCCCTGACCTTATCGAGCACACTATGGCGTACAAACATGAAGCAGCCACTGGCCATGGCCTCCTGACTCAGAGCATGCTGATCCATTTCGTAGCGCATCTCATACTCCTGCAGGCGCTCAGCAAAGTAACGCTTCACCGGGCGTGGCGCAAAGCCGCGCAGAAACAGATCCAAGACCGCCGGGTAACGTTTACAGAGGTATTGCTTATGGCCCTCCGGATCTTCCGAGTAGGGTGACAGCAAACCCACTTCTGGATGATGCTCCATGTAATCGAGCGCCTCACTGAAGGCATCCTGCACAACTTCCACATCCGGATTGATAATCAGATGATAATCACTCTCTTGGTTGAGAATCACCAGATTATGCGCAGCGCCATAGCCGATATTGCCACCGGTGCCGATGACCAGCCATTCATATTTTTCCGAGCCAACCACGTGACCAACAAGTTGCTTGACCTGACTGAGAATATTCCCATTGTCCACTACCACGACAGTCGCTTGAAGATCATCCCTGCGCGCCACACTATAATCCAAAGCCTCGACAATACTTTGTAGCGTGCCATGCAATATATCCAACCGGCTATCATAATAAACGATGGAAATTACAAGTTTCATATTCCCCAATCAGCATAAAACCAAAACCGTAACACCTTGAAATATAAGGGTTAATTTTTTATTTATCATTTTCGGCGCACATTATAACCTATTTGGCTAATCCATTATGAGCCAATTGACTCGACAAATACTTCCAGGTTATGCAACCGCTAACCAAATCTTTTATTTCAAAACAACATTATGCCTGCTTGCGGCTACGCCATACCTCCCACATCCGCCTATAACCACTGTTGCACAGACCGCCTGCAAGGAGCAGATTTGATCTGTTAATTTTGCCGGAAACACCGTACGATGTCCTTCAAACTCTACACAGCCCCCCTCGGCATCACCCAAAACATCAAGCTAATCGATGATGAACAAACAGTGAACCAAACATCTGAAGCGACTATGGAAATTGCAGTTTTATGGCCCTTAGCCCAAACCGCCCAGGTTGAAGAGATCGACTTCTCACATGGCTACTGCAAGCGTACAACGCAAACCTTTTTGAAGCACAGCCATGCTGTTGACTGGCACGAGTATTCAGACAGTAATTTTCATCAGCAATTCCGCAAAACCAGCAAAGCAAGCTTGCTGCTGCTTATAACAGACCCCAATCTTGTGATTACCGATGGCTGTCTAAATCAATTGCTTAAATCATGCAGGTCGACAGATCGCCCAGTGATTCCGACATACAACTTTAGCCCTCAGCCTGAACAGCAAGCTGCCCTTGACTTCGAATATGATACCGTTAGCACTTTCCTGGAATTAGCGATTTCCGATCAGCTCGCTGGCGCGGATAGCGGAGCCAAGCACATCGAACACCCAGATAACGGCTGTATCTTAGTACCGGCCAGGTATATCCAATCATTAACCCCAAGCAAGCCTGACGATATTTTTCAGGCAATTCGAAATGATATAAGACTCTCTGAAAATGCAATTGTTCATCGATTCGCGCACTATGCAGACATGCCACGCCCTGAACTGGTAGAACTGGTACACGACAAGGTCAAGAGTGTGCTGGATATCGGTTGCGGTACAGGTCAGTATGGCAAAAGCTTGTCACAACTTCGGCCAGATATCTCTATCATTGGTATTGAACGATCGGCAAAGCTCGCCAAGCAGGCTGCCTGTTTCTATTCAGAAGTCATTAACAAAGATATTGAGCAGATCGAAGCCGATTTTAAAGTCGACTTGATCAACTGTGGCGATATTTTGGAGCACCTGCGGGACCCATGGCAGACCTTAATTAAACTGGCGGACATCCTTAGTGATGAAGGTTATCTAACGGTCAGCATTCCCAATGCATCCCATTGGAGTATCGTACGTGAACTGGTGAGCGGAAAGTTCGACTATCTACCTGCCGGACTTTTCTGTATCGGCCATATACGCTGGTTTACTGAACACTCTTTTTCAGGAATTTTAGATCAGTGCGGGTTTACCACTGAGAAGATTATCAGACTTCAACCCACACCCTCCCCACAAGGAGAGGCACTAATTCAAAGCCTGAAAGAGATCAGTGGATATGATGAAACAGCCCTAAGAACCCATACCTTACTCTTTAGAGCCGTCAAAAAAAGCCTCTCCACGAATCCCTTACCATGACAATTCAAAACCTTCAGTAACGCGAGTCAAGTTTCTATTGTAGGCCGGATCATGCTCTAAATAACGCTCCCAGCGTTTCAGCATATAGTGCACCTCACCCTGAAACCTTAACTGTTTTTCCTGTGTATCTTCAGCGCCCCGAGTTGCTGACTCATGGTGATACAATTCAGCAAAAGGCGTCCAGACATTACTATAACCTGCCTCAACCAAACGGAGACAGAAATCCACATCATTAAAGGCTACTGCTAAATTGACCTCATCAAATCCCCCCACCGCGCTAAATACCTCTTTACGAACAACCAGACAGGCCGCTGTAAGTGCGGTGTAGTTCTGCACTTGTAGCGCCCGACCCTGATAACCCGCCAACCCCATCGGCAAAAATTTCATTGCATGACCGGCCAACCCCCGGATACCCACAATTACACCAGCATGTTGAAGCCGGTCATCTGGATACCATAACCTGGCGCCTACAGCACCGGTCTGTTCACGCAGCGCATGAGAAGCCATCTCATCAAGCCAGGAATTTGATATCACCTCAATATCATTATTAAGAAATGCGAGTAGTTCGCCTTTTGCTTGTTTCACAGCAAAATTATTGATGGCAGAGAAGTTAAAGATACCCGGGTAGGGGAGAACTCGAATAGCAGCTTGATCATTCAGCTTTTCAAGATACGCCAGCATCTCAGGTTCATCACTATGATTGTCTACAATCAATATTTCATAATTTTTATAATCGGTCTTCTGCTGAATGCTCTCAATACACTGCTTCAGCAGGTGTAAGCCATTGCGCGTGGGGATAATGATACTTACCAGCGGCAGTGAGTCAGGCATCAGATAACGTACCCGAACCCCACCTTCAATCAGCGGCGATTTACTCACCTCAGCCTGCACTTCGCCATCAGCCAATAGACTCTGCACAGCGCTGATTCGCTGATCAACAGACGCCATAAATCCACATACCCCATCTTCACCGATATGGTAGAGAACACGTTCAATATGGCGAATCTCTGCATTGTCGGATGATCGACATATCCGCAGCATTAGCTCATAGAAAACAGCATCACCATAGCCAGAGCTGACACCGCCGAGTTGCAACGCCTTAGAGCGTCTGAACAATCCCAAGCGTGAGATATAGTCCTGACTTAATATCAGATCAGGATTATAATCTGGCTTAAAGTAGTGGTTATAACGGTATCCCTGGCCATCCATTTTGTCCTCATCAGAATAGATCAATACCGCTTCAGGATGCGCTTCGTTTTCAACGGCAACATAATAGAGTGCATCTTCAGCCAAGCGATCTCCAGGCTGCAGTTGCCCAATTAAATCACTATTCGTATCGTGGATAATATTGTCTATTTCCTGATCAATATCATCCGTTGACGACACTGAAAATCGAATACGTTTGTCGCTCTCTGGTAGCACTTGTTTTGCCGCCTCAACCATAGCAGCACTGCCAATCAACCAGAGCTCCCACAGAGGGTGCTTCTGCTCAAACAGAGAATCCAGACTGATTTTCAGATCATCCAACCCCTGACCCTTTAACACCATCACCAGAGCAATTTTTACAGCTTGAGAGATCGTATTCGCCGATGCCTCGACTCCCACAGTCTGCGGCTCATTGGCCAACTCAAAATTATTGATCCAGGCTTGATATTCCGCATCATGAGGATTTGAAGCATCCTTGAGAGAACGCTTTTCCAGTCGCTCCAGCGCATCCCTATCTTCATCCCTTAGGAATTGCCGGGCTTGGGATATCGTTGAGGGGATCAACCAGGGAGTTGTCAACAGACGTTTAAAATCGGGGCGGATGATTCGAAGAATCCGTAGCGGCAGGGTAATTCCCATCCAGATTCGCCAGCCGCGACTACGATATATTTGCTGTAACTGCTGCTGGCTTTGCTCCAACATTCGTTCCAGATACTCTATCTGGCGGCGGGACTGGCTCTCTGTCTGCTCCAGCGCACCACGAAGTTGCCCTATCTCTTCAAGATATTGACTTAATTTGTGGGAATTGTACTCCGTCGAATCGGACGGATCTGAGTCATTAACCATTGCTACGCTTCAAAGTAATAATCCGCCCTATTCTATAACAATATTCAGCCAACGTTTAACCGGATTTAGCGATGTGAGCAAAATATGCTACTTTACCATCACTCTGCCATCTATCGGCCCTAATCTGACTAAGTTATTGATAATTTGAAATGAGCGTAAGCGCCATAACTGTAAACTACTTCAGTGAAGAGTATCTTCCTACACTGGAAACGTCCCTGAAGCGCCAGAACGATATCTCCGAGATCATTGCGGTAGACAACGGTAGCGCCAGCCATCTTAGTGGCTTTCTAACGGAATCTCAGATCATTGTAGCTGAGGAAAATAGCGGCTTTGCGAACGCTGTCAATCGTGCCATTGCCAGCACGAAGAACCAATGGGTATTACTCGTCAATCCAGATGTAAGATTAGCTGATGGATGCCTATCCAGTCTCCTTAAGGCGGCTATTGAAAATGATACCCCCCTGGTAGGACCACGCTTTTTCCTCGACGATGCCTGTCAGTTTCGCTTACCGCCGGCTCTGGGTGAATGCGCCTGGCTGAGCTGTGCTCAATCGCTGGCAAGCCAGTCAAGCCTGGATCAAACACAACTAAGCTTTTATTGGGAGATCCGACATGACCGTTTCTGGAACGCCAAGTCACCCTTTTTTGAACCTTTTCTTTCAGGCAGCTGCTTGCTAATTGACAAACAAAGACTCTGCCAAGAAGGGAAATTGTTTGATGAGCGGTTTTTCCTCTACTATGAGGATACCGATTTAGCGATACAAGCACAGCAACTTGGCTACCGTCCTCTCTGCGTACCAGATGCCACCGCTGTGCACTATTTTGATCAAAGCCCTGACCCTAGCATCAGCAAAGTACAATTGATGCAACAGGCCAGGGAACAGTTCAACAACAAGTACTATCAAAAAATTGTTGACTGCACACAAGCATTCTCCGCCATGCAGAGTCACTGGGTTCAACCTACAGAGATCGATCTTGGCACGATCAACACAGCCCCCACCCTCGAACGAACCCCTGGCAAAACTGATGCACAAAACAGTTACCTTGAAATCAGTTTAATTCCTTGGTTTGTTCCCTTTGCGCAAACCCACTTTGTATCCGAGACGCTGACAATTCCTGACCTGGTTTGGCAGCGCCTACGCCCTGGCCACTATTTCGCTCGACATAGAAGCGACACCTATGGGGTACTCAAGCGTTGGCATTGGAACAAAGCATGATCCACAGCCATACAACAGAAAACCATTCCACTCAATCAGATCCTCCTCCCACCTGTTGTGAATCTGAATTTATCCAGCTGCTTGAGAAAAAAACAGGCGCAATACTCGACAGCTATCTTGGGCTAAGAGAGGATATTGATCAGAGTGACCTTGACGCCTACAGACAACGTTGCAAATTACTGATAAGCCACTTTCCTAAGCAACCTACTCAAATATTAGAAGTGGGTGAAGCCAAAGGCTTCTCAGCAGACTTTTTCTCAGCTCACGGATATCGTGTCGTAACGCTCAACACAGGTGAACAACAACAGTCGTCCAACTCTTCATACCGACAAAGCAGCTTTACCGAGTTTTCCGACACTACCGAGCAAAAGTTCGACGTTTGCCTCTTTCAAGAGAAACTTCCCTCAAAAGATAACCTAGACACTTTCAATCGAGCCTGGCAAATACTCAGACCCGATGGTCACCTACTACTTCTCCAGGAGTTGCGGAACAGAAGGACAGCCTCGGATAGTGACAATTCATTACCAGTTAAAAGACACCTTATACGTCAGGCAGAAGATTGTGGATTCAAACTGGAAACAGAGGTTGATCTCAGCAACCTTGCCACCAGCACTATTCAACACAATCTGAATATGCTCCAACTGATGCAGGGCGAATCACTCAACAATTCAGACAAAATCAGCGTTAATCTTGATCAAAAGTTAAAAACCTACAACAAAGCACTAAAGGAGTACCACAAGGATCTTCGCTGTTATCTTCTGTTAAAATTTCGCAAACACACAAAGCCTAGATGGCGCATTGGATTAGCACGAAATGAAGAGACAGAAGGCCTCGGCAGGCTCTTTCAGGAATCATTCAATGAATCGATAAGCCCAGATCTCTGGGCCTGGAAGTATGCCTCACAACCCGTTATGAATGTGATTGCCATACGCAATGATCAAGTGGTTGCTCACTACGGCGGCATCAAACGAAAAATACACTATCAAGATCGAATCATTGATGGGGTGCAGATCTCTGATGTTATGGTCTCACCAAAAGAGCGTGGCATACTAACACGTAAAGGGGCCTTTTTTCGCGTAGCAGCAGCCTTTCCTGAATATTTCGTCGGCTACGCCGCGTCCACTTTGATTGGCTATGGGTTTCCCAATATGCGGCATATGCGCATTGCAGAAACCATGAAGCTATACAGTGAGGTAGGACGCATCGAAGAACTTTCCTGGAATCCATCACAAGCCAAGCCCGATAAGTTAACCGGCTGTCGAGAGATCGATTTCGAGCAGGATGAGCAGCAGATCGATAATTTATGGGCAAGTATGGTAGCCGATCTTTCAGATGCTCTGATCTGCGTCAGAGATGCAAGCTATCTGCAGAAACGCTACTTGCAGCACCCACATCACAAATACCAACTCCTTCTCATCTATCGACGACTCTCAGGCACTCCGCTGGGTGTTTCGGTCATCCATCAGGTTAATGCCGAAAGCTGCCGACTGATTGATCTTATTGCGCCAATAAAAAACCTTACCAGGGTCATCAATAAAACTCGCTTACATGCAAAAAATTTAGGCTGTAAGGAGCTGGTCGGTTGGGGTAGCGAGCAGACCGTAAAACATCTCGCGCCAACCAAACCTGAACGGCGAGAAACCGATATCTGCATTCCTACAAGTATCTGGACCGATGGACCAGCGCCGGAAACACTCAAAGGAAGATGGTGGTTAATGTACGGTGATACAGATTTTAATTGAAATTGTAGGTTGGGGTGAGTGAAACGAACCCCAACAACCAATTCCCAACAAATGAGGCAATCCGTAAACGAACCCTCTTCATCGCAATCTAATTGCTAGATCTCTTATAGCTTTTCAGTGATATATGTTGGGGTTCGCTTTACTCACCCCAACCTACAGATCTGATTTTTTTAGGTTGAATTCATGAGGCGTTAAAAAATATTTTGCGGAAAGCCGCTAGCAATCTCACACAAATCCCATCTTTCATCGCTTGGCGCTCAACCTGACACTCGCCCAGTTTTGCCAACAGGCCATCATGCCCTTCAAGCATCTCGTAACCAGCCCCCTGATCCCAATAACGAACAACCCGCTTGATTGTAAATCGCTCGATATCCTGAAGCTCATCTTTGGTAAATTGATAGAGGCCTTCAGCATGAGTCACTGAATCATTCAATGTATAGGCTCTGGTTCGATTTAATGCCAAGACTAAATCACTGTATTGATTCTCATCAAGTTGACTTAAATAGAAACCCATCGCCTCTACTTTTTTCTCAACAACAGAGGTAATATCGATGAGTCTGTTGATGAATCCGTGAACACTGATATCGTAAGAGAAGCAGTCAAAATTATGTTCCAGTAGCCGATTTATTGCTTGACCAATAATATATGCCGTTGCTCTATGATCTGGGTGATACTCCATCATCGAAGGAAAGAATATTGCCGCCGGTGATATCTGCTCAATATAGCTCACCGCCTTCCCAATTAAAGCCTCATTCACAGTTAATGAACGATCAGGGAAATCAAAGAAATGCAGTGACTTCACACCAATAAAATCGACCGCTTGTTGTGCCTCTTGTTTACGTAGATTGGTAATATCATCGGCTTTACCACCAAGCGCACCATCGGTCATTATCACAACATGGATATCGATACCGGCTTGCGCAGCCAGTAACAGTGTACCCCCCAGGCCAAAAGTTTCGTCATCCGGATGTGGCGCAAAGACCAAATAGGGGCCCAGCGGAAGCGCTGAAACTTCAAACGGTACCAGATCAACTTCACCTAACATGGCTGAATGCGCGGCGAATCAGACAAACCAGTATAAAGACTTCGCAGTGATAGGTTAGGATTATAGGCAGGATCCGCATCAAACAGAGGCTTCCACAACGCCTGCAATTGACTCAAATCAGCCTGCTGCGCATCGCTGCTTGGATCAAATGGATAGCAGGCCTCTCTGGTAAAGTAGACTTCAGAATAGGGGGTCCAGGTGTGGATATAGGATTTCTCCTTTAACTTGAGACAGAAGTCGATTGCGGCCATAACCGTATTATAAGGCTGAGTAGTCATACCCCCGACCTCTTCGAAACGTCTCTTCTGGAATACAAAACAAGCCGGGGAAAGCACTGAAAAACTCTGGATCAGTAGTGCTCGCCCGAAATACCCAGGCTGATCATCTTTTGGTCCTTGAAATGGAAAACCGGGGAATTGGTCAGGCTTTAGGATCATGCCCGCGTGTTGCACACTGTTATCCTGGTAGAGGATTCGAGCACCGGCCACCCCAACATCCGGACGTAGTGCATGTCGAACCAATTCATCAAGCCAATTAGGCTCCTTGATCTCGACAGCGGCACTTATCAAACCGATTAAATCACCAGTTGAAGCCGAAACAGCCGCATTCACTTGATCGGACCAACTCCCACTATCAATGATTTTTTTCAACGGGTAGCGTGTGTTTGTAAACCCGGCCAATGCTGGATCAACCCATTTGGATTGATCTTCCCTATAGGCAAGGATAATCTCCAGGCTCGAATACTCCGTTATATCTAAAACGCTTAATAGACTCTGCTGCAAAGAAAGCTCATCTGAATCTGCGACAACAAGCACCAGCGAAACTAATGGCGACTCATCTGGCAAGGGGTACTTCACTCTATGCGCTCCCTGTGCCGGCAGGGTAATCACCTCGGCCTCAGTCTGCCCGATACGATCGAGATGCTCCCGAATCGCTTTACCTGCCGCGATCAGTGCATAAGATTTCTCTGAACCCGCCAATGCGGTACTCCCTTCACAGGCACGCCAATGATAGAGAACCCTGGGTATATGCCTGATCTGATCTGCTTCACTTCGTTCTATACACCTTAGCGCCAAATCGTAATCCTGAGATCCCTCAAGGCCGACTCTAAAACCACCAATCTCTTCAAGTAACGTTCGTTTATAGACACCAAGATGGCTTATAACGTTATGAGAGAGAAGCAGATCATAATTCCAATCTCCCTTGAAATAGGGTTGACTTCTATCCCCTTTCTCAGAGATTTTATCTTCATCGCTAAAGATAACATTGGCATCTGGCGCCTTGTTCAACTCTAACGCCACCCATAGCAGTGCATCTGGGTTAAGTCGATCATCGTGATCTAGCAACACCACATACTCACCAGACGCCACTTCAATGGCGGAATTGGTGGCGCGGGAGATATGCCCATTCTCCTCACGAAAAATCACTTTAATGCGCTCATCGGTTGCCTGCATCTTTTCTAGCAGCTTTTTAACTTCCACATCGGTAGAGTTATCATCGGCTATGCAGAATTCCCAATTCGAATAGGACTGCTCAACGACTGAATCAATGGCTTCGCGAAGAAATTTCGGCTGTGGGTTGTAGACCGGCATGACTACACTGAACTTTGGTTGCTTGTTCAGTTTGGCCTGACAAGCAGAGATCTCAGCGGCTGACATGCCTCGCCCGATACCTGTATGCTTCAGCCACTTCTGATAGTAATAGAGCGGCCATAACTCACCATTGGTCAATGCGCCTGCAACAGGCCTATGCATTAAAGCTTTGAGGTTATTCACAGCTGAGATCAAGCTACGCAGTGGCTTTGCGATCTTCCAGGTTGTGGATTGGTAGAGTGTATTTATCTCTTCATCTCTGGAAGTAACCAAAGATTCTAGATGGGCGATATGATTTCGCAGTGCCTTTATCTCGCCTGATAATCGAATATTGTTCCTGTTGAGGTGATCGATAATCTGGTGGCCATGCTGAATTGCCTGCTCTTTGTCATCGATGGTTTGTTGTTTTTCAGCCACTCGCGCTTCCAAAATACCGATAACACCCTGCAGTTGACCGATACTGCCTTGTTGAGCCGCCATCTGCTGATTCAGCTCGGCAATCGTCTCACTGAGTGATATTTTGTCATGATCATGCTCACTGCGAAGCTCTAAAATACCATCAAACAGCTCACGCATATTCTCAGCATCCCATCTGCCTAACCAGGACTCATAAAGTTTTAGACGATTCTTTTTAATGTCACTCGTATCAGAGCCGACATTTCCAACTTTTGAATCACCAATATTACGATAGATGCCACCGGCACCGGGCACATGCTGGATGGTTGTTACCTCTGCCAATCTTGCCCAAAAATCCCAATCCTCGTAGACGGCTAAGCTTTCATTGAAGCGCAATCCATCATCGATAAACTGACGCCTGAAGAGTACTGCATGAATCGGTAGAAACGATGCTGCGAGAAATAGCGTCTGATTGAACTCCTGAGAATAGACGTGCAGCGAGTTACCTTCACTGTCAACGGACTCGATATCACCATAAACTGCGCCAAACTCTGGATTCTCATCAAGCGATTTCGAGAGTCGGCTGATATGATCCGCAAGTAGCAGATCATCGTCATCTAAAAACAGCAGGTAGGCTCCTTCCGCAACCTCTAAACCGCTATTGGCCGCGGCAGATCGTCCTCTGCAGGTCTCATGAACGACCACATTCACTGAAAAAGGACTCTCTTTAAACTCTTCAATAACACGATCGATCGATTCGCCGCCATCATTGACCACAACCACATCAATCGCTGTATGAGTCTGCTCAGCAATCGATCGCAAGGCTTGCGCAAGTAAATCAACTCTGTTTTTTGTTCGAACAATAACCGAGACTGATGTATCGCCAGATTCAACCACACCACCCCTATCACTCATGAGATCGAACCTCTATCTATGAAACTGAGAGAATAATCAGTCTGAAGCAAAATGTTACTCCCAACGGTGGTCAATCCAATTCATCCCCACCGCCTTGATTTTCTGACGCACTTGAAATTGGCAGGTATTCTCCTGCTTATCATAGACATGGATACCACTGGCATCCAGCAGATAGATATCCAATAGATACTCTCCAGAAAGCAAGGGCAGTGAATCGATATGGTAATCGATACTCACACCACCATCAGGCGATTGATTCATGTGAACCTCGTCAACCAGGGTACTCACACCGTAGCACTGAATCATATCATTGCGCTTAATCACGATTCCGATATGGACATCATCTTTCGAGATCCCTGGTGCGGTTGCTTGTATCGAAACCGAGAAAGCACGATGGGTCTCAAAAATTTTGTCGCCCGACTCTAACGTCTCACCCCCAATCAGCTCGATGTGCTCGAACCAGGCCCTGGTCTCCGTTTGGCCACGAGAAATCTCAGGACCATCATCCCTGCTTGAGGGTTCACTTGAGATCTGGGTCGTTGAGGTACTGTTCTGCGCCCGCACATGATCCTGATAGGCATCAACCACCTCTTCCACCGGACCAAAAAGCCGCAATTTACCCTTGTCTAGCCAAAGCGCCTGATCGCAGAGCTCCCGAACCTGATAGATCGAATGGGAACAGAAGATTAGACTCTTACCCTGTTCACGGAACCCCATCATCCGATCCATACATTTTTCGCCCACTGACAAGGCCTCATCGATGACTAAGATATCCGGATCGACCGATGTGACAACCGAGAAGGCCAATCTCACATACATACCAGATGAGTAGGTTTTGACCGGGCGAGCAATCGCATCACCCAGCTCTGAGAACTCAATAATCGACGGCAACCGCTCATCAATTTCACGCTGAGAGAGACCTAACATGGCGCAACCCAGACGAGCGTTGTCCAAGCCGTTAAATTCCGGATGGAAACCAGAACCGAGTTCCAAGATAGCCGATACACGGCCATTCAAACTCAGTGTTCCGATGGTTGGCGTGAGTGTTCCCGAGAGCATTTTCAACAGCGAGCTTTTTCCGGCGCCATTGTCACCGATCAGCCCCAGTGTCACACCTTTTTGTTGACAGAAGCTAACATTTTGAACCGCCCAGTATTCATCGTGGTAGGGTCTGCGCAGGATCAACTCTTTGAGTGAATCTAGTGGCCTTGCGTAGCGTCGATAGCGCTTACCCAACCCTTTTGCTTCTATGGCGATCACAGAAAATCCTTCGTCCGCTCAATCATTCTGTCAAAGAAGAACAGAGAGAGCGCAGCAAATATCAGAGCGCCAAATAGCAACAGATAGAACGCCACACCAGGCACCATACCCTCGATCAGAATCCCACGATAACTGTTCACCAAGATCGTGATCGGGTTAAGATCCATCAACCAATGATAGGCCTCGGGAACAGCTGAAGCAGGATAGAGAATGGGTGTCGCAAACATCAGAATGGTCAACAACAGCGCCATAGCCTGAGAGAGATCACGCAGAAATACGGTAATCACACTGACGATCCAAGCCATGCCAACAGTCAGTAACAGTCGGGCAACCATTAATATCGGCAGGAACAGAACAGTCCAGGTAAGAATACCCTGCCACAGCAATACCGCCACTAAAACCGCAAGGCCTATTATCTCAACAGCGATCGAGCTCAGTACAACACTCAAGGGCAATAGTATCGGTGGAAATACGACTTTGTTTATCAGGTCTCTATTTTCCGAGAGTACCGATGTAGATCTTAATACACCTTCTTGAAATCCCAGAAAAGGCAAAAGTGCCGCCATCAAATAGATTGCGAACTCACCTGTTCCGCCTACGTCGGTGAAACGAACCTTGAGCACTAACCCAAAAACAAAGGTATAGATAGCAAGTAGAAATGCTGAGTTTAAAACCAACCACCCCAAGCCAAGCACGGTACCGGTCACTCTTTGCTGAAGATCCCGACTCACCAGCAAGCGAAGCGCCTGCCAGAAACGAAAATAGACGGGCATCTTCTCAAGTAGTGATAAATTCACAGCTCTGACCTGCAGGTGTACTAGATTCCAACGCCATTCTCAATAACCAACTAAGCAATATTATGCCAGCAAAGCGGAAAAACCTCAGCTAAGTGTAGAGATCTATACTAATCGACGACCATAGTGAGACGCTACGCGGTCCGCCACCAACGCGGTGACCGTTTAGCGTCTCGC
>JARRQD010000016.1:0-19925 GCA_037382205.1 Candidatus Thiodiazotropha sp.
ACCAAGCTACCCCACCCCAAACCGTGAAAACAAAAAGCGCACCAATCAGTTTTGGCACAATATAAGAATACTTAACCGCATATCGATGTAGAATTCTTGGCGTCATTATTAAGCTAACGCCCGCTTCACCAGTGAGGAGCCGCATCGCGGCGACGAATCTGGTGGAAGCGCTGGTTAAGTGTTAGTTCTCCAATCTTTCGGTTCTTTCCCGCCAGGTTTATGCTTGCCTGACGAAATGAATGAATCTTGGTCTTTTCTTTCTGGCATATTACGAATTTCTGTCCAGTATTCATTCCGTATTTCCTCATCTACATGTACGGTAGTTCGATAAAGTCCGTCATTACCGTCCTTTCTACAATTAGAAATCCAATAGTGCTCACCTGTATCTACATCAAAATAATTTGCTTTATAACCAGAGCCCTTTAATGATTGAAATTCCCTACCATTGTACTTCAGTGTTTTTCCGGTCTTTGAAAAATAGACTTTACCGATAGTAGCCTCTAGTGAAGCAACTCCTACTTTTTCCTCAATGTACATTATTTCGTATTTCATCTTGCACACTTAACAGTTAATTATGTGGACGGCTCACAAAATGACTTATGTGGATGGCACATTGGTTGTAATATGACGCCAAATGTACTATAAATGTACTCACTCATGGAAGAACAAACTATCAAGAGCAAAAATTATCATGGAGCAAAGTACACCTACAGACCCCAGAATCGCTAAATTCTGGCAGAATTATACAGAACTGCTGAAGCGTTTTCGTATTCCACAAAAGTCTCTCCCCTGGTATCGACGGCATGTTGAAGCATTTCTGGATGATCACCCCAATGTCAGACTTAAGACTCATTCGGCTAAGAGTATCATTAGCTGGCTTGAGCGCATCGGAAGAGATCCCCATATCAGCGCTTGGCAATATCGCCAGAAAGTTGATGCTCTGAGAATTCTTTTTGGCCACTTTCTACGCCCACCCTGGTCTGCTGAATTCGACTGGGACAAGTGGCTGAATAGCGCAAGAGCACTGGAAAGCGACCACGCTACAATCGCTCGTACCTATGAGATGATCGAAAACTCGGTCAATGACCCGAAAAACCATATGGCAAGAGCCTTCCCAGACCTCTATAAGCGCTTTTTGGTGACAATGAGGCTCCCTGACTACTCCATCAATACCGAAAAGAGCTATCTCGAATGGATTAACCGTTTCCTTCATTTCCACACTGATAAGCATCCCTGTGACTGCACTGAAACAGATGTTGCCTCCTTTCTAGAACATTTAACGCTGGAACGCAAGGTCGCCAGCGCAACTCAGGCGCTTGCCTTAAATGCCATTGTTTTTTTCTATGCCCGTGTTATTGAAAGACCATTAGGCAATATCGGCCCTTTTACTTATTCAAATAAACCAAAACGTATACCGACAGTTTTAAGTATTCGGGAAATTAATTCTTTACTCATGCACGCAAAAGGACTCCATCAGCTGATTTTGCATCTAATGTATGGCGCAGGTTTACGGGTTATGGAGTGTGTACGCCTTCGCATACTTGATCTAGATTTCGACTATCGGAACATTGTAGTACGCGCAGGTAAAGGCAAGAAAGACCGCACTGTTCCCCTCCCTGATCTGTTGATAAAGCCTCTGCAAGCTCAAATTAACAGCGTTAAGGAGCAGCATGAAAATGACTTGGCGGCCGGATTTGGCTCAGTTTTTCTACCTGACGCACTCGCCCGAAAATATCCTAATGCCGAGAAGGAACTTCGCTGGCAATATCTCTTTCCAGCCAGTCGTATTGCTCAGGATCCTCGTACTGGCATACTGCGCCGACATCATTTGCATCAGTCTGCCGTTCAAAAAATGGTCAAACGCGCCGCCTCAGCAACCGGTATCCGTAAACGGGTAACCAGCCATACATTACGACACTCGTTTGCCACGCATCTACTTGAGGCGGGTTCTGATATCCGAACAGTGCAGACACTTCTCGGCCACGCCGATGTATCAACCACAATGATATACACCCATGTGATCGGCCGGGGCGGACAGGGCGCCAGAAGTCCGCTCGATCGACTTACAGGCCAAACTCAGTGCTATGCCGATATTTAACGCCTAGCACCACCTTTATGGTAGCACTTGGATCTAGGCCAACACCGGAATTACCATGGTACCAGGCATGTCAGATACCATTTGCACACTTTGCGTTCATTTGCGGACTCATCTTTCTTACCCATTTAAAGCTGGAGAAACCTCAGCTGCCAGACGCCTCACTAGGTGGCTTCACCGGCGGAAAGCGCTCATCCAATGCCATAGAAGGGCCATCCGCTGTAACGATACGGGCATGCTGTCGTCGCAGATCCCGTGCGGACTTCACCCCACAGGAGTGGGCGATCACACCTACCTCATGAACCAGGTTGTTCACATAACTGGCCACACGCTCTGCCTTCACTTCAGGCACCAAGCCTTTTTGCAGCTTGGGATCATGGGTAGTTATTCCGGTCAGACAGCTGTTTTTGTTGCACTGAAGGGCCTGAATGCAGCCCCCTGGCTGAAGTGAGAAAATCCGCACCCACACAGAGCGCCCAGGCCACATCGGCCGGGGTGATCAATTTACCCGAGGCAACCACCTTAACCCGCTTATGCAGTCCATGGGCATCGCCTGTCGACCAGAATATAGAGACTCTCTCTCAGCGAGAGCCCTACCGCATCGATCAAGGGCATAGGTGCGGCACCGGTGCCCCCATCACTGCTATCCAGGGTGATGAAGTCAGGAGCGGATGAGATACCCCGTTTTACGATCTCCTCGAACAGGCTATCGAGCCACTGCGGCCCACCGATGACTGTCTTGAAACCTACTGGCTTACCAGTCACTCGGCGCACCCGCTCAATCATATCCAGCAGATCGCTGTTGTTGCGAATATCCGGATGACGGTTGGGACTGATCGCATCCTTGCCCTGCGGGATACCACGAATCTGCGCAATCTCTTCGGTCACCTTCTATGCCGGTAAAATCCCCCCTTTACCCGGCTTGGCCCCCTGACTCAACTTGATCTCAAACATCTTCACTTGGGGCAATGCGGCCGCCTCTTTCAATTTTTCGTCACTAAGGTTGCCCGCCAGGTCCCGAACGCCGTTCTTGGCGGTGCCGATCTGAAACACGATATCGGCTCCTCCCTGCTGATGGTAGGGAGAGACAGCACCCTCTCCAGTGATATTGATCGGATCGAGTATATCGAAGCACACGGTACGGGTACGCCTGCGGGTGACCCTCAAGAAGTGAATGCCCTATCCCGTTTTACCAGACATCGAACCAGACCGCTCTATATCTGATCCGTAAAATCCAACATGGGCCACGCGGAAGGCGCCGCTGGTATGGCTGGCCTGATAAAACGCGGAAGGCGCCGCTGGTATGGCTGGCCTGATAAAAGTACTCCTGATGATGGAGCATGGAGAGATCCCCGCCAATCTTCATTTTAATCAAGCCAACAAAAAAATCACTGGGTTAGTCGATGGCACGATCAAGGTAGTGGCGCAAAACCAAGCCTACCAAGGTGGCATTGTCGGGATTAACAGTTTTGGTTTTGGAGGCACCAATGCCCATGTTGTGTTGGAACAACAGCAGCAACCGCCTGCGCCCCAAGCAAAAACCCAACCGCTCGAATTAATTCCAATACCCTGCCGAACAGCAGACGGACACCAAAGGATTATTGATTCGCTGCATAACATCGGCAACCCCAGTCAGTTTAGAAACACCGCAAACCGGCCGATTGATAAGTTTCCCTTTCGACACTGCCTGTTAGCAGGCGATAATGGCGCGATACAGAGAATCGATGCCAAAAGGGATTCTCATCAAGCAGAAATCTGGTATGTGTTTAACGGCATGGGTTCCCAATGGCATGGAATGGGTCGAGCAATGTTATCCATGCCGCTGTTTGAAGAGTCTCTCCAATCTTGCCATGAACAGCTGACAGCCGAGGGGTTTAACCTACTCGCACTTCTACTAGACCCCGTGCCTGAAGCCTTTGCTGATCCACACAACGCTTTCATTGGTATCGCTGCAATTCAGATCGCTTTTATCGACGCATTGAATCAACTCAATATTCAGCCCAGTGGATTTGTCGGCCACAGTATCGGCGAAATAGCTGCGGCCTATGCAGATGGCGCGATCACACAACAACAAGCAATGAAGATTGCCTATTGGAGAGGTCGCGCACTGGAAGAGACACCCTCAGCAAAAGGCAGTATGGCCACAGTTATGTGCGATTGGGAGACGGCACTTGAACTCTGCAGTGATGGTGTATTTCCAGCCTGTCACAATAGTGACCTGAGCGTGACCTTTTCAGGTTCTACTGAAAAGCTCGCAGAGTGGAGTAACAAACTGAGTAAACAAGGCTTTGAAGTCAAGCGGGTTGACTCTGCTGGAACCGCCTTCCATAGCCCCTTGATAGCACCAGCCGAAGCACTTTTCCGCCGTAAACTTGAGGAGATTCTAGACAAACCCAAAAACCGTTCTAAACGATGGATCTCCACAAGTCACGCGAAACAAGATTGGCATCTCGCAGAGCAAGCATCCACTGATTACTTCGTGGACAACCTATTAAATCAAGTCCATTTCAAACAGGGTCTTGACGCCATCCCCGAAAACGCAATCATCATTGAAATTGGACCTCATGCCCTATTGGGTTCTCTTATCGTTAGTCAAAAACCCACCAATCATTATATTGGCTTGATGAGAAGAAAACTGGAAAATAATGATCTATTATACCGGGCGGTTGGTGAGCTCTACTGCGCTGGCGTTGATATTAACTGGTCAGCCTTATACCCGGAAGATCACCACGCCTTTAACCAACCAGCTACTACTTTTAATCCGGATATTGATTGGAATCACGATACGGATTGGGAAGTTGCTGATATTTTTCACTACGACCCAACATCGACTGGGAAATTTGAACGCAGCTATACCATAGATATCAGCGATGGCCAATTCGCTTTTATCAGTGATCATATTCTAAACGGAAAGATACTCTTCCCGGGCGTTGGCTATCTCTACCTCGTCTGGCAGGCCATGTCTGAGATGATTATGGGTAATCTCGATGAAACTCCCATCGAATTCAGTAATGTATCACTCAAACGTGCTACCACTCTAAATCGTGACGACACTCTTACTTTGACGGTTCGCTATCTACCCGCGACTGAATCATTTGAAGTCAGTGAAGGGGGCAACCTGATTGTCGAAGGAGAGGTAAAAGTTACTCAATATGATAACTGGACATTTGATGGCCAGGTTGAGCAATCAATCAACGCCTACACAGGAGAGTCATACCTGACTGGCAGCGACCTTTACAAAGAGCTGAGGCTCAGAGGGTATGACTATGGCCCGGCCTTCAAAAAAGTTGAACGTATCAGTCAAGATGGTGATGTCATCGACATTCAGTGGGATGGCAACTGGATTACTTTCCTTGACTGTCTCGTACACACAACGATTCTTCGTGATAAAAGACAGACCAAAGTACCTATCTTTGTTCGCAAGATCACCATCGATCCGAATAGGCAGCCGAGCCAGGCCATTTTACCCGCCTATTCTGAACCCTATATAAACCAGATCTACACCCATGCCGTTTCTGTAGAAGGCGCTAAATTTACAGCCATTCAAGCCCCAATAGATCGCACTAAGGTTGCGCTAAATGCGTCTTTTTTTACCCCTTACAATGAAACCAATATCTTCAAAACCAGGGCCAGCAAAGAGCTTCTGGAGTACATTGAACTCTGCTCTAATTTTATATTCAGAAACGTCAAACGGGTTATTGAAGCGATTAAAAATGATTCAAAACCAACACCTCAACATATCGATCATATCGAACGTTTGATCAAGGACATTCATACCAGTGAAATAGACAAAGAAAAACTCGAATACTATCTCGACCACCCAAAAGCGACTATCTTGCGATTTGCCGAATACCTTTACAGTGACCCAGCTAAACTCCGAGATGAACCTCTTTCAATCATTCTTTCATTTCCCGAATATCAACAGATCTATAAAAAAGACTTTGCCATCGCCTATCTATTTGATGAAGGCTACCTGGATGAACTTTACCAGATCGTTATCGAAAACCTACCCCATAAAAAGCCGATAAGAGCCTGTGAAATTGGCGCGGGGACCGGCGGCATGACGCAGTTTGCACTGCCACTCATACAGTCTGTAGATGACAGCTATGCCATCACTGACATCTCGGCTGGTTTCTTTAAATCTCTGCAGGATGAGTTCAATCACTACTCAGCGATCACTCAGTTCGACATCTGGGATATTGATAAGCAAGCCCCGGACCATCTGAACAACAATCTCGATTTGATATTAGCAAGTAATTCCCTGCATGCAGCGAGTAACATCAGCCACTCGCTTCAGCACATCCATCAGGCATTGAGTGACGATGGCTTTCTACTGCTGCACGAAACTACAAATGGCGGGCTACAAAACATTTGTTTATGGGGGTTTATCGATGAGATGTGGGATATAAGCGACCTGGGTGAGCGCAATTATGGCGCACTGCTCAGCGACGCTCAATGGAAAAAGGCTCTGCAACAGGCTGGTTTTGAGATTCTGTCCGTTAAGGACGACGGCATGATAATGACGACCTACTTATGCCGTAAACAACATCCTGTTCAAGGTGAGTTTATTTCAGGACAAAATGATTTGTTCGATCTTCACAACACTCTACAGCGAGCACTCAGCCGAGATAAAGGACAAAACAGTCGCTTGTGGGTTACCGGAGATAGCAAACACACACCTGGACTCACTGGTCTGATGTCCTGCCTACGACAAGAGGAATCCAATCAACTTAGATGCCTGTTTTATGAAGACAGTGTCAGACCAACCGATCAGGATCTTCACAAGGTTTATCAAAAAGATCTGTTCATGAACGTTTTCAAGCAGGGTGAATGGGGATCGTATCGACAACGAACCTTCAGTAGAGTCGACAAGATTACATCTGGCAATGCAGAGATCACCGTTGGTCAACTTGGTGATCTTTCCAGTATCCACTGGACAACCAGCCCGAAACACCTGGAATTTGACCACGACTATGATGTTTACTACTGGAGCCTGAACTTCAAAGACATCATGATTGCCAGCGGCAAACTCAGCCTGACCGCTTTTGACCGGCGTCTCGACATTGAAATCGGCGGAGAATTTTCCGGAATCAGCGCCAGTGGCGAGCGCGTAATGGGTTATCTTGGCCTGAATCAAAAAACCAAAATCAAGCTCAAAGATTGCAGCAAACATCATGTCTGGAAGATACCGGACGAGTGGTCTCTTGCAGAAGCCGCCACAGTACCCGTGATCTATATGACTGTTATACTGGCCCTGATCATCAGGGGAGAGATGCGTCAGGGAGACAAGGTCTTGATCCACTCAGGCTCAGGGGGTGTCGGTCAGGCTGCAATCCAGGTGGCGCTTTTTTATGGCTGTGAGGTGTTCACCACAGTTGGCAATGACGAGAAGCGTCAATTTATTCGTAGCACGTTCCCGCAAATTCCCGATTCGCACATTTTTAGTTCGAGAGACATTTCTTTTGAAAAGGGAATCATGAACCTTACCCGAGGTGAGGGCGTCAATCTCATTCTTAATTCACTTTCAGACGATAAGCTCCAGGCCGGTTTGAGACTACTGAGCTACGCCGGCAAGTTTCTTGAAATCGGCAAGTACGACGCAAGCATCAATACTCAGATCGGCATGGAGCCGGTACTCTATGACTGTTCTGTACATGGTGTTGGCCTCGACAACATCATTGTTGAGGATGGCGCTGAACTTGAGCAAGTTCACAAACTACTTGCTGAGGGTATTACCAGCGGAATGGTCAAACCGATCGTCCGACGCAGTTTTCGCCATGATGACATGGAGAGTGCGTTTCGCTTCATGGCCAAGGGTGAGCACATAGGAAAGGTTATTATTCAGGTCAAAGAAGAAGATAAAGATCGCCCACAACTAGAGCCGATAAAATGCACACCAAAATTCTGGTGCGAGCCCAGCAAAGCTTATTTAATCACCGGTGGTCTCGGCGGTTTTGGTTTGGAATTAGCGGATTGGCTGGTTAAGCGTGGCGCAAAAATCTTGTGCTTGACATCCCGCAGGGGAATTAGCAATGGTTATCAACGGTCACGCATTGACTACTTCAGATCGCAGGGGGTCAATGTCATCATCTCAACCCACAATGTAGCCGTGAAAGACCAGGCCATTGAACTGCTCAAAGAGTTATCACAACTGGCTGCTATCGATGCCATTTTCCATCTTGCAATGGTCATGAAAGACGCCTTCTTCACAAACCAGCCGTTTGAAGATTTCAATCAGGTTGTCACTACAAAGTTACAAGCCGCGCTTAATTTAGATGCCGCGACCCGCGAACAGTGTAAAGCACTCCAACATTTTACCCTCTTCTCATCACTTGTCGGATCGATCGGCAACCCAGGTCAATCCGCCTATGCTTATGCAAACAGTGGTCTGGATCAACTGGCACGCAAACGCCGGCAGGAAGGATTCCCGGCGGTCTCGATACAGTGGGGCGCGATTGGCGATGTAGGATTTGTCGCTGAGAACAGAGATCGTGTCCATTTCGAATCGACCCTGACTAACGAGCAAAGCCTGAAATCGTGCCTCACCACTTTAGACAATCTACTGTGCGAAGCGCCACCGGTCGTCTCCAGTCATGTGCCTGTCAGCAATGACTTCTCTACCAATGACAAGCAAAAGAAAAACGCTAGCGACGTTGGCGATATCGAATCATTGATCAAAGATCTTAAGTGTATTCTTGGCCTCGCACCAGACAGTCAATTCGATGAAAACAAAATATTCATGGACTATGGCATGGACTCACTGATGGGTGTCGAAATCACCCAAAAACTGGAACGTGATTACCAAATCCAAATTCCTCAATCTAAAATAAAGACGCTCAACATCACAAAACTCAGAGCATTTTTCACGGATGCAAAGCCCTCAACAGAATCTACCGGCGCACACTACAACTTTGTTCCTGATCGAGAGTTCCCAATTTTCGACTGTTTTGATCAAGGTGATATACAAACCAACGTGGTCTATTTCCTATCCGGTTTATTAGCTGATCCATTTGAACCGTTCAAAATGTACCCGCCGAATGAAGATACGACGCTGTTCGCAGTACGTTATGAACAGGCTGAGTCCTTTGGTCACCTCTCAGCACTTTGGAAAGATCACTTGGAAGGGTTGCCTGATCATGTACAAAAGATAAAGATCATTGGCTATAGCACAGGCGCAACCATCACTCACAGAATCATTGAGTCTATTAAATCTATACGGCCGCAATCTACAATCACCACAACGACCATATCACCACCAAATGCAAATCTATACTTGCATCTACAGGAGATTGAGCTTGAAGAACTTCAGCAGATTGCACTCGAAGATGGTATGGAGAGACTGAAAAAATTACCCATTTGGGGTGATTACTCCATGATTCCATTTAATGCCATTAAAAAACAGGTCAGTTTTTTGATGGCAGATGATTTTCTCAACCCTCAATATGCTGCAGTCGATCTGATTGTTCTACCATCCGATGACCCAGTCTGCTGGGGTATGGAGGAATCTAAAAATCTTGCGCAAAAAGTTGAAATCGTCGATGGCTCTCATGATATTCGAAACATCTGCCTAGCCAACTATTACAATTAACCATCGATTACTGCTAGCCGACCAGTTCCCTATCTCCAAAGCCGTTACCATTCTAGCCCCTGTCACTTTACAGGAGATGGGTTGGGGAGGGGGCTGGGGTATGGGAATTTGCAATACACCTCTGCCAAAAACCAGGACCGTCCATCAACGCCAATTCATTCGCATATTCGGCGCCAACCGGCTCGATGCTGAGACTGAGGACGTCACCTGCTGATCTCACTCTGCTGTTGGTTAAGATTCTCAGGGCAATATAGCAATATAGGGACAGGCTCATCTAAAAATGGCGGTCAGTCGCTATATCTGACACACTATAGGCTCAATCATCGGTCTAATCCGGCACTAGCAACTTGTCTGTCACGCTTAAACCTAAAAAGATCAGTTGGGCAGCGTGAAGGGTGCGTTTGTGGTGGTGCAGGGCAAGGCGCAACGACGCGGAATAGCCGCTATTCCAAGGAGTTGCAACGCCGCCATGTGCCGCCACAAGCGTGCCATTCACGCTGTAGCGTGATTCACCCAACAGGTGACCATGACCATTGAAGCTATTTTCTTCATAATCAGGAGCCTGCCATTAGAATGGAGCGGTCAACTGATTTTTTTAGGTTAAATAATCATGTTTGTTTTCAGATCTTTAAAAGTCATTAGCCTGTTTCTTCTGGTTTTCATTCTCGCACCTGGCTGCAGTTGGGCGGAGGATCGGGAATCTAAGAATGAACCAAAGGTCGAGCAACCTGAACCGATTCCTCAAACCCTGAAGACCCCTCGCGCCACCATGGAGACCTTTCTCAATGCGATGAACGACATCAAGCGGGGAGCTCCGGAGCAGATCGAGACGGCCATTACCACTCTCGATCTCTCTGCCATCAACGCCTTGGTCAGAAAAGAACAGGGAACCGACCTGGCCTGGATGCTGATCGAAGTGATGGACCGGACCCGTGTGGTCAAGCTGAATAAGGTTCCCAACCATAGCGATGGCCCCACCTATCTGTTTCATCGCTACAAGCATGGGGACATCCGCATCGCCCGTACTGAATCCGGCGCCTGGCTGTTCGACCAGAACACCATCGCCCAACTACCAGCCATCATGGATGAGGTCGCGAATACCCAGCGGGTCGACGGCAAGACGGAGGAGTCGAGCAAAATACCCTGGCATATCCGCTTTCGCCAACAGATACCCACTTCATTCAAAGCCACAAGCTTTCTACTGCCCAACTGGCAATGGCTTGGCCTATTATTCACCATCCTATTGGGTGTGGTGGCCGACAAAATGCTCTCCTTTTTCCTGCGCAGTGGCGTGCGTCGCTGGCGCAACCGGACAGAACATCAGGAGTTCAAGGAGATCTCTGATGACATCTTAAGGCCTCTGGGACTGATGGCGATGGCGCTGATCTGGTGGAGCGGCGTCAACCTGATGGGGCTAACAGAAAATGTCATGCTGATCCTATTGGTGGCAGTGAAGTTTCTTGCCAGTATTTCCGGCGTCTGGGCGGCCTACCGCCTGGTGGACCTGGTCTCTGCGTTCCTCCACAAACGGGCCCAGCTCACCGACAACAAACTGGATGACGCCTTGGTTCCGCTGATTCCACGGACCCTGAAAATTTTCGTTACGGTGATCGGTTTTGTCTTCATTGCCGACAATCTCAATGTGGACATCTCCAGCTTGCTGGCTGGTCTTGGCCTCGGCGGCTTAGCCTTTGCCTTGGCCGCCAAGGATATGGTGCAGAATCTGTTCGGCTCGGTTACCGTGCTGATGGATCGGACCTTTTCGGTGGGTGACTGGATCATCGTTGATGGCGTCGAGGGAAGCGTTGAGCGTATTGGCTTTCGCAGCACCCGGATTCGCACTTTCTATAACTCGGTGGTAACTGTACCCAACTCCAAGTTCATTACTGCCACTGTGGACAATATGGGTGAACGCCGCTATCGCCGACTCTCCTGCAAACTGTCACTCACCTATGACACCCCACCAGATCGCATCGAGGCGTTTTGCGAGGGTGTCAGGGAGTTGGTGCGCCAACATCCCTATATGCGCAAGGACTACTACCAGGTCTATCTGAATGAGTTCGCTGCCTCCTCCCTGGATGTGTTGCTGTATGTCTTCTGGGAGACACCGGAGTGGAATACCGAGCTGCGCGAAAGACATCGTTTCATGCTCGACATCCTGCGTCTGGCACAGGGGCTTGGCGTTGAATTCGCCTTCCCAACTCAAACCCTCTATATGAAACAGGATGAGGGGGATGCCCCCTCCAACGACGAGATGAGTCAGAGCAAGGCCCAACAACTCGGGCAATCCCTGGCCCAGCAGATTGTCGCGGAGACTACAGGCACCGGGGTCAAACCGCCACCGGTCCGCTTCCCTTGAAAACCTGTTTTGTACTTACCTGGATTCGAGTAAGGCTCAGATGAGAATTTTCACGCTCTCTGACATCCACATCGACTTTGCAGTGAATGAACAGTGGATCGAGAATCTGTCAAACACAGACTATGTGGATGACAGTCTGATCCTGGCGGGTGACATCTCAGACTCGGAAGCCAAAGTAGCCCGCTGTTTTTATCAGCTTAAGCGCAAGTTTAAATCGGTTTTTTTCGTACCTGGGAATCACGACATCTGGGTTCGCAACGAGCACCCAACCGACTCGATCGAGAAATTCTTCAAGCTGCTTGAGCTGGCTCAGCAACATGAGATCACTACTGAGGCAAAACGCCTGAATGGCACCACCATCATTCCTCTGTTCTCCTGGTACGACCTCAGCTTCGGTACCATGAGCGACAATCTGAAATCAAAGTGGATGGATTTTACCCATTGCAAATGGCCTGATGAACTGAGCACGCCAAAAGCACACAATCAATTTTTCCTGGAAAAAAACAACCTTGAACTTGCCCACACCTCTGAGCGGGTGATCACCTTTTCCCACTTTTTGCCACGTATTGATGTGATGCCGGGATTCATTCCCCACCGATTTCGAGATATCTATCCGGTACTCGGCAGTCCGCTGCTCGACCAGCAGATTCGCGCGCTCAATACCAACATCCACATCTATGGTCATAGCCATGTCAATCAGGTGCTGAAGATAAAAGGTATTCGCTATATCAATAACGCTTTTGGCTACCCTTCAGAGGTCCGTATTGCTGCGAAGAGACTCATGGAGATCAATCCGTGATTGGCTTTCAACAATCCCGACCACAGGGTTAAGCGACAGACTTAGCCATCCAGGTTTCTCGCTTGGTTTGATCACTCACCAGTTGGTGGTCGATGAGTAGTTTATAGGCGAGCTTCACATCCTTAGCTGAAAGCGACTCAAAGCTGGTGATCGATTCAGGCCAGGAGTTGTTCCAACGTAAGGATTTTTGCCCATCTGGGCTAAAGGTCGTGCTACTCACGACCCGCTTTGCCGCTTGCAGATTATCAGGGCCGAGCCAATTGACCAATGGAAACTCCAAGCGTATGGGATTATCTTCAACCACCGCCACATCGACTACCGTCGCCAGCTCAGGGTAGCGCGCCGCCAACATACGAAACATATGTTGGATCAGTGCAATCGTAAAGATCTTCATTTGCACCTGGCGCTGACGGTGGGAAGGGAGTCGCTGAATCAGTTTATAGGCATGCAGGATGGAGCGGACATCTTTGGCCAGGAAACGTTTCAGAAAAGTCGGATCCATGACCGCTTGACTCTCGAAATCAAGATAGGGGGTAGCCATGCCTTGCCTCGAAAAGATCTGTTCTGCAAGCAATACAGGATCACTGAGAACCATTAAACAGTGGCACTTCAACTCCCGTAGCAGTGCTTCTGTGGCGAGCAGCCCATGGCTCTCTTTGAGAATCAGAGTAGGATCCTGAACATCCTCCTTCTCCTCATCCAAGAGATTGTATCGTTTTTCCGTCAACTCCCTTTCTGCATAGATCCGATAGACCCGGCTCAGTGGGTGGTCTGCTGAGATCGTCTTCTGATAGGGCATGGCCAATCGCTCCCCCTGACTGGAGAGGGTGAGTTTGGGCTCGAACTTCACCAGAGGGTGGTGGATATAGTGATTGTGCGGCAGCGCTTGCGACAACAGTTGAACCAAGTGACTGATCGCAGCGCCATCAATCCCCAACACCAAATGGATCTCACCCCCATTACCCATGTAACCGGCATGGGGAAGATGCTGCTGATTGACGCGTTTTTTCCAGATTAATTGACTGAGTAGCAGACGCTTGCTCTGTTTTAAACTCTTTTTCATTCAGGGATCTCGTGTTTGCGCGTCGTCCCTGAAGACTCAAGTAAGAGGCATACTACTTACTTTGTAGAGAATAAATGGGTGAGTCGATGTGAAATTAATCCCAATTCAATTACCAATCCAGCCTTTCTCTCACCCGAGCAGCGCCATACTGTGATGCGCTTCATGTAAGCAGGTAGAAACGATTTACCCTGTGGATTAGTAGGTGATTTGCCGTATTCAGCAACGAATTGGCATCTATCTGGGAACGACAACACGCCTCATACTGGCGCTTGCCGGACAAACGCACCAGTGCGTTGTTGCAGCCCTTGGAAAGGGAACCGCCATTCCCGGCGGGCTGCGCCTTGCACTCGCGGCTTGAGTGACTCTCTTAATGCATACTTTATATAGCTAGATTGATCCGTCGTTATCCACCAACTGCTCAACCAATCGAGTCAGCCGATCCAGGGCGCCCCGGTTCTTGTCCACCAACTCCCGTCCTGCTTCACCGACCCGACTGCGTTCACTGGCATCGCTTAACCACTGGATAACCCGCTCAGCCAACGCCTCGGCCGAAGCCACTTCAACGGCGGCCTGTTGCTGCATAAAGAGTGTTTTGATCTCATTGAAGTTGAACATATGCGGGCCAAACACCACCGCAACCCCCTGGGCGGCCGCCTCAAGGATATTATGCCCCCCGTGAGGCACCAGACTGCCGCCGATAAAGGCGGCATCCGAAGCGCCGATGAAGAGAGTCAGCTCTCCCATTGTATCCCCCAGAAACACCCCGGTATCCGCATTGCAGGGAATTTGCTGACTCCGTTTAACCAGTGAAAAGCCATTCTCTTCGATCAGTTGAGCCACTCGTTCAAAGCGCTCTGGATGGCGGGGCACCAACACCAGCAGGGCATCGTCAATTTGCTGCCGGATCGCCATATGGGCCTGCAGCACCAGCTCATCCTCGCCTTCGTGGGTGCTGGCGGCAATCCACACCGGCCGGGCGGCGCCCCACTCTCTGCGCAGCACATCGGCCCGCTCCAACAGACTACCAGGCAGGTGGATGTCATATTTGATACTGCCGATCACCTCCAGCTGCTCGGGCTGGGCGCCCAGGATGAGGAAGCGCTCCGCATCCTCCTCCGCATGGGGAGCAATCAGGGTCAGGTTGCGCAGCGCCTGGTGGGTCAATCCGGCCAACTTGTGATAGCCGCGGGCCGAACGCACCGACATGCGGGCATTCGCCAGCAGGGTCGGGATCTTCTCCCGCTTGGCGTAATAGATCAGGTTCGGCCAGATCTCGGTCTCAACCAGAATCAGTAGTTTCGGGCGATAGGCCTGCAGATAGCGCCGCACCACCCAGGGTAGATCGACTGGCGCATAACGGTGCACCACCTCATGACCAAACAGTGCCTTGACGCGCTCAGCCCCTGTCGGCGTGGTGGTGGTAATCAGTAACGGTTGATCCGGATAGCGGTCGAGCAACCGGTTGACCAGCGGCGCTATCGCCTGCACCTCGCCCACCGATACAGCGTGGATCCAGATCCCCTGCTGGCTCTGCGGGGGATCGAAAACGCCGAAGCGCTCCAGCCAACGCTCGCTGTAGGCTGGCGCCTTGCGCGCCCGCCAGAACAGTCGCAGCGGGTAGAACGGCGCCAGCAGGATCAGCAGTAGAGTATAAAGATATCGCATAACAGACAGTGCTCAAGGGGTAACTACCGCCCCTCACCCTCGCTATCAAACTGTTCACTGAACTGATGTCGGCAGAGCTGGTAGTAGGCGCCCCGCTGTTCGATCAGCTGCTGATGACGACCCTGCTCGATCAACGCCCCGTCATGCACCACCAGGATCGTATCCGCATGTTGGATGGTCGAGAGGCGATGGGCGATCACCAATGTGGTGCGCTCTTTGGTCAGAGCCTGCAGGGCCGCCTGAACATGGCGTTCAGACTCGGTATCCAAGGCGGAGGTCGCCTCATCCAGCAGCAGAATCGGCGCATCCTTGATCAGCGCTCTGGCAATCGCCAAGCGTTGACGCTGGCCACCGGAGAGCCGCACCCCATCCTCACCAATACGGGTTTCGAAACCCTCCGGCAGTCGTTCGATGAACTCCAGGGCGTGGGCACTTCTGGCCGCTTCGACAATCTGTTCCCGACTGGGTTCGGCTTGCGCGCCGTAGGCGATATTTGCCGCCACCGTATCGTCGAACAGCACCGACTCCTGCCCCACATAGGAGAGCTGTCGGCGCAGGCTCAACAGGCTGAGATCCTGGGTATCGATCCCATCGATCAGAATACGTCCTCCTGTCGGGTTGTAGAAACGGGGACTCAGATTGGCGATGGTGGTCTTACCGCCGCCTGAGTGACCCACCAGCGCAACCGTGCTGCCCGGGGCGATCTCAAAACTGATCGACTTGAGGGCATCCTTTAGCATATTCGGATAGCGAAAGGAGACCGACTCGAAGCTCACTTTACCGCTCACCCGCACCGCTTCACGCTGCCCCTGATCCGTCTCGGCCGGCTCATCGATCAGGCCGAACACGGTCTCCGCAGCAGCCAACCCTTTTTGCAGTGGCTGGTTGATACCAGTAAGGCGTTTCAAGGGTGAGAACAGTAGCCCGATGGCCGCCATCAGCGAGACGAAACCACCAATGGTCAGCTCCCCCAATACCGTATCATGGGTGCTCACATAGACCAGCGCCGCGATCATGGTTGCACCGACAAACTCCACCAGTGGCATGTGGGCGGAACCGGCCACCTTGCTCTTCATGTTGTAGCGACGCACCCAGTTGGCCCGCTCCAGGAAGCGCTTCTGCTCATAGGGCCGGCCTTCGAAGATTTTGATCACTTTGTGGCCCCGCACGGACTCCTCCAGCACCTGAGTCATCTCCCCCATGGTGCTCTGTAGCGCCCGGTTGACCCGGCGCAGTCGCACCGCCAGCAACCGCACCGTTATAACGATCACTGGCAGCGCCAGAAAGATCACCATGGTGAGCATCCAGTTCAGATAGAGCATGTAGGCCATCAGGCCGATCACCACGATGGTATCCTTGACGATGGTGGTTAACACCTTGGTGGCCGCCATGGTCACCTGGTTGACGTTATAGGTCACTTTTGAGATCAGGGTACCGGTGGCGTTGCTGTCGAAATAGGGGGTGCCCATGGTGAGAATCCGCTCGATCATCATACGACGCAGGTCCAGCACCACTTTGCCGGCAACCCACTCGAACGCCACATTGGTGACAAAATTCATCACCCCGCGCACGCTGAACAGTAGAATCAGCAGAATCGGTGACCAGAAGATATAGTCCGGATCCTTCTCCACGAAGCTGCCATCCAGCATCGGCTTCATCAGAATCGGGATCAACGGCTCGGTCATCGCCAGGATGACCATCGCAGAGAGCGCCCCACCAAACTGCTTCCAGTAGGGTTTTACCCGCTGCAGCAGTCTAATGTAGAGCTCTTTGCCCGACATGCCGGAACCCTCTGCTGACTTACTTGCCATCGCGCATTGCCTCAACGATACGACTGGTGGAGCGACCAGGCAGAAAATCGAGCACCAACACCTCACCACCATTGCTGACCACACACTCATAGCCAGCAATCTGTTCCGCTTTGTAGTCGCCCCCTTTTACCAGCAGATCGGGTTTGACCGCACAGATCAGCGACTCCGGGGTATCCTCACTAAACGGCACCACCCAGTCCACCGAGGCGAGACCGGCCAATACCGCCATCCGTTGCTCTAAGGGATTGATAGGCCGATCATCACCTTTCAGACGCTTCACCGAGTCATCATCGTTGACCGCCACGATCAGCCGGTCTCCCAACTGCTTGGCCTGCTGCAGATAGCGCACATGCCCCTCATGGAGGATATCGAAACAACCGTTGGTCATGACAATCCTCTCTCCCAGCTGACGCGCCATTTCGCCCGCTTCGCAGAGCGACTCCCGGGTCTGGATGGTATGGAAATCAAAATCGCCCTGACGGCTCAATGCGCCCTTCAGCTCACCCAACGAGACACTGCCGGCGCCCAGCTTGCCCACCATCAAGCCAGCCGCCACATTTGCCAGACTGGCCGCCTCATGGATCGGCATACCAGCCGCCATCGCCGCACCCAGCACGCCGATCACCGTATCGCCGGCGCCGGTCACATCGTAGACTTCGCGGGCCCGGGTAGGGAGATGCAGGGGCGGAGCATCTTTCTGAATCAGCAGCATGCCCCTTTCACTCAGGGTCACCAGCAGGGCATCCAGGTTCAACGACTCACGTAGTGCCATACCCTGCTCGTTCAGTGCCTGATCGGTTTCACAGCGGCCGACCACGGCCTCGAACTCTTTCAGGTTGGGTGTCAGCAGACTGGCATCCCGATACTTCTCAAAATCACTCCCCTTCGGATCCACCAGCACCGGCACCCCAGCCGCTTTGGCGGCAGCGATCAAATTCTGAGGCTGTTGCAGCGTCCCCTTGGCGTAATCAGAGAGTACCACCAGATCACTCTCCGCCAGTCGCTGCTGATAGTGCGTTGTCATCTCGGTCAGATCAAGCTGCCACATGGGCTGCTCGAAATCGAGCCTTAACAGTTGCTGATGTTGACTGATCACCCGCAGTTTGGTGATAGTAGGCACTGACTCACTCATCTGCAACAGACACTCGACACCCGACTCGGTCAGGCGTGCGGCAAGCTGCTCCCCGGCCTCATCCCGGCCTACGAGCCCACACAGCGTCACGGCAACCCCAAGGCTGGTCATATTCAAGGCCACATTGGCCCCACCCCCAGGCCGTTCTTCGGTATCATGCACATGCACCACCGGTACTGGGGCTTCGGGTGAAATTTTGGCGGCAGCGCCCTGCCAGTAGCGATCGAGCATCAGATCGCCCACCACCAGAACACGCGCATTACTGAAATCAGGAAGCTGAAATTGCATTAAACAGTTAAAATAGATTGGGACAAACCCTGTAGTTTAGGGGTGGCAGCAGGCAGTAACAAGTTCTAAGCATGGCAAAACGGCGCAAACACTCTCTCTATTCACCATTCAACTGGCCCGCCTGGTTGGGCCTGGGCCTGTTATGGCTGATCAGTCAATGGCTGCCCTATCGCATGGCCCTGCCCCTTGGCCGGGGAATCGGCGCGCTGATCTTTCAACTGTCACCAAAACGCCGACACATTGCCAGAGTCAATTTACAGATCTGTTTTCCCGACAAATCAGCGGATGAAGTTGAGGACCTGCTGAAGCAACACTTCGCCTCCCTGGGCATCGGCATGCTGATGATCGGTTTCGCCTGGTGGGCGAAAGACCGCAAGTTGCAGCCACTGGTGGAGATCGAAGGACTGCAACATCTGAAAAACAGCCTGAAGCAGGGCCGAGGGGTCATTCTACTCTCCGCCCACTTCACCGACCTGGAGATCACCGGGCGGCTGTTGAGCCTGTTTCAGCCCATCGCGGTGATGTATCGTCCGCATGAAAATCCGGTCATCGAATGGGCCTTTACCCGCAACCGACAACAACGCTTCGAGGCGGCCATCCCGCGCAACGAGATCCGTCAGGTGGTACGCACCCTGAAAAAGAACCTGCCGGTCTGGTACGCCCCGGATCAGAGCTTCAAAGGCCCCAACAGCACTCTGGCCCCCTTCTTCGGCGAACCGGCCGGCACCAATACCGCTACCTCCCGACTGGCCAAAATCAGCAAAGCGGACACCATCCTCTTCTCCGGCTACCGCAAAGCGGATAGCAGTGGTTACAAGTTGATCGTCCATCCACCCCTGGAGGCTTTTCCCAGTGAAGACCTGCCGGCAGACGCCGCCCGCATCAACGGCCTGATTGAGCAGGCTGTGGGCTATGCCCCAGAACAATATTTGTGGATCCACAGGCGCTTCAAAAAGCGCAAGGTTATTCCAGATCCTTATTAAGGCCTGTTACCACTTCAGCATCGGGAGCGAATTGAACCTAAAAAAATCAGTTGACCGCTGCATTCTAATAGCAAGTGTTTGATATGATGAAAGTCGCTTCGATGGTTATAGTCACCTACTGGGTGAATCACGCTGTCCAACT
>JARRQD010000017.1:0-19249 GCA_037382205.1 Candidatus Thiodiazotropha sp.
CATACAGAAGGCCTGGGTAAGGCGCCATCAACAAGGAACTGCTGCAATGTGAAGCGTGTGATGTTTCGCTCAATACTGAAGATGACTTCCGTTTCACCCACCTGGCCCAGACACTGGCGCTCATCGTACGGTTTGTTGCGGGTTAGCGGCGTTGCGTCATAGAGGGCGATGTTGATCCCGCCAGCCTGATCCCTGGCGGAACGATACTCAAAACCTTTTATACCCACCTCCCGCATTGCACTTCCCAGAGCTTGTGTGGCTTGATAGTTAACCGGGTCGCGCAGGATATCCTGATAATTGTCGAATCTGGCGCTTTGCAGTTTCACGCCGAATTCAGTTTGGTAGTGAAATTTGAACAGGGTGTGCTGAGATTGAAGTGTGCCGTGAAGTGGAGGCTCTTCCATGTCGTAGTAGAAAAAGAAACGATAGAATGCACCCTCACACAAAGTGGCATATTCTGAGGTTCCGCCATAGAACAGACTTGGTTCAAAACGTCCACCGAAACGGCTACCATACGCCAATGGAGGATAACGAAACGGTGAAGCGAGAAGGTAGTGCAGATGTTCTGTGCCATTGGGATAACCAGGCTTTGACTCCATCTCCAACATCTCTTCGAGTAGCGCCTGTTTCTCGAGTGATGAGACGATTTCCGATGACGCCACCATCTCCTGCGATTCAATCAGGCGAAATCCTTGTCCACCGATGGCATGAATGATCTCATCACCACCTACTGCATCCCATATCTTACTCAAGCTTTACCTCGAATCGCATCGATATATTCCACAACCCGCACCAACCCGGTGACATCGTTGATCAACTCCGCCGGCACGCCGTTGAGTGAGTGGATTCTGGTGTGCATCCAGTGAATCATCTCCTCTTCCCGCCCCCCGAGCAGGACATAGAGGCCCCGATAGATTCGGACCAGTAGCAGCGCTAGTTGACCATTTGGCGTGGAGGGATCGACCCCGTTTCGCACGATTGTGGTGCGGTTGCGCCCGATAACCCGCCCCACTTCCACTGGGGATAGACCCAGTTTGGCGCCTGCATTCAGTACTGCTTCGCCCAGAATCATTGATTTATTCGGTATCGATGCGAAACAGGTATTGGACATAATCGCCTCCTCGATATTGCATACGCACAACTTATCTATATTATAGTGCATATGCAATTATCTTGATGACGCTCTGGCGGTCAGTTTTCGAAACTCAGAGATGGCGCATTAGATTAAAACCGTAATGGGTTAATAGATATCATTTGAACCAGTTTTCAAGCTTCAGTTTTGAAACCCTCGAAAACTCTTTTGTATTATTAGTAACCAAGATACCTTGAGCTGCTAACGCAGTTCCTGCAATCAAGGTATCGTACGGCCCGATTGGTGTACCCTTCTTTTCAAGGTTGGCTCGAACTGATGCAGAAAGTTTCGCTGCCTCACGATCAAAAGGCAGTATTTCTACGACAGAACACAGCTCATTCAGCTGAGCTTGTCTTTTTCGAGGAGAAGTAGACTTGGCTATCCCATATTCAAGTTCGTACAGCACAACCACTGGTACCGCTATATCCTTAGGGGAGACCTCAAGAAATCTCTTGGGAACACTCCCCATTCCCTTAAAAAAGTACATTAATGTATTTGTATCAACAACATACATTAGAGTGCCTCACGCTTTGCATCCTTGCCAACATTTGATCTGATTGAATCAAGATCAGGAAAATCTTCCCAAGCCCCAGCCATTTCAATAACCGATTGTGGCCACTCATTTGAAACCTTCTCCTGAATGAGCTTAGAAATCCACTTACTTTTTGATAAATGAGCGGATTTTGCTGCAGCAACCATTTTTTTCTCAATCTCTTCTTCCAGATAAATCGTCACTTGTCCCATAATATAACACCCCTGACAAAGTATATGTTTAATTATATGTGCCGTAAATGTGGCGTCAATATTAAATGTTAATATTCGACACCAGACACAACGGAAACTGACCCGGATGATCTGTATGAACAGGCACGGGCCAGGTCACAGGCATCGCTATGGATCGTACATGCGCGGAGGATACCCGACAGACGGTGCGCCAGGTCTTTGAGCGGGAGCAGGGACAATTAATGGGTTTGCCAAGCCCTTTCATGAGCGCAGAAATCAGCTACCGTTGACATAAAATGTAATGTTATAATATTGCTTAAATTAAGGACTCCATCCCTGTTGAGCTGATTTAAGGCATCAACACATAAGATTAAAATGTAATAATTTCAATGATATGATCTGTAAAACCAGATATTACTTTTACTCAAGATATAAAGTACATCGTTCGATTAATACGCTACTGATCCTGCTGTTTCTGTTGGCTCAAACCGCAACGCTGCTACACGCAGAGGTTCATGATTTTCATGACCATGAAGAGTACTGTGATACCTTCAAAAGCCTGGAAAAATACCACTACTTCATAGGTGTCGCGGCGGCACCACTCTGTCTTATCCCCCAGGACAGGGTAGATATCACCTTTCATCTACCAAAAACCTCTCTGCTAAGTTCTCAGTTTTATGAGGCCCGTGCCTCTCCTGTCGAGCGCTCCTCTATCAGCTAACCATTACTAATTTCCCGATCCTCCGGAATGAGCATAAAGTCTGATCTGCTTTGTACAGATCCATAGGAGGTGCTTTATCGGATCGGTGGATTTCATTCTGTTGAAACTGTCGGTTGGACAACGGTCTGACGGCAAAGGCCTGTCTCCTAGAACAGTTTGGAGACTCGACCTGAATGGAGTTAATTCATGAAACACACATCAAAACTATTTTTCGCATCCTTATTGTGCATACAGGCACTCCTGTTTAATGGCTGCGGCGGTTCCAGTAGCAACAATTCATCGGACGATGAAACCACCCTTGGCCTGCCGGAAGAGATAGATCTGGTCATGCTCAATGCTTTGACCGGCGCCTACTACAGCTTTGACAGCACATCAGAGACCCGTACCGACCTCAATGAGCTGGCAGCCAGCAGTCAGGACAGTGCGGTTCAAAATCTGCAGATCACCGACACTTCAACCATCGGTTCCTTTTTTCATTGGCCGGACTTTAGGTTATCCAACGGGGAAGAGCTGCTGGATATGAAATATCTGCTCATGGCGCCAGAGTACACACCAGGTGATCCAATCGATGCGGATCAATTCGTGCATCTGGCACACTTTCATGGGGATGAACTGGCGGCGCATGATGCGGAAGAGTTCCGTGATCCTGAAGCGGGAAGCGCCATAGCCGCCGCTCTTGAGCGACTAAACAGCTTTGTTACGAAACAGAAGGCCTTGGAAGATGAAATTGCTGAAGTCATCCCAGATGGGGAACAGCTCTGCCGTGCCTATGTCGACCCCTACCTGGAGTTTGAGCTTGAGCAAGAGGCGGGTGCAGAAGAAGGCACCGATGCGCATGCTCATGGTGCACTGGTCCATTTTGCTCTGACCGAGAGTGGCCGTGTCTACTTTTTCGAAGAGCATGAAGGTGCGCTTGAACAGACCCAGGGTTTTGTTTCCCTTGATGATGTGGTGACGATCAGTGATTGCAACCGAACCACAATCGCTCGGGTCAGCGACGATGGTGTGATCATTTTTGTTCCCGACACCCAACTTCTCTATTTGGTGGACTCCCATGGCGGCGATTACCACCAACACTCGAGCTGGGCTGTCTCTTTATTGATGCCTGAAGCGGTCAATGCCGACATGATTGCAATACTCGGTAGCGGCGCAGAACACGATCACGATCACGAGTAACCATCTTCAACATGCAACCTATCCCGGCCTATAGGCCGGGATAGATCGAGTATTGATTCATGAAAAAACTAGGATTGACTATCTTCGCTCTGCTCAGCGGAATCGCATCAGCAGAGAGCGAGCTAGATACGATCACTGTCTTCGGTTCGCAAGATGAGACGCAACAATCAAACGATTCTGAATCGCTGCGCAAAGGTGCAACAAATTCAACCTTGGGTGGCTATTTGGACAGTTTACCTAATGTAGACTCTGCGAGTTACGGGGAAGCCGTCGGCCGTCCGGTGATTCGAGGGATGAGCGGTTATCGGGTAAAAATCCTGCATAACGACAATCAGCTGAGTGATTTATCCGCCATGAGCCAGGACCATGCCGTTGCGGTAGCCCCACGGGCTTCTGAACGTATCGAACTGCTAAAAGGCCCGGCTTCACTGCTCTATGCCGCCCAGGCCGGTGGGGTGATCAAAATCAGTGACGCCTTGGATGCGCCCTTCCCTGAGCCCGGACTCGGTGGAGAACTATCCGGTGATATTCGCTCAGATGCAGAGAGCTATAGCCTGGACTCCCATATCAGCCTGGCAAATGAGCATTGGGCATTACAGCTGGGTGGCCTGACACAGGAGTCCGATCCCTATCAATCGGGTGATGGAGAGACCATTCCCGATTCGGATGTTAACACCGATCAAGGCCAGGTCAGCCTGGGCTGGCGGCCCAATACGAACAACGAGTTACAAATCAATGCAACCAGCCTGGAAAAAGACTACGGGATTCCCAACGCCACCCCGGAAGCTACCCGTATCAATATGCAGCGAGATGATATAGGTTTTAAATATCGCTCTCTGCCCAATCCACTCTGGTTGGACGAGATCACTCTCGACCTGCTGAGTAGCGACTATCTGCACGACGAAACCGAAGGTGGCAGGAAAGATGGGCTATTCGGGCAACAGCAACAACGTGGCACATTGAACCTTGCATGGGCTTTGGCTGACTGGTGGGGAGAGACCCGCGTCAGTTATGTCGACAGTGAGTTGAAAGTCTGTCACGAGCATGGTGCCTGTGATGATTTTACAGACGCCTCACGCAGTGGTTCTCCGTTGGGGGAGTCGATAGAACAATACATGGAAAACAGAGGTCTACCCTACAGCCACGGCCATCCTATGCCGGATACCCAATCTAAAATCTGGCAGGCCTCTACGGTTACTCAACGTATGCTCAGCGAGCGCTATGAGCTGATTAGCGGTGTTAATTGGCAATCCCGGCAGTTGCAAGCGGATCCAGACAATATCAAGGAACAATGGGTCTATCCGACCAGTCTTGATCCCGATTACTATAATGAACGTAATGATCACGCCTTGAGTCTCTCAATAGGTATCGAAAAAGATGCCATGGATGCAATACCGAACTGGGCGGTTAGTTTGAGTTACATTGAACGTTTACCCAGTGTTGACGAGTTGTACTGGAACGGCTTTCACCACGCCACTGACAGCTCTCTTTTTGGCAACTCAGAGCTCGATAAAGAACGGAGCTTGAATCTCGATATCGACCTGACGTTTGAGCAAAATAGCCACCGGATGCAGGTTTCCACCTTCTACTATCGATTCTCGGATTATATCTATCAGGATCGAGGCTATGATGAGAGTGGCAATCCACTCATTGATCCCTTTCACCTCAGTCAGGTCTGGCTTACTCGTCAGACGGATGCGAACTTTGTCGGCGGTTCAGTGCGTTATGAAAACAGCCAGGCGCTATTTCATTCAGAACCGGATTTAACCTTTTGGGGACAGATCGATCTACTCCGCGCAACCGACAGCGATGGTAACAAACTACCACGTACAGCCCCGGCCAGCGCCGAGATTGGCGTACAATTTGAGCAGCAAGCGTGGTTGGCAAAACTGAGTTTCAAAAGGGTTGCCAAAGCCCGCAATCTCGCTCCTCAGGAAGAGGCTACGCCAGGCTACAACTGGCTGTCGATCTACCTGCAACATAACTGGCAGATCTCTGAGAACGAGTTGAAGCTATGGCTCAAAGGAGAGAACTTACTGGATGAGTATGCACAAAACCACCTGTCCGTATTGAAGGATACCGCCCCCCTGCCAGGGAGACAGATCACAGCAGGCATCGATTGGCGATTTTAATTTATTCGCTTCTTTGGCTTGATTAGAGTAGGGGCGCCGAAAATATATGCCAAAGCATAAGGAAGTTGCAATGTATCTATTAATATTGGGACTGTGTACATGGAAGTAATTCCAGTGATTATCGGGGTCTCATTGGCTTTTCTTACTATTTGGTTTCACGTTTATCTAGTGTAGTGTCTCCTTAAATCGAAACATTAATAATTGCTCAGTAGTGCAGGTTTTACTGCAGATAAACAATAAAAAACCCGACCTGATCTTCTCAGGCCGGGCCAGTTATCCGCATTGCTAAGCGAAGGGGGATGCTTAGGCGGTGCGAATCTCTACCTTACGTGGTTTAAACTCCTGGCGTTTGGCGATACGCAGTGCTAACACACCATCTTTCAAGGTGGCTTCAACCTGCTCTCCATCAAGCTCTTTACTCAGAGAAAAACTACGCTGATAACGGGTTGCCTGGTGGCCGGCTTTGGCGCTGTTTTGTAGCGCTAACTCAACCCGACCGTCAATCGAGAGAATCTCATTATCGATCTGAATATCCAACGCCTCTCTGGAGACTCCCGGGATATCCGCCAGCAGGGTGACACCCTCTTTATCTTCGTGTATATCGACGCTTGGGCGTACCGACTGGTAAGAGCTTGCTCTGTTTTCCTCTACGGATTTCTCTTTTGCTACAACTTCTTGTGTATGACTCATGGTCTTGTCCTCCAATCGGCAACTATTGAATCGTGATTTGACGAGGTTTCGCCGCTTCACGTCTTGCTATCTTCACGTGCAGTACACCCTCCTGATAGCTGGCCTCAACCCGTTCCTGATCTATATCGTCAGGCAGATTGATCTGATAGTGAAACTCACCTTCAAAGCGCTCCTTTTTCATCAATTTGGCGCTGTCACTCTTTTCCAGATCACGCTGACCGCTGATGGTCATTTGATCTTTGTCGAGTGAAATATTCACTGCCTTGGGATCAATACCGGCAAGCGGAAGATAGATATCCACTTGCGCTTCAGTTGAAGTAACATGCATTTGTGGTTGTGCTAAACGTTTGGATGTATGATGCAGACTTCTCAGGCCCGCAGTCTCGAACAAACGATCCATTTCACTTTCAAGTTGCATGAAATTGTTTGTCAGGCTGTGATCAAAACCGGCTAATCTTGCGAACATTTTCAAAACTCCTGGCATTTGTTTTTGCGTTGCTTGATAGATAGGGATGGCTTGTGATTTTTTCAAGCATCGAGAAAAATCGAGCATAAAAAACTTGACTTGACCGACCGGTCTAATATACTGAGACACATGAATATGGAAATGGACACCAAAGAGCGGATTCTGGCCACGGCACGTGAACTTTTTCATGGGCGTAGCTATGCAGATGTAGGGATTAAGGAGATCTGCTCCATGGCGAATGTCCAGAAAGGCAGTTTTTACCACTTTTTCCCTTCCAAGCAAGATCTCGCCATGGCGGTAATCGACAATATGGCAGATGACTGGGCCAACGGCTTCGTTGCTGAGGCATTCGATGAAGACCTGCCTCCTATGGAGCGCCTGGACTATATGGTGGATGCTGTCTACTACTGGCAGAAAGCGGCAAAAAACCTGGAAGGACGCATGCCGGGCTGCCTGTTTGGCAATCTGGCGCTGGAGGTCAGCACCCGGGATGAGGTGATCAGGGCCCGACTGAACGCTATTTTCGAAAAGGCCAGTAGCCGCTTTCATGAGGCGCTCGAGCAAGCCATCGAAAGGGGTGACATACCTTTTCTCGATACCAAAGCCACAGCAACGGCGATGCTGGCCTATCTTGAGGGTGTCATACTGCTTGCTAAAACCCGCAATGATCCGGATGTCGTCAGAAATTTGGGCCCTGCGATCAAGAGCATTCGGATCGAACAAAAACATTAATCAGGCCGATCAACTATTCATGGCGTAACACAATGATCAATAACCTGTTAAGCCGAGAACTGTTTAGAGGAAGATAAGAAAATCAGGCGCATTTTTTTGGCTTGATATTTGACCGACCGGTCATCTTGTTTAATGATAGTAACTTAGAGGAGATAAGTCATGACAGAAAACGTACACACACTGGACACCCGTGGATTGAGCTGTCCACTGCCGATTCTTAAGACAAAGAAGGCGATCGCCAATCTGGCATCGGGCGAGGTACTGGAGATCAAAGCCACTGACCCAGGATCGGTTAAGGATCTGGACTCTTTTTGCCAACAGACTGGTCACCAAATGATCAGTAGTGAATCTGCCGAAGACGGGTTCTTTTTCAAAATCCGCAAGGGTTGATCAATGCACTGCAGATGATGAAACGATTTTGAACTGTGACTTCCAAATCAGTAAGGAGTTAGAAAATGCGTAGTACAGCAACGGTTTCCGAGCGATCCAATGAACAGTTAAACCAATGGTTCGACCAACGTTTTGCCGAAAAGATGGCCGAGCAGGAGGCAAATCATATTCCCTCCATGACCATCATTGCCACCAAAGGTACATTGGATATGGCCTACCCCCCTTTTATCCTCGCCTCCACAGCGGCGGCGCTGGGTTGGGAGGTATCGATCTTCTTTACCTTTTATGGTTTGAGTCTGTTGAAGCAGAATCTCGATTTGAAGGTCAGCCCCTTGGGTAATCCCGCCATGCCAATGAAGCTGCCAGAGGGGCCGTCTTGGCTCAAAGGCAAAGAGATCCCCATGCCGACCTCCATCATGACCCTGGTGCCCGGTTTTGAAAACATGGCCACCGGCATGATGAAAAAGACCATGGACCAAAAAGGGGTTGCCCGTATAGACCAGTTAAGAGAGCTGTGCATCGAAGCCGAGGTTAAACTGGTTGCCTGTCAGATGACGGTGGATCTCTTCGACTATGGCAAAGAGGACTTCATACCCGAGATCGAAGAGTGGGTCGGCGCTGCGAGTTTTCTACCCAGAGCGATGAATGCGGATGTGAATCTGTTTGTTTAGATGCAAGCGCAGCTCAGATTGATCGACAATTCATACTCCTGGCGAATGCCGGGAGTGATTCGCGTTCAGTCACGCCTATCTGAACTTTGACCTTATTCTGCCTCTCAGGGCAGTGGCTGAGACGCACACGATATCCTACAAACCTGGAGTAGTTCATATAGGGTACTGATTGAGGAAAAACAGTGGCCGAAGTGGTATCTGTCAGCCAAATAGGATGCTTGGCTTCCCTTCCGAACCTGAGAGAGCTTTTTAGAATCGAGTCTTTAAAGCTCAGATATCAGTGTATGCAGTCGCTCAAGCGGATCCCAGGGATAAGAGCAACCACAACAGCCATCAGCATGATCACAGGACTGACCAATACCATGCCAAGTGCAATAGGTTGGATAAGCAACAAGTTGACATCACTCATCAAAAAATGAGCGATTACTTCAAGTAACATACCGCCAATAAGGAGAACACCAGCTAAAGAAACAAAGCGGCGCAAGAGCTTACAGTTTAGAAATGACATAGTACACCTCACTACTCGCGTATTAGTCATAGAATACATAGTGTTGTTTAAATATAGCCTTGGCACTGATAATCCTCAATAGACACCAATCGCTGAAAAACCAATAAAGTCCCTTTACATCCTTAGATATCGGCTATATTAATAAGTTCTAAAGTTTTAAACTAGTAAAGATTGCACAAGTTCAAATTTTTCACCACCAGACCATAATAGTCTACTTTAACTTAATTCAATATCTTATTATTATAACTCACTTTTAATCATATTTCTGTATATTTGTTCAAATAACAGATACCTGTGTACACTCAAAATCACCAGCATTTCTGGCTTCGCGCTCCATTCGAATACCATTTCAGGCCATAATCGGGATTGGCCAAAATGCTTTGGATAGGCTTTAGATGGCCCAACCTGTCTCAACGTGAAAACTGACTTAGGGGAGAACATGACTGCCTTTGCATTGGATCCATCCATCATCTATCTCAACCACGCGGCCGTGGCGCCCTGGCCCCAGTCCACAGTTAAAGCATTGACAGAGTTCGCCCAGGAAAATGGAACTTATGGGTCTCAGAATTACCCCGAGTGGATGGCGAAAGAGAGTGCCCTTCGCGGCCTGCTCGCACGACTGATCAACGCACCAGACAGCGATGATATTGGCTTGCTGAAAAGCACCTCGGAGGGACTCTCGTTTGTCGCTTATGGTCTTGATTGGCAAGCTGGTGACAATATCGTTTCAATTGCTCAGGAGTTTCCGTCGAATCGAATTGTCTGGGAATCCCTGCAAAGCCAGGGTGTTGAGATCCGTTTACTCGATCTCAACGACAGTGACCAACCGGAAGAGGATCTGATTGGCCTCTGTGACAGACACACCAAATTGCTCTCGGTCAGTTCCATTCAATACGCAAGCGGTAGACGCATGCAGTTGGAACCCTTGGGTGAGCACTGTCAGGCCAATGAGATTGTCTTTGTTGTTGACGCAATTCAGAGTCTTGGAGCCGTTGCCTTTGATGTGCAGAGCTGCCAAGCCGATGTGCTGGTCGCCGATGGGCACAAATGGATGCTGGGCCCGGAGGGACTGGCGCTTTTCTACTGCAGTCCCAGGCTCAGAGAGCGACTGAAGTTGCATGAGTTTGGCTGGCATATGGTCGAAGCGGTGGGGGATTTTGATCAAAAATCCTGGCAGCCTGCTGATTCAGCTCGTCGCTTTGAGTGTGGAAGCCCGAATATGTTGGGTATTCATGCCCTGCACAGCAGTCTTTCGCTTCTCCTGGACCGGGGAATGGACGAGGTCTCGGCCGCCATTCAGAGTCTGACCGATTTAGCCATAGATCAGGTGGATGCCTTAAACTATCAACTACTCACCCCAAGAGCGACAAAACTGCGCGGAGGCATTGTGACATTTATTGTGCCTGACCATGACAATCAGCTGCTGTATCAATCACTTATGAAAAAAGGCGTGATGTGCGCCTACCGTGGTGGCGGGATTCGTTTTTCCCCCCATTTCCATAACACCAACGGACAAATCATAGCTGCATTTACCCATCTAAAATCATTGCTGTAAAGCGTTATATTAATAGTCGGTAATTTTATGATTTAGATCAAATATTTTTTCTATCTCTAGCATATAGTAGTAATCAGGTTCAAGGAGGTACTTCTCAAGTAGTGAACCATTCGACCAACGATAAAGTCATGTTGGAAGTTAACGTCTCGTGCTTCCCAAACATCACAAATTGATAAGTGAAGGAGAGAATCGCCATGAAAAAAATCTTAAAAACCGCATTGATTGCAGCTGCTGCCGGTTCTGCGCTGCTCGCCACACTACCTGCTCAGGCTTTCTGGGGACCTTTTGATTGGTTTGATGATGATGATTGGTATGGTCCAGGTCCTTGGGGCTATCCTGGTTACTATGGCTACCCCGGCTATGGTTATGGCTACCCTGGTTACGGCTACCCTGGCTACGGTTACGGTTATCCTGGCTATGGCTACGGCTATCCCGGTTATGGCTACGGCTACCCCTATGCCGCGCCTGTAGCGCCGGCAACACCAGCGCCTACTGAATAGTGAATCACTATAATATCAGTAGTAGATACCCCGCCCATGAGGCGGGGTTTTTTCTTCTGGCAAATTTTTATATAAACCGATTCTATGAACCTACCTGATCGACATATCTCTCTGGCCCATGGCAATGGTGGTCGTCTGATGCGCGAGCTGATCGAACTACTGTTTGCCAGACATTTGCAAAACCCTACCCTCGACGTTCAGGCCGATGCGGTCACCCTACCCCTTGATCGCCATGGTGAGCTGCTCTTCACCACCGATGGTTTCACAGTGCAACCACTGGAATTTCCGGGCGGCAATATCGGCTCACTGGCGGTACATGGCACAACCAACGACCTGGCGGTCAGTGGCGCCATTCCAAAGTACCTGAGCCTGAACGCCTTTATTGAAGAGGGCTTTGAAGTGGAGACCTTGGAGCGAATCATCATCTCCATCGCCGAGGCGGCAAAAGCCATCGATGTGGCTGTTGTTGCGGGTGACACCAAGGTTGTCAGACGGGGTGAGGGAGGCGGTCTCTATCTGGCAACCACCGGAATCGGCATCAAAGCGACCAAACTACAGCTAGGCATGTCGCAGATTCAGCCCGGTGACCGACTATTAGTCAGTGGCCCTGTGGGGGATCACGGCATTGCTGTAATGTTGGCAAGGGAACAGTTTGGTCTGCGGGGTGACTTGCTCTCCGATGCTGCCAGTGTCTTACCTCTGACCCAGGCCTTGTTGGAGCTGCCTGGTCTGCGCTTTATGCGCGACCCAACCCGGGGTGGACTGGCCACTGTATCCCATGAGTTGTGTCGCGGCACTGGGCTGCGTATCAACCTGGATCAATCAGCCATTCCATTAAGGGAACAGGTCGTCTCTGTATGTGACATGTTGGGTTATGACCCCCTCTATCTCGCTTGTGAAGGCCGGGTTGTTGCTGTTGTCGCAGCCGATCAGGCCGATCAGGCACTTCAACGTTGGCGCAGGCTACCCGGTGGTGAACACGCCGAAATCATCGGTGAGACTGAATGCAACGATCCCTATGTGGTGTTGCACACTGAACTCGGTGGGTCGCGCATTCTCGATGAGCTCGAAGACGATCCTTTGCCCAGAATCTGTTGACTGGTTGACAGATATCTTTGCCTGAACTGAAGAACCGCTGATATACATTGGCATATGATTACACGATGATTGCGCAAAACAATCATCTAGGTGAGTTTTGTTTGCATGCCGACAATTTATCACCATACAACCATTTTAGATCAGTGTGTTAGCTATGGATTGATATTTGCATCATTTTAAAGGACTGCTTGATGCAAACCCGCAGTCACACAGTCTCAATTGGAGTTTTTATTACAGGAGTCTCCATGAATGCTCAAAATCCCTGGTCTGTCTATCAACAACTTCTCGACCAACTGCCTGACAGCGGCCAGATTGAAGAGGTGCTGATAGGGCTTACCTGGACACTGGTGCGAAGCCAATCATCAACCGGATTAGCGATGAGCCCAGGGATCATGACCAGAGTTCTGCCCTGGTCAGGCACCCTGGTAGGCCGCCGCCAGAAGCAGTTGGCCACATGGGTCAAATCCTGGAATCAGCATGAAGCGGCGATTGGTATGGCTACGATCAATGCGGCGATAAACAGCAACAATCCATTGGCGGAATCCGCGACCCCCCTATTCCCACAAAGCTCAGCCAATCTGGCTGTGTTTGAGCATTTCAAACCCCAGCTGATCGGCAAACGGGTAGTGGTGATTGGCCGCTACCCTGGTATGGAAAAACTACTTAAAGAGGAGTTTGAACTGACAATTCTGGAGCGTAATCCGACTGCAGAGGATCTGCCGGACCCGGCTGCTGAGTTTGTCCTCCGCGAGGCGGACTGGGTCTTTCTCAGCGCCACCACATTGATCAACAAGACCTTTCCTCGTCTGGCTGAGTTATCGAGCAATGCCAAAGTCGTTCTTATGGGGCCAACCACGCCTTGGTTGGAAACCTTTAAAGACTATGGCATCGACTATCTTGCCGGTGTACAGACCCAGCATAGCAATCGGCTCTGGCAGACAGTCCGGGAAGGCGGTGGAACCCGGATATTCGAAACCGGTGTTCGCTATGCCATCGCCGACTTGCAATGCGATCAAATGACCCGCCTGAAGGGCGCCATCGGATCGGTCTATCGTCGGCGGGAAGTATTGAAAAAGGAGATGGAGGAGTGGTACCAGCAGCAGACTGGCAGCTATCCGGGAAAGCCGCTTCTGTTGCAGCTAGACCAGCAGTTATCCACACTGGATAGCCGCTACAAGCAGGGGTGGGATGCAATAAACTGTTTGGAAACCTCAGATTGATCTGCTATCCAGAAAATATATGGCATGGCAAGCCGCACTCCATATTTCGATCGGGAGTGTGAGATTGAACCTATGCTTGCGGCGGCTGGTGGATTAACGCAGATACCCTGAATCGTTAATAAACCGCCTCACCAAGAGGGTTCCTGGATCCTGGCATACGCCGGGATGACCAAGTAAAAATAGATTTAAGGGTCGGGGAAATAAATAATCATCCAAAGATTGCGCTGGATTGGATGATTAATTATTTCCCTGGCCCTAACCTGTTATTGGCGGTAATTTGCGTCCATTCGCGGCGATTGATTTGAGCAGGCCAAAGCCAAAAAACAGCTTTGGCTTTAACGTATATTGATACCCTCGCCCAGTCCGCTCATGCTGGCAAAAACAGATGCAGCCCCAGCACCTAGATTACGCGCCAACCGATCCCAGACCTCCTCCTTCTGAGTGAAATCGACGATCTCTTCAGCCCCGATCACCTCTCTGGCCACATAGCTGCTGTTGCCGAACTCATCAATCAGGCCAAGCGTCAGTGCCTCTTCACCACTCCAGAAGAGACCGCTGAAGATCTCAGGGTGTTGATCGACTTTCAGGCGATCACCCCGCCCCTCTTTGACGGTCTCGATAAATTGTTTGTGCAGTTGATCGAGCATCCGCTGTACATGGTTCTTGTCGGACGGCTCCAGGGGTGAGAAGGGATCCAGCAGACCTTTGTTCTCACCGGCAGTCAGCAGTCTCCGCTCGATACCAAGCTGTCGCATGACGTCGACAAAGCCGAAGCCGTTGATCAATACGCCAATGGAACCAACCAGACTGCCTTCATCGGCGTAGATCTTATCCGCCGCTGCGGCAATGTAGTAACCTCCCGAAGCACAGATATCTGAGACAACTGCATAGACCGGAATGTCGGGATGCTTCTCTTTCAGCCTGCCGATCTCTCGATTGATATAACGAGACTGAACCGGGCTCCCCCCGGGAGTATTCATGCGCAGGATGATGCCTTTGGTCTTCTTATCCTTGTAGGCTTTGCGCAGTGCGGTCACCACTTTGTCTGCACTGGCCTTTGTCTCAGATGAGATCAATCCTTTTACATCGATCAAGGCTGTGTGTTCAGTCGCTGTAACTTGATCAACTTCCAGTTTACCCGACCAGAGAAACAACCCCAGAATGATGAACAGATAGGCAAAAGTGAGAAGTTTAAAGAAAATTCCCCAGCGACGACTCTTGCGATTTTCCGCCACGGTCGCCATCACCATCTGGTTGAGTAGCTCCCTTTCCCATTGACTAGGTTCAGATTGAGTTCGCGGTTCTTCTTGTATTTTATCTGACATTAGAAATACCCTGCATCTATTTGATTAAACGAATTATTAATCTCTGTCTAACCTTGCTCTTAGAGATTCAAGTCGAGCCATTTTGGTATCTCGGCTATATGATCGATACAATCCAGTGGATTGTGTTTGCGTAGACGATCTACAGCGTGCACACCATAAGTTACCCCGAGTGAAGGCATCCCTGCATTGGCCGCCATCTCCATGTCATACTCTGTATCACCGATCATCAGCGCCTGATGTGGATCCATACCACTCAGCTCGAGTATCTGATTGAGCATCTCTGGGTGGGGCTTGGAAAAAGTCTCATCCGCACAACGGGTCAGATGAAAAAAAGCCCCTAATCCAGTGCTCTCCAGGGCGTAATCCAACCCCTGACGCCCTTTACCGGTCGCCACAGCCAACATATGACCTCTATCGGACAACTCCTGTAATGTTTCACGGGTCCCTTTGAAGAGTTGTGATGGAGCCTCCTTGTCGCTAAAAAAGTGAACCCGATAACGGGCTGCAATCTGAATATGGAGTTGCTCATCCCCATCGGGGAAGAGTTGATGGACAGCCTCTTTCAAACCCAGGCCGATGATATTCCTGATCGCCTCAGCAGAGGGCACCGGCATACCCAAATCCCCTACTGCCGCCTCCACACAGGAGACAATTCGGGCCTCTGAATCCATCAAAGTTCCATCCCAATCAAATATTAATAACTCAAATTTCATATTAACTCTTAAGTTTCAGCAAAATCTCGGACAGGGCCTCTGGGAGCGGCGCTTCAACGATCAGTTGCTTTTTCTCGCCAGGCCAGCGCAGACCAAGTTTGAATGCATGCAGAAACAGTCGTTTCAAACCTTTGTCTCTGAATGCCCGATTAGCCGCGGCATCACCGTACTTCTGGTCGCCGAGCACTGGTGAGCCCAGCCATTGACTGTGTACCCGAATCTGATGGGTTCGGCCGGTAATCAGTTCCGCTTCAATCAAGCTCGCCTCCGCAAACCGCTCAATCCGCCGGAAGATGGTTTTTGAGGGCTTACCCTCAACATCCACCCGCACCACCCGCTCTCCGCCTTGCAGGGTGTTCTTCTTCAATGGCATATCGACCGTCTGCACCCCTTTGCGCCAGCTGCCATGGAGCAGAGTCAGATAACGTTTATCGATCCGATTCTCACGAATCAGTTCATGCAATGTACGCAGGGCACTCCGTTTCTTGCTGATCAACAGACAGCCGGAAGTGTCCCGATCGAGCCGGTGAACCAGCTCCAAGTGCTTTTCTTCAGATCTGAGCTGACGCAATACCTCAATAACCCCAACATTAACACCGCTGCCACCATGCACCGCAAGACCTGATGGCTTGTTGACCACAAGGATTCGATCATCTTCGTAAATAACTGAATTACTTAGCAAATTCTTCAGGCTATCTGAAACATTGCCCTTCTGATCAGCTCTTGCGGCCAGTCTCATTGGTGGCAAACGGACAGTATCGCCTGGATTAAGCTTGTAGTGGGCTTTGACCCGCCCCTTATTCACCCGGACTTCGCCTTTTCGCAGGATTCTATAGATGTAACTTTTCGGCGCCCCTTTGAGCTCACGCATCAGGTAATTGTCGATTCGTTGCCCGGCTTCTTCCTGGGTGATGTCGATGAACCTAACCGATGGAGAATTCTTTGTTGATTCTGACATTTAGCGCCGATTTAATTGCATTGTAAGATTGATGTTCGGTGTGAAGATTGCTATATTCAATTCAGTTTTTCAGGCGTCGGCCAGTTTCTGAATCTCATTACAGCCGACGCCCGCGCTGTTCGTATGACGGTGTTGCAGCCCAACTTCACGTTTGTGCAACCCGAATTACCAGCTAAGCGCACAGGTGCCGCTGGGACCTGGCTCTGAATCTGAACCCTCACAGCCGCGCCAGAGTGAATGTCGAGTGTCAATCCGACGAATTCGGATGTGGCCCCGGAGACCGGGCCAATAAAAAAACACATCTCACACTCCCTGCTCTGAGCGCCTTGATCGGTTCGGTCATCAGCAGATCCCGAGCGGCGAACTTTAACAGTTTTTCAGCCGTCCGAGCTAGTTTTCTGGTTAGAAACATCCTCCTCGCCCCGGAGGTTGCAGAGTGATACCGCTGAATGGATCAGGTCTCTATTTGACCAGATCCTGATGGTGTGTCGTTCTGCCTAATGGGACGGGACGTCGGACGGTTGTACGGATAACACAATATGAAACGTATGTTGATCAACGCAACTCAACCTGAAGAGTTGCGTGTTGCTATCGTTGATGGCCAAAAGCTTTTTAATCTAGATATCGAAATTCCCGGCCGGGAACAGAAGAAAGCCAACATCTACAAAGGACGCATAACTCGCGTCGAACCCAGCCTTGAGGCTGCGTTTGTTGACTACGGCGCTGAGCGCCACGGCTTTCTCCCCCTCAAAGAGATCTCCAGAACCTATTTCACCGAGAAAACCAAGGAGGCATCGGGTCGTGTCAATATCCAGGAGGCATTGAAAGAGGGGCAGGAGGTAATCATCCAGGTTGAGAAAGAGGAACGGGGCAATAAAGGCGCCGCGCTCACCACGTTCATCTCATTGGCTGGACGTTACTTAGTATTGATGCCCAACAACCCTAGGGCTGGAGGGGTGTCCCGCAGAATCGAAGGACAGGACAGGACTGAGCTGCGGGAAGCGATGAGTGAACTGCAGATCCCAGAGGATATGGGACTGATCGTGCGGACCGCTGGTGTTGGTAAAAACAGTGAAGAGTTACAGTGGGATCTGGACTATCTGATCCAGCTTTGGAATGCAATCGAACACTCAGCAGAGAAGCCGGCACCGTTTCTGATCTATCAGGAGAGTAATGTCATCATTCGCTCCATTCGGGACTATCTGCGGGCGGACATTGGTGAGATCGTCATCGATGATGCGGATGTCTACGGTCAGGCGGAGCGTTTCATCAATCAGGTGATGCCGCAATACAGCAAAAAGATGCGTCACTACGACGATGAGGTCCCGCTGTTCAGCCGCTACCAGATCGAAAGTCAGATCGAATCCGCCTTTCAGCGGGAAGTGAGTCTGCCTTCCGGGGGCGCCATTGTGATCGATCATACCGAGGCATTGACCTCGATCGATATCAACTCAGCCAGAGCGACCAAAGGCGCTGACATCGAAGAGACGGCGCTGAATACCAACCTGGAAGCTGCTGACGAGATCGCCCGCCAGCTCAGACTGCGTGATCTAGGTGGCCTGTTTGTCATCGACTTCATCGACATGACCCCATCACGCAATCAACGGGAAGTGGAAAATCGCCTCAAAGACGCGCTGAAACAGGATCGGGCACGGGTGCAAATTGGCAGAATCTCCCGCTTTGGTCTACTTGAGATGTCGAGACAGCGGCTGCGTCCATCACTGGGCGAAGCCAGTGAGCAGGTCTGCCCCCGCTGTAAAGGCCACGGCACAGTCCGTGGCGTGGAATCCCTGTCACTCTCGGTGCTGAGAATCATCGAAGAAGAGGCAATGAAGGAGAATACCGGTCGCATCATGGCCCAGCTTCCGGTGGATATGGCGACCTTCCTGCTGAATGAAAAGCGCCAAATGATTCACGACATCGAGAAACGCCAGTCGATTGAAGTGATTCTGATCCCCAACATCCATCTGGAGACACCCAACTATCAGATTGACCGGGTTCGAGTCAGTGACATGCCGGACGAAGACGATAGCGTCTCCAGCTACAAGATGGTCTCTGATGAGACGACAGTTGGTTCTACAGAATACATCACCGCCAAGCAACCTAAATCTGAACAGCCTGCGGTGAAATCGATCGCGCCGGCAAGTCCAGTCCCCCAGAGAACCGAGGTGCCGACAGCCCCCCCTCAGGAGCAGGCTGGAGAGGGTGGCTTTCTGAAGCGGATTTTCAGTATCTTCACCTCCAAGGAGGCTGAGGCTAAACCTGAGCAGCCAACGGCCGAAGAGAAAAAGCCAACGGGCCGTCAACAGAGCGGATCAAACTCAAACAACCGTCGAGGCCGACGCGCTTCACAACCTGGCGGCCGTAATGGCAAAACGGCTAGCAGTGAGCGTCGCGGTGACAACAGAAACCAGGAAAAACAGTCGAACAGGCGGCGTGGTAGTGGAAACAAGGCCGGAGGATCTGCTGATAAGCGAGCCGCTCAGGAGAAGAAGAGTCAGGAACAGAACGTCCAGCCAGCAGCAGCGACTACCGATGA
>JARRQD010000018.1:0-19006 GCA_037382205.1 Candidatus Thiodiazotropha sp.
TCTTTGGTTTTCCATATGTTCGATATCCTTTACCAAGGATATAGCCTTCAGGGCAGATATAGACTTCGTACTCGCTAGTATTAGCAAGAGACCGGTCTTGTGTTATTGGCCCTCCCCCCTCTAAACCACAGGCTGCACAACATAAACCGCTTTCTGGTGATGACCAGCCATTTTGTATAAATTCACCAATGGTAAAAGTCCTATCATAAAACAATCGTCCAGAATGTATCGATGAGGGATAAGAATAGTCACCGATATTTGAAAAGCGCCAAACTCTCATAGGCGATGCTGCCCCATTTGGCCTAAAACCACCAAAATCAGGGCTGCGACAATGATAACCATCCTCTAGTTCAGAGATATAATGGAGAAAATCTGAGATTAATTCTGATTCCGAGAACTTGGTTCCCCTAAGCTCTTCAAACGAAGGGATCGTTTCTAAATACCAATATTTCCTATCAAAATCTGCTATCGCTTGAGCCGACAGATTGATTTTGTAATACATGTCTACTTGATCGTTAGAAGGATTATATTTTTCACGATATTGCTCAAGGGCATCTTCACGGGGATCAAAACTATCATCCGAATGGGCCGCTCTCATCGCCGCTTCCGCCGCACTCAAAAAGTTATATGTGTTGCCACCATAGTAGTATTTGAGTTCTATAGCTTGTGTAACAGTCAATGGGGACAGCAGCAGAAGAGAAATCAACCACGATTTGAAGATGGAAGCTTTGAATGGATCTCTGTTAAACATCTTCTGTCGCTTTGCGGTCATAACTTTACTCTCGAAAATTTCCATATCGCTTGTCACTCGTTGGCTTTTCAGTGATTGCTTTTCACAGGCATGGGCTTATCCGATAGACCATTTTTCGGATATACCCAGTGTTAGGTTCGTACATTGTGAAGGGTGCGCTTGTGGTGGTGCAGGGCAAGGCGCAACGACGCGGAATAGCTCGCTATTCCAAGGAGTTGCAACGCCGCCATGCGCCGCTACAAGCGTGCAATTCACGCTGTAGCGTGATTCACCCAGTAGGTGACCATAACCATCGAAGCGATTTTCATCATAATCAAACACCTGCTATCAGAATGGAGCGGTCAACTGATTTTTTTAGGTTCAATGCAAAATAGACAATTCAGAATCAACTCTATCCCCTTAGGGTCCTATAGATTCCCGTTAAAACCCTTCAGACACAAAAAAGGGGCCATCAGGCCCCTTTTTAGCATTTGCCGATTAACCGATGATCAGGCTTCAGCCTCATCAATCGCTTTCATGCTGAGGCGAATGCGGCCCTGCTTGTCGACTTCCAGCACTTTGACCTTCACAACATCGCCTTCCGACAGCTTGTCGCTGACTTTCTCTACACGTTCGTTAGAGATCTGGGAGATGTGCACCAGTCCGTCCTTGCCGGGCAGAATGGTGACGAAGGCGCCGAAGTCCATCAGCTTGGCAACCTTGCCTTCGTAGATGGTGCCAACTTCAACATCGGCGGTGATCAGCTCAACCCGACGTTGGGCCTCTTCACCGGCACTTTTGTCAACGGAGAAGATTTTTACCACGCCGTCGTCGGTAATGTCCACGGTGGCGCCAGTCTCTTCGGTGATGGAGCGGATGGTTACGCCACCTTTACCGATGACGTCACGGATCTTGTCCGGGTTGATCTTGAACTCGATGATCCGTGGCGCATGCTCGGACATCTGGTTACGGTGGGTGTCGATGACGCTGTTCATCTCATTGAGGATGTGCAGTCGACCCTCTTTGGCCTGATCCAGAGCGATCTCCATGATCTCTTTGGTGATGCCGTTGATCTTGATATCCATCTGTAGGGCGTTGATGCCTTCGGCGGTACCGGCCACTTTGAAGTCCATGTCTCCCAGATGATCCTCGTCACCCATGATGTCGGTGAGAACGGCAAACTTGTCCTCTTCTTTGATCAGTCCCATGGCTACACCGGCAATCGGTGCTTTGATCGGCACACCTGCATCCATCAGTGAGAGGCTGGTGCCACAAACAGAGGCCATGGATGAAGAACCGTTGGATTCGGTGATCTCGGAGACCACGCGGATCGCATAGGGGAAGTCACCGATGGTCGGCATACAGGCCAGCACACCCCGCTTGGCGAGACGGCCATGACCGATCTCACGACGCTTGGGGCTGCCCACACGGCCGGTTTCACCGACACAGAAGGGCGGAAAGTTGTAGTGCAGCATGAAGTGCTCACGACGGGAGCCGTCCAGTGCGTCGATGATCTGTGAATCGCGCTCGGTACCCAGAGTGGTGACTACCAGGGCCTGAGTCTCACCACGGGTGAACAGTGCAGAACCGTGGGTACGGGGCAGTACACCAGTACGTACAGAGATCGGACGAACGGTGCGGGTGTCGCGACCGTCGATACGGGGCTCACCATCGAGAATACGACCGCGAACGGTCACTTTCTTCAGCTTCTCCAGCTGACCATAGATCTCTTCTTTGCTCCAGCGGGGCTCACCATCTACCTCAACGGCAGTCAGTTTTTCCACGGTAGCGGCAACGGTCGCATCGATGGCGGCATAACGATCCAGTTTGTCGGCGATCCGGTATGCGTTACCGATGCCTTCTGCAGCTTCAGCAGCAACGGCCGCTTTCAGCTCTTCGTCAACCACTGGGGGATTGAACTCGGTAACCGGCTTGTTGACTTCCGCTGCCAGCTCTTTGATCGCCTGAATGACGACCTGGAAATTTTCATGACCGAACAGCACCGCACCCAGCATCACCTCTTCAGAGAGCTGGTTGGCTTCCGATTCTACCATCAATACCGCTTCTTCGGTACCAGCGACCACCAGATCCAGATCGGAATCGTCACTCAAGCCGGTTGAAGCTGAGTTGAGGGTGTACTCACCATCTTTGTAACTGACCCGGGCGGCGCCCACAGGGCCCTGGAACGGCAGGCCGGAGATGGCCAGCGCTGCGGAGGTGCCGATCAGTGAGGGGATCTCAGGATCTACCGCAGGATTCAGTGACATCACGGTGATGATGACCTGAACTTCACTGGTGAATCCTTTGGGAAACAGCGGACGGATCGGACGATCGATCAGTCGAGCAGTGAGGATCTCCTTCTCGCTGGGACGACCTTCACGACGAAAAAAACCGCCAGGGATCATACCGGCGGCGTAGGTTTTCTCTTGATAGTCGACGGTCAGGGGAAAAAAGTCCCTGGCTACATCGCTTTTTGCTTCGACCACGGTGACCTGGACAACAGTGTCGTCCATGTTGACCATGACCGCACCATCGGCTTGCCTGGCGATCTCACCGGTCTCAATGGAGACCTTGTTGTCTCCCCATTGGAATTCTTTCTTTATAAGTGTCACGTTTGAATCCTTAGAATACTCTGTGTATTGAGGGAGAGGCTTAGCGACGCAGGCCCAGACGGGAGATCAGGTCTTTATAACGCTGCTGATCTTTGCCCTTCAGATAGTCAAGGAGCTTGCGACGGGAGTTGACCAGACGCACCAGACCCTGACGGGAGTGGTGATCCTGCTTGTGTTCTTTGAAGTGTTCGGTCAGCTGGGTGATGCGGCCGGTCATCAGTGCAATCTGCACTTCAGGTGAGCCGGTATCGCCAGGCGCACGCTGATACTCTTCAACAATGGATTTCTTTTCTGCTGCACTCATTGACATGACGTGTACTCCTATAGGTTACGTCTTGAGAAATGGCCACTTTTCAGGCCAACCCGACAATGAGTTCAGGCTGACCGGACCGCTTAAAAATTGATCAATTCTTTTCGGGCAATGCCAGAATGACCGCGTAGTATGCGCGTTCTCCGCTATTACGGCAAGTCACCGGAGATCAAATGATCCGGTGACACCTGTTGCATCTCAGTTTGTCGTTCAGTCGACTGATGTTCAGGGTCCCTGATTTATCCGGGGACCGCAGTTTCATTGTCTTGTCGATCAAACAGGCCTCTCTGTGAGACATCGAATCAGTTGCCCGCCTGCATCAGCCGCTTGGGGGCTACCCGCCCATCATCGAGTATCTGCCCGACACCGATAAAATCGGTCTTATTGGCGTAGAGTCTCACCCAACCGCTGGTTGGTGCGTTAGGCACCAGGATCGCTTGACCTTGCTTCATGTAGAAGGCGGCATCGGCGCTTAGGGCGACTTCCGGCCAATCGGCCAGGGCGCTCTCCAGGGGCAGCATCCACTCATCCATCTCGGCAAAGCGTTTTTCGCCAAAGGCCTCCTGAACCTGTCCCAGGGTCAACATCGACTGGTCGTCATAAGGCCCGACTCCGGTACGGCGTAGACCACTGACATAGGCGCCACAGCCCAGTTGTTTGCCGATATCCTCAGCCAGGGTGCGCACGTAGGTTCCTTTGGAACAACGCACATCCATCTCGAATTCAGGCAGATCGAAACTCAACAGTTCGATGCCATGGATATGGATGGTACGAGGTTCCCGCTCCACTTCAATGCCCTGACGAGCCAGTTTGTAGAGCCGCTCACCATTGTGTTTGATCGCCGAATACATCGGTGGCAGTTGCTGCTGCTCACCATGGAATGCTTGCAGGGTCTCGACCAGTGCGGCTTGCGTCACGCTGCTTGGATCGCTTGTCTCCACCACTTCGCCCTCTGCATCGGCGGTGGTGGTGGTTTCACCCAGCTTTACTTTCACCCGATAGCGCTTGTCCGCATCGAGCAGAAAAGCAGACAGCTTAGTGGCCTCACCAAAGCAGATCGGCAACAGGCCGGTGGCCAGCGGATCGAGGCTTCCGGTATGGCCGGCCTTGGCGGCCTTATAAAGAAACTTAACCTCTTGCAGGGCCTTGTTGGAGGTCATGCCTTCTGGTTTGTCGAGCAGCAATACCCCACTGATATTGCGCCCTCTGTTACGACGACGTCCCATACTTAATCTCTAAAAAACATGAACGATGGATTCAGCTTTGTCTCTCGCTGACCGCTTCTTCGATTAGATTGGAGAGGTGCTCCCCCTGCTCGACTGAAACGTCATAAACAAACTGAAGTTTGGGTACAGTGCGTATTTTCATACGCTGTCCGAGCAACCAGCGCAGATGTCCTGCCATCTGGTTGAGATGATCGGCGCTCTCTCGTTCCGAGAAACTGGCGCCCAAGGTGGTGAAAAACACCTTGGCCTGAGAGAGATCTCTAACCACCCGGGCTTCCTGGATGGTCACCATGCCTAACGCCTTGTCTTTGACCTCTTTACGGATCAGTTCAGCCAACGCCTTTTGCAGTTCGGCGCCGATCCTGTCGGTACGTTTGAAATCCCGACTCATGCCACATACCCCACAAAAAACAGTCTGCAAATGCAGACTGTTTCGGTTGCGCCGTGTTGCTTCGACTTATTGAAATACATCGTCTGAATCAAGCTCACACCGTACGTGCGATTTCAGTACGCTCAAAGACCTCAATCTGGTCACCAGGCTGTACATCATTGTAGTTCTTCACGCCGATACCGCACTCCATGCCGCTCTTAACATCGTTGACGTCGTCCTTGAAGCGGCGCAGGGATTCGAGTGACCCTTCGTAGATCACCACGTTGTCCCGCAGTACACGGATCGGATTGTTGCGCTTGACCATGCCTTCGAGCACCATACAACCGGCAATCGCACCCAGTTTGGAGTTGCGGAACACATCCCGCACTTCCGCCAGACCGATGATCTCTTCTCTGATTTCCGGTGAGAGCATGCCGGAGATCGCCTTTTTCACATCATCGATAATTTCGTAGATGATGCTGTAGTAGCGCATATCGATGCCCTGCTCTTCCACCACCCGGCGAGCCCCTGCGTCACCACGCACATTGAAGCCGATGATGATGGCATTGGAGGTCACCGCCAGATTGGCGTCTGACTCATTGATACCACCCACACCGGAGGCCACAACCCGCACCTTCACTTCATCGGTAGAGGTTTTCACCAGAGACTCTTTCAATGCTTCCACACTGCCCTGTACGTCGGCTTTGACGATCACATTCAAGGTCTGGGTCTCACCCTCTTCCATCTGGGTGAACATCTCATCCAGCTTGGCGGCCTTCTGTGCCGCAAGACGGGTTGAGCGCTGTTTGTCATGACGCAGTTCGGCAACCTCTCGGGCACGACGCTCATCGCTCACGGCGCGCACATCGTCACCGGCTTCCGGTGTCCCTGAGAGACCCAGCACTACCACTGGAATCGAAGGCCCTGCTGTTTTGATGGAGCGGCCTGCCTCATCGAACATCGCCCGTACACGACCAAACTCTTTACCGGAAACGATCATGTCGCCCCGGTTCAGGGTACCGGACTGCACCAGCACAGTCGCCACTGGGCCACGCCCTTTATCGAGTGAGGACTCTACGATCGAGCCGGTCGCCGGCCCATCTTCAACCGCTTTCAGTTCCAGCACTTCGGCCTGCAACAGTATCGAATCGAGCAGATCATCGATACCTTCACCGGTTTTCGCCGAGACACGTACGAACATGGTATCGCCACCCCAGTCTTCCGGGATGACCTCTTCCTGGGAGAGCTCCTGGATCACTCGATCCGGATTGGCATCTTCCTTATCGATCTTATTGATCGCTACGATCAGTGGCACTTCAGCCGCTTTGGCGTGTTGGATCGCCTCTTTGGTCTGTGGCATCACACCGTCATCGGCGGCCACCACAAGGATCACGATATCGGTCACTTTGGCGCCTCGGGCACGCATCGCGGTAAAAGCTGCATGGCCTGGGGTATCGAGAAATGATACTGTGCCCTTGTCGGTATCCACATGATAGGCGCCGATGTGCTGGGTGATACCACCCGCCTCACCGGCGGCGACCCGACTGGTGCGAATATAGTCGAGCAGCGAGGTCTTACCATGATCCACATGGCCCATGATGGTGACCACCGGGGGACGATTCACCTGCTCGCCTTGCGTATGGGCTTGATCCTCTACGCTCAGCAGATCCGCTTCGATGTCTTCGTCACGCTGTACCACCGGTACATGGCCCATCTCTTCAACCACCAGAATGGCGGTATCCCGATCCAGGGGTTGATTGATGGTGACCATCATGCCCATCTTCATCAGCACCTTGATCACTTCGGCTGCCTTGATGGTCATCCGCTGCGCCAGATCGGCAACGGTAATGTTCTCTGGGACCTTAACCTCACGTACAACCGGTGCGGTGGGACGCTGGAAGGCGTGCTGCGCGTCACTGGCAGCCGCTGCCGACGATTTACGTTGTTTGCCCGGTTTTTTCTTGCGCTTGCCGCGCAGCCCTTCCGCTACGTGCAGCTCTTTACGGTTAGACTTGTCGTCGCCAAAACCTTTGCCATCGCGTCGGCTCTCTTTCCGCCCCTTCTTGCCACGGGCTGCATCTGTCTTGGCCTCGGGCGTCGGGGTGGGGGTGGTCTCAACAACCGGTTCTGCTTCTATAGCCGCTTGTGATTTCAATAGCTCTTCCTGACGTTTTGCTTCCTCTTCCGCTTCTCTTGCGGCCTCTTCTTCTGCCAAACGTTTGGCTTCCTCTTCTGCAGCCTGACGAGCGACTTCCTCTTTCTGTGCCTTTTTCTCGGCCTCTTCCTGTTCATGCTGCTTGGCCGCCTCGGCCGCTTTGCGCGCTTCGACTTCCGCTTCGATGGCCTCCCGCTCTTTGGCCTGATCGTCCAGCGCCTTACGTGCCTCTTCAGCCTGTTTGACCTGACCCTCATCAGACTCGACTTTGGCGCGTTTGACGTAGGTCCGCTTCTTGCGCACCTCGACACTGACGGTTTTTGCCGGAGCAGTAGAGGCGCGGCTCGGGGTACTGCGGCCACTTGATGTGGGCTGACGCAACTCACTGACGGTTTTACGTCTGAGGGTCACTTTGCTGGGTGCGGTAACAGTTGAGGTCTTCTTTTTGCCATGACTCTCACGCAGATGCAGCAGCAGTTTCGCCTTCTCATCATCGGAAATCCTATCTTCAGGGCTTTTCGCCTGAATGCCGGCATCCGCCAACTGTTCCATCAACAGATCGGCAGGAATGCCAACGACATTTGCAAGTTGTGCTACCGTTACTTCACTCATTCATCAGCCTCTCGAGTTTGCCTTTTCCATCTGTTGCTTTGCTTCATCATTAGTTAGAAACAGGAGCGACCTATTCAGTCTCTTCAAACCAGGGCGCGCGCGCTGTCATGATCAACTGACCAGCCCGCTCTTCATCCATGCCGTCTATCTCCATGAGTTCATCAATGGACTGCTCTGCCAGATCTTCCATGGTCACCACGCCCCGGCCAGCCAGGGTGAAAGCGAGCTGCTGCTCCATACCGTCCATGTTCAGCAGATCATCTGCCGGTTCACGGAAGGCCTCTTCATTGGCAATCGCACGAGTCAACAGGTAGTCCTTTGCTCTGTTGCGCAGCTCTTCGACCAGCTCTTCATCGAACTCTTCAATGGAATGCATCTCTTCGATGGGTACGTAGGCGACTTCATCGACACTGGTAAAGCCCTCCTGCACCAGGATCGCTGCCACATCCTCATCCACATCCAACTGATCCATGAAGGCTTCCATATAGCCTTTGGTTTCCGATTCACTCTTCTCGGAAGCCTGGGCTTCATCCATCACATTCAGCTCCCAACCGGTCAGTTGACTGGCCAGTCGTACATTCTGTCCGCCACGACCGATCGCTTGAGAGAGGTTCTCCTCACTCACCGCGACATCCATGGCGTGAGTGTCTTCATCGACCACGATGGAGACCACATCCGCCGGCGACATGGCATTGATGACAAACTGTGCAGGATTGTCGTTCCACAGAATGATATCGACCCGTTCACCATTCAACTCATTGGATACAGCCTGTACCCGCGAGCCTCGCATACCGACGCAAGCACCGACTGGATCGATTCGTTGATCCAATGCCTTGACCGCAATTTTGGCACGCAATCCGGGATCCCGCGCGGCACTGCGAATCTCGATCAGCCCTTCACCCACTTCGGGCACTTCCAACTTGAACAGCTCGATCAGCAGTTCAGGCATGGTGCGACTGATGAAGAGCTGCGGCCCTCTTGGCTCTGATCTGATTTCATAGAGGTAGCCGCGAATTCGATCACCCACCCGGATCGACTCCTTGGGGATCATGTGTTCACGTCCGATGAAGGCCTCCGCATTACCGCCCAGATCCATGAAGACGTTACCTCGATCGATGCGTTTCACCACACCGGTGACCAGTTCACCTTCACGCCCTTTGAAGGCCTCAACCACTTTGGCCCGCTCAGCTTCCCGCACCTTCTGTACGATGACCTGTTTTGCGGCCTGCGCGGCAATCCGTCCAAACTCGATGGACTCAATCGGTTCTTCAACAAAATCACCGATCTGGATATCCGGATCATCTTCCCGGGCGGCATCCACAATGATCTGCCTGAGCGGTGCGTCAGGCTCATCTTCCGCATAGCTCTCGACAACCTCCCAACGACGGAAAGTGTCGTAATCTCCAGAAGCACGATCGATCGAAACCCGTACGAGAATATCATCGCCATTACGCTTTCTCGTGGCAGATGCCAACGCCGCTTCAATCGCTTCAAAGATGATCTTCTTTTCGACATCTTTTTCATTGGAGACCGCGTCTACGACCAGCAATATCTCTTTACTCATCAATGTTTCCCAATTCAAAATTCCGGTATTACTCGGGCCGAATCGATCATCTCGATCGGGATTCGATAGAGCGTCCCGTCTTCTTCAATTAAAACCTGACTATCATCCACACCGCCCAACTCACCAGTGAATCGGTGACGGCCATCAATCTTTGTGCGGGTCTTAAGGCGTACCTTACTTCCCTTGAATCGCTCAAAATGCGCTTCTTCAAACAGTGGTCTGTCCATACCAGGTGACGAGACCTCAAGTTGATAGCGCTCCTTGATCGGATCCTCCACATCAAGCACACCGCTGATCTGATGACTGACCTGTACACAATCATCCAACAGGATCCCTTCCGCATGGTCAATATAGACCCGCAGCAGAGACCCACCTTTGCCCTGCCCGGTCAGCTCCACGCCAAGCAACTCATAGCCTAGAAGCTCGACTTCCTGACGTATGAGTGTTTTCAGTTTATCTGGCGCAGACCTCATTTTTCCCACCGCAATAAAAAATGGGCACATGGCCCATCCTATCAATTCAGAAAACAGGCCACCCTAGTAACGTCGGCAACCACCTATTTTCTAAATAAAAAAACCCCGCTATCGGGGTTTTATTATATGCACTGCGGCAGACAGCCGACAGCTATCGCAAAAACTGGTGCGGATTTTAGCATAGCGCCCCTATTGGCGCAATTTCCCTCACACCTATCCTGGCAACCATCCACCAACCGCTTGAATCGGTGCGCTGGTAACCGGGTTGCTCAACCACAGGACAACCGCCAGCCGCTTACTGCCAGAGCGGTCGAACGCTGGCCAGGGAAGAGACCACTCTGCTGTTGAATTCTGTGTCTGCGAGCGACTGTGACTCAGCACCACAAAGTGTTCACTGAGGGTTCTGCCCTGGTTTTCCCCAGCAGCGATCTCACTCTGCAGATCAAACCCGAGAATTACCAGGTTTGCCTCAAGCCGCGGCCCATCGAAACCGGTTTGAGGAAAAAATTCTGCCGTCACCCCAACCCCGGCATCGACTTGCAAAACCAATCGGCCGACCTGTTTCGCCTCGCTGAGATCAAGCCTGGGATGGCGAAACCAGCCCCGCCACTCCTTGCCATTGACCACAAATCCGGGGGTGTAGACCGATTTAACGCCACCATTTTCACGATAGTGGCGCTGCCGTTGGCTGTATTGAGGGGCGGCAAATCGATCCCGCCAACCCAGGTAGTCCCAATAGTCCACATGGAAAGCCAGTGGAATCAACTGTTGCCAGAGCCCGGGATGATCCACCAGATTGGCCAGCCAGCGGTCGGCCGGTGGACAGCTGCTGCAGCCGTGGGAGGTAAAGAGCTCCACCAGCTTTACCTGCTCTGGCGGACTCTCCAGAGTCAATCCACGGGCATTCATACTGAGTGGCAAGAGCATCCCGAGCAACAGTGCCATCCCAAGTCGGGAGGTCATGCGACATCCGGGACGAACTTCAGCGCAACCCCATTGTTGCAGTAGCGCAGACCGGTGGGCTCAGGTCCATCATTGAAGACATGCCCATGATGCCCCCCACAACGGACGCAGTGGTATTCGGTACGCGGCCAGATCAGTTTAAAATCCTTTTTGGTAGCCAACGCATCTGGCAGATGGTCATAAAAGCTTGGCCAACCTGTGCCACTCTCATATTTTGTGCTGGAGGCAAACAAGGGGTTGTCACAGGCCGCACAGACAAAGGTACCTTTGCGCTTTTCGTGCAGCAGTTCGCTACTGCCCGGCGCTTCGGTTCCCTCCTGCCGAAGGATGCGAAACTGCTCAGGGGTCAGGCGTTTGCGCCACTCCGCTTCGCTCAGTTCAAGCTTGTTCATCTGTGTCATCTCTTCATCTTGTCTGGCAAACACCGAATGGCCGACAACCGGCGCCACCGCAGCGAGACCCAGTAGTTTGATCAAACTTCTTCGCTTCATACAATATCTCCTGTTACATAGACCATGGCATCTCTAAGGAAAAACACCAGTTTGAGCGTCACAGCAAAGTTTACTGATTCCAAGCCCGGCTGAAACTGATGCCACTGTCCCTGAGCATAAGACAAGTAATAGGCTACCAGATTCACTGCAAATAACTTGGTGTTTTATGCAGAAAGTCTTTGCATTTGCTGACTCATGTGGAGAGCTTAATGGGAAAGCTTCCACAGAGGTTCACGGAAAAGTCACAAATGAATCACAACATCGTTATCCCCTCTCCCGTTGAGGGTGTCGCAAGAATCGTAGGGTGCGGCCTTGCCCTACCATTAAGGGCTAAAACGTGTAAGAACTTGCGCTCTTTTGTGCGCAAAATCTATTTGCGAATATTCGTGGCATGCTTTTACAAGAACCTTCTTCGGGAGAGGGACGGGGTGAGGGGATCAAAGAAACTCTGCGAATTCGTAACCTGTGGTAAGCCTATTATGTAGATGTGGTGAGGTACGAACCGCATCATGATTTTCGATCATGTGCCAATGTGTGGGCGTGACCTTCTGTGGTGGTAGTGGTGGTATTGTCTTCATGTTCAGCTTGGGGTGGGTGGTTGATGGCTGGACATGTTGGGGTTCGCACCGCTCACCCGCAACCTACGGAGGGTTTCGCAAAAGTTGGTGTTAATAGGCCAATTATTCTTAAGAAGACTGTAGAATACTAAAACACAAAAGCAAAACGAACTCATCCGGATCGGATACTTCGACAGTCTCGGGAGATGGTACTGTGATTGAGGCAGCCGCTTCGCGTTATCGTGTGGTCAAGGAAGAGGCTCTGAATGGAATCAAATATGATTTAACTACTTGCTATTACAACACTCTCTCTTAGAGGAGTGTTGTAATAGCGTGATGCAAATCTATCTCAACCTAAAAAGATCAGTTGGACAGCGTGAAGAGTGCGCTTGTGGTGGTGCAGGGCAAGGGTCGCTCCTGCACATCCATGCGCCCGCGACACTTGTGCATCCCTGCACGGCGCGCAACGCCGCCACAAGTGTGCCATTCATGTTGTAGCATGATTCACCCAGAAGGTGACCATGACCATCGAAGCTATTTTCTTCAAAATCAGGAACCTGCTATTAGAATGGTGCGGCAAGCCGCACCCACCCTTGTGGGGGAGGTGCTGCGACTTTATCAGCGAGGCTTAAAAAGTTAAGCTCTCAGCGCCAATTGGCTTGGAATTCCGCTGTCAGGCGAGTGGCAACGTGAAGCTGAAGCAGGCGCCACCTTGCTGATTGTTGGAGGCCCAGATGGTGCCGCCCTGTAACTCCACCATGCGGCGGGCAATCGCTAACCCAAGGCCGGCATGCCCCCCCTCTTTGCCCTGTTTCCGCTTGCGGAAGAACGGCTCGAAGAGGTGTTCCAGTTCCGCTTCATCGATACCCTCCCCATCATCCATCACTGCCACCAGAGCAGACTCTGACTGTTGAGAGATCGTCAACGTCAGTCTTCCACCAGATTCGCAATGGTCAATCCCATTACCGATCAGATTGTCCAGCACCCGTTCAGTCATAGCAAAGTCCGCTTTGACCTGAGGCTGGGATTGAGGCACCTGCCACTCGATCTGAATCTGCCGTTGCTGCGCAGGCAGTTGAAACTTTTGGATCACATCCTGAACCAGTTCTGCCAGCGCCATGGGCTCACACACCGGCTTGGTCTCTCTCGCTTCCAACTGGGCCAGTTCGAACAGATCCTCCAGCATTCCTTTAAGACGTTGGCTCTGTTTCAAGGCGATATTCAGGTAGTCCTGTTGCGCCTGACCATCCATCGCTTTCTGTTTCATGCTCAGGGTTTCAAGGTAGCCATGCAGTACTGCCAGAGGGGTTCGCAAATCATGGGATACTTGTGCAACCAATTCTCGGCGCAACTTGTCCTGCTGTTTAAGCTGCCCCCACTGATCGGCGATTCGCTGCGCCATCTGCTCGAATGCGGCGCCCAACCGCTCCACTTCATCCCCAGCTGGATCAAAACGTTCCGGTAACTGCTGATGATTGACAAAACCGCTCTGCTGAAAGGCCGTCATAACCCTGGAGAGTCGTTGCAAACGCCGGGTCAGCCAGTGGAAGAGCAGCAGACCTGTAAACAGACCAAATCCCATACTCACGGCAACGGCGCCTGCACTGTATCTCAGCGCATAGCTTTCCAAGACCGCCTGCTCCGCGTTGTCGTACTGCTCCCCTCTGAGCACCACATAGAGATAGCCGGCCGGCATATCTCCGGCCGGTACTTCGGTCACCGAGAACGCCTTGCGCCGCTCATGGGAACGGGGGTCATCCCCAAGCAATGGAAAACCCTCGCCGCGCAGAAAGGCCTTGATGGGCGATAGATCAACCCGCTCACGTTTGACCTTCCCCGCATCGGCAGAGAAGGCGAGAATCGTGCCCTGTTTATCGAGCAGATAGATCTCAATGCTGGGATTGATGTCCATATAATCACTGAAGGTTTTCTTCAGCGCCCGATCGTTCATCTCACCATCGATAACCAGTCTGCGATCGGCGACGATACGCTGCGCCAGATCCCGATTGAAGTGTTGCGTGATCTCCTGCAGATAGCGGTTGGTGGTGACCAGGGTGATCACGGTATAGAGCAGCCCGGTAACCAGAAACAGGGCAATCAGGGCAAGCGAGAGACGAGCGTAGAGGGAGTGAAACATGTGGATGATCACGAGGTGCTCCGTTGATCGCGAAATTTATAACCCACACCCCATACGGTCAATACATACTCCGGCTCTGAGGGGTCTTTCTCGATCTTTGAACGGAGCCGATTAATATGGGAGTTCACCGTATGCTCATAACCGTCATGGTTATAACCCCAGACCTTGTCGAGCAGCTGTATGCGACTGAATACCCGACCGGGATGACGGGCGAAAAACAGTAACAGGTCGAACTCTCTGGCGGTCAGATCCACTGGCTCGCCACCAACCTTGACGGAACGTTTATTGACATCGATTGTGATGCCGTCCCGTTCGAGCGTCTGCTGATCAGCGATCTCACTACTGCCCTCTTGCAAGGCATCGATGCGCCTGAAAAGCGCTTTGATGCGGGCCATCAGTTCAGGCACGCTGAATGGCTTGGTCAGATAATCATCGGCCCCCATCTCCAGACCCAATACACGATCGAGCTCGGTCGATTTTGCGGTCAGCATGAGGATCGCCACGTATGCCCCATCGGTTCGCATCTTACGACACAGGGTCAGACCATCCGTATCGGGTAGCATCAAATCGAGCACCACCAGCTGATAGCTGTTTTTCTTGAACAGCTCCATGGCGAGAGCCCCACTACTGGCGATATCCGCATCGTATCCCGCATCCTGCAGATGGTTCTGCACCAGGTGGGCGATATCCGGCTCATCTTCAACGATCAGTATTCTGCGCTGCATAAAATCGATCAGTTCCATGTGGCGTTTTCGATAAGGAGTTTCGAATCGATAAGCTCAACCTGATATCACAGCTCCAATCACCACGCGATCCTGGCATTCGCCGGGATCATGGAAGGAACATAGACAGTAAGCTGATCGTTATGAAGACTCCTTGGGTTTGTTTATCATCTAATACTGACGATTGAATCAAAATTCTATGCCATGAGTTTCACACAATTATCACGAAACGATCACAGCGGCCGTTATAGATAGAGCCCTGTCTCAGGACGTTGGTCGGTTAACCAGTAGAACTGGTGGGGAGGTACCACAAGCTGCTGTTTGAACAGACGCGGACTCTCTCCAGAGTAGAGATCCTTGAGATTGCCGTACTCAAACATACCCCGATTACCCAATGCGCTGAGCTCCATGTATTGAGGATTGCTGTCGAAATTACAGACCACTAATATGGACCCCAGCGGCATGAACGGGTCGGAGCGCCAGAAGACAAACAGATGGGTGTTGTCCACTTCGACCAGCTCCCGATTGTTGAAATCGGCAAACGCAGGGATTCCCTTTCTGGCGGCAATCATCTTTTTCAGACCATCGAAGATCTGCTGTTCAGGGGTGCCGTGTTGGTGGCGTCGTTCCGCCCGCTGCCAGTCGATTGTCGGTCGCTGCATCCATCGGTTGTCTCCCGCTTTGTTCTTGTCGTTCATGAACGCCCTGTCATTGAGGGTGCCGATCTCGTCCCCATAGTAGATCAACGGCATGCCACCAAAGGAGCAGATCAGGCTGTGCAGCAACAGAATCAGTTTCACCGACGTTTCAATTGCCTCTGCATCGTTCTGCTCAATTGCCGTTTCCAATCCCACCAAAGAGGCCAGAGAACCTGAGATTCGCGCGTCACCAGTTTTCAGGTTTACCCCGAAAGGTGCGCCACGCGCCGGTGAGTCATCATAGCGACCGGTGAAATAATCGACCAGAAACTTACGATGGGCCAGCGGTTGATAACCGGCCCGCTGGATATCCGCATCATCGAAACCGAGACCGATATCGTCGTGACAGCGCAGATAGTTGAGCCAGGTGGCCTGATCCAGCTTGGTCGGCAGGCTCTGAATTCCCTGACGCAACAGCTTGGCGTTCTTGGTAGCAACCGCATCCCAGAGCAAGGCCATGAAGGTGGCGTTGTAGGCGATCTCGCACTCCTTGGCGATCACCGCATCCTCGCCAAAGTATTTGGCGATCTCCACCGGCGCAACAATCGCTTCGGCAATGAACAGTACACCGGGCGCTGTAACCTGACAGCAATCTTTCATCAGCTGCAGTACCAGATGCGCCTCCCGCTCGTTCTGCGACGTGGTGCCGATCTTCTTCCATAGAAAGGCCACCGCATCGAGACGCAGAATATCCGCCCCCTGATTCGCCCAGAACAGGGTGTTATCCAACATCTCGATAAACACCGAAGGATTTCCGTAGTTGAGATCCCACTGGTAGTGGTTGAAGACGGTCATCACCCACATGTTCATCTCGTCATCCCAGGTAAAGTTACCGGGTGAGGTCTCAGGAAAAATCTCCGGCATGGTCTCTTCGAACATGTCCGGAATATCCCGGTTATCGAAGGTGTAGTAGTAGTCCTGGTACTTCTGCTCTCCGGCACGAGCCCGTTGCGCCCACTCATGTTCGTCCGAGGTGTGGTTGAGCACCATATCCATCACTAACAGCATGCCCCGTTTGCGGGTCGAGGTGGATAGTATATTGATATCTTCCAAGGTACCAAAACGTTCATCCACATTGCGGAAATCACTGACCGCATAGCCGCCGTCACTGGCGCCCTCGGGACAAACCATCACCGGCATGACATGCAGCATGTTGACCCCGAGCTCCTGCAGATAGGGTAAGCGCTGCTCCACCCCCTGCAGATTTCCGGCAAAGCCATCCGCATAGAGCGCCATGCCGACCCACTCCTGACTGAGGAACCAGTTGTGGTGTTTCTCCCGCTCACTGTCCAGCTGCTTGAGGGTGACATGACGCTGCACATAGCGGGTCGCCATCACTTCCACCAGATGAACCATCTGCTGTTTGAAGTCATCCCGCTTTCCATAGAGGTGGTGGAACAGCAGATGAATGCCGTAGAAGTTGGCGCCAAGCCGGGTATAAAAATGGCGCAGATCCCGTTTGCGAATCTCAGTTTTGAGTTCGTCGAGGATATGATTCAGCAGTGAATGTGATACCTGTTCGTACATATTTCGATACCGGGACCTGTAACTCTAATCGGTGATACGCGCCTGAGCATCCCAACGCTGCAGAAAATCCGCGTAGAAGGCTACAGATGATACGGTAGCACCACGCTGGCCGACAATCGCCGAGGCGAAGGATTGCGCCCTTTGCAGGGTGATATCCAGTGGCCATTGGGCACTCAAGCCAAGTAACATCACCGCCGTAAAGGCATCACCGGCGCCGACGCTGTCGACGGTCTGCTGGGTGGCCTCTGGGGCTACTTGCAAAGGGGAAGCCTCATCCGTCAGCAGCAATGCGCCTTGCTCCCCCAAGGTAACAATCAAGCCCGACAGACCATGCGACTGTTTGAATGCCATCGCCTGTTTGTGCAGATCGTCGCCATTCCCATCCAGTTGATCGAGCTCATGTTGATTCAGTTTCAGCCAGTCCGCTTGACTGATCCAGGTCATGACCGACTCCCGCTGCCACCAGGGAGGGCGCAGATTGACATCGAGAAAAACCCGCTTTGCGCCGTTCCGCTTCAATTGATCGAGTGCCTGGCTGGCCACTGGATTCCGCAATCCCAGGCTACCGTGATAGAGCATGTCACAATTCAATGATGCGAAGGCTGTCGGATCGATAAAATCATAAGCGGCATCGGCCATGATGTCGTAGCTTGGTTCCCCCTGCTCCAGGGTAATCATAACCCGACCTGTGGGGTGTTGGTCATCCAGTTGCACCCCAGCGGTCTCCATCCCCCAGTCACGCATCGCCTGGAGAATCCGCTCCCCATCCGCGTCGCGACCGACACGACTGACAAAATAGGGGGATTGGCCAAACGCCTGTAGATGCCAGGCGACATTGAAAGGCGCCCCTCCGAGCACCTGCTCCCCTGTGGGAAAACAGTCGTAGAGCACTTCACCATAGATGATCAGTTTTTTATTGTTCATTGTTACAACTGTCCTGTTTTTTTGTGGTCAGCTTTGGATGGTTGTGTATAGACTTGCTCGAATCAGTGCCCGCTCAGCAACGACAGCACGCCTCATTCCGCTATTCGCCGGGATGACGTCAAATTACTAAAGCTGAACTGTAAGAATAGCAAATCACAATCGATCGATTGGATCCACACCATTCTCCACATTTAAGCGGCTGGTGAAATCTGGATAATAGTGCGCCAATCCCTCAAGAATCCCGGCACTGTAACAACCGTTCATGCCCAGGAATCCACCTTTGGCCACATAGAACCGATCCGCTGACGCTGACTCGGAGATTCGCTGTTGCGCCTCGTTTATTACACTCAATTCCGCATTGGCAACCAGAACGGATGGGATTGGACTGACCATCACATCCAGGTCGTTGCCGCTATCACCACAGAACAGCACTTCTGTCTCCTGAAGCTTGAGCTGTCTGCGCAGAAAGTCGATGGCGGGATACTTACCGGCCGCTTCCGGCAGCAGATCGAGCAGACCGACACTCAGTTCTTCATCCACGCTCCAGATCAGATTGGCCCGAACATCGAGCATATTCAGATGACTTTCCATCTTTTCGATGAGCGATGTTTTGTTCAGCTCCAGCTCAACGTAGAAACTCGCTTTGAACTGTTGTTGTTTAGCCGGTTCCTGTTCACGGAGGCCTGGCCAATCGGTAAACTGCTGTAGCAATTGCTGAGTTGTATAGCCGTTCCAGTCCGGGCTGATCTGCTCCCCCCAGCGTGACCATCGATGCCAGTCTGCCATTTCACCCAGTTGATAGATGGTAGCGCCAACATCAGCGATCACATAATCAGGCTGTGGCAGGTCATACCGCTCAATCGCCTGCTCTACCAGAGACTGATCACGACCGCTGACATAAGCCAGCACCACATCTTCATCGCGACAAAGTTGCT
>JARRQD010000019.1:0-37686 GCA_037382205.1 Candidatus Thiodiazotropha sp.
AGGGAACAAAGGGGGGGTGTGCCCGTTAGAAATGCCCCAGCCAGATGGCCATCAAGCCAGCACGGCTGTTAACGTTGAATTTACGGTAGATATTGACGATGTGTTTGTGAATCGTGTCGACTTTCTGTTGCAAATTATCGGCAATCTGTTTTTCGGATAGATCGGTCAGCAGCAGATGCATTACCTTTTTTTCAGTGTGGGTGAGTGGCTTTTCCGCAACCAGTAAACCGTACGAAAGAAACAGCTGTTTTAGAAACCAGTTCAGGCTGCGCAGAGTATAGCTGGCAATGTCCAGATCGCTCGATGTAAAGGGAGTCTGTCTGCCGATGCGTTGGAAACAGAAATAGGCTTCTGTGTCAGCATTGAGTGGGGCAACCACATACAAAGTGTCTGTGACATTACGTGACTTGAATTTGTTCGCGTAGAAATCGCTATCGAAAAACTCAGCAGAGACATGGTCCCGCAACAGGGTGGCGCGGAATTTCCCGCACTGTTTCAAGTGGTTAAGGGTGCTTTCGCCAACTTCATAGCGGCCGGAATCGATCTCTTTTAAATGCTTTTTATATGAGTTTTCAACTTCGGGCAGCTCCTCGGAAAAGCAAATAGGCCCCGGTCGCCAGCCCAGCATGAAATCCCTCGATGCGTGCAGTTCGTCCAAGCGAAAAGCGCTGAGCCAGTAGCCGATATCGGCATCGATCAGTTGACTGATCTCTTTCAGTAGATATCTCAAGGCTTGCTGTGACTGGGCTGCGGGATAGTCTGCCAACCGGTCCCATATCTGATGAATTTCGTTGAGGTACTTCACGTTCGGTTGATGTTGAGTCTTTTTAACTCGAAAATCTTAAATGGAGACCCTGTTCACTGGACAACATGGTGATAGATAGCGGCAAAGGAGCAATAAGCTGTAGGTTCATCGTCGCCGCGCCTGTGCAGCCAATCAGGGTAAAGTCCAGCAGATCATAGGGGTAGAGGGGTGGCGGCTGGGGCGACGAACTGGGCGCTGGCAATGAGGCAACCCGCGCCGCTAACGTCGAGGGTGGCGTTAGCACCTGAGCTCTGATGACGTTCATCGAATTATCGATCAGAAAATCATTCGGCATATACCTGCGTAGGCGGTGATGGTCGCGCAGGCATGTTGTTGTTCAGAGAAAAATATTTGTGACCTATTCGTTTATCAAGACGATTACATACATCAATGCAGTATGGCGATTCCATTGTTGGACCCCAGGAGAAGGTATTACTGTTATTAGCTCCGAAAAATATCTGATTCCAATTTCTTCCTTGCGCAACCACAGGTGTTGGCCAGGCTTTATTCTCCATAAATTTGGTCGCATTTCCCTCGGAGTCATAAACCCAGATATCCCAATCTGTAGTGGTCGCATTTTGAGTTACATGATATTCAAGTCCGAACCAGTCACCCAGATAGGCATTCAGGTTCATATTCCCGTCTGATGGGGTCAACGTGCTTGTCCATAAAACGCGCTCTTTAATGCAATTGTCGGGAATTATAAGCGGGGCAGCGGGATTGCACGAGAGTCAATCTTCCACGGGCGGCGGGCTACGCCTCGGCGCGGTTCTTCTCGAGCTGCTCCAAGTGCCTTTTGCCCCATTTTTCCAGTTCATCGAGGATGGGCTTCAGTGTTTTGCCGAACTCTGTCAGGTTGTATTCTACGCGCGGAGGTACTTCGGCGTAGACGGTGCGTTGTACGATGCCGTCCTGTTCCAGTTCACGCAGCTGTTTGGTGAGCATCCGCTGAGTGATGTTTGAGACCTCGCGGTGCAGTTCGTTGAAGCGTTTGGTGCTCTCCAGATGATAAAGAATTACCCCTTTCCATTTTCCACCGATGGCTGCAATAGCAGCCTCCACATAGCATTTGAAGCAGGCGCCTCGGTCTTTTTCTGTCATGGGAAGACTCCTTTAGTATACATTTTGTAAGTATGACACATTTTGGTGCGTACTTGTTTTCTGATGCGCTGACTCCATAATTACCCTGACACATAAAACAGATGAAAAGGAGTCCCAATGACACACCCGATACTTCAAGACTTGGCGTGGCGCTATACCACCAAGCGATACGACAAAACGAAGCAGGTTTCGCAGGAAGATATGGACGTATTGCTGGAAGCCCTCCGCCTTTCGGCATCGTCCATCAATTCGCAACCCTGGAAGTTCATTGTGCTTGAGAGTGATCAGGCAAAACAGCGGATGGCGCGCGCCCTTGGTGAAAATTTTCAGTTTAACCTGCCTGCGATTGCGGACAGTTCCCATGTGATTCTCTTTACCCACAATACGGGCTATCAGCGCGAGGATTATGCAGAGGTCGTGGACAACGGCGTCGAGGATGGGCGTACGGAAGCGGACAAAAGGGAAGAGGCCTTTGCACCTTTTGTATTCGCTGAGATGAACACAGATGAAAGCGGTGACACGGGAATCTGGACGCGTGCCCAGCTCTATATTGCGCTGGGGAATGCATTGCATACGTTGGCGCGATTGAAGATTGATTCCACTGCCATGGAAGGTATTGACGCCGATCTCGTTGGAAAAGAGTTTGCCGATGAATTGGGCGGCTACCGCTGCGATCTGGCATTGGCTATCGGCTATCGCGACATGCAAGAAGACTACAATGCCGGGCTCCCCAAGTCGCGCCGCCGCCCGGAGAGTGTGTTCGTTAAGCTGTAGTTAGTAATGAAGGGTAGGGGGTAGGAGGCCGTGCTGGGTGGGGTATCCCCCCAGCTCGGCTGAAGCCTCGCGTTCCACATCGGACTGGACGTGCATAAAGAGAGCATCGTATACACTGGGGCGATTTCGGGCCGGGAGGCACCGGAATCAAGGGGTGAGATTGCACCAAGCCGGACAAGGTGGCAAAGCTGGTTGATCGCCTAAACAAAGAGTTCAAGCGGCTTGTATCGACAGCTTCTGCGCTTCCCAGTCCGGGATGGTCTGCAGCGTGAATACCTTGGGGTCTTGTTGTGGTCCGATAGCAACGTAGTAGCTGACCGGACAGCCCAATACCTATTGCATGGGTATGGATGATCACATCTAAATTTGCCGAGCTGGAAGGTGCAAATAACCTCAAGGCCCGTATCAAAGAAGTGACGAGCCACGTACCGTTTGAGAACCTATGCCTGAGCCCACAATGCGACTATGCTTCGACAGAAGAAGTCAACAAGATAACTCATGATGATCAACTGCGACCAAGTCAACTTGGTATTCTAAATAGTTTGCAGCACAATCCCATAACTGACTTTTCAACACGATGGTCGGTTTTCAGGCGACAAGCCTGCGCTGCAATAACAAAGGAGGCTTTTCTTATGATGACATTGATACAGGCTGTTGGTAAGGGGTGCGCCAATCGTCCCGAAGACGTTAAATCCTTGCACCGTCGGCTCATGGAGATCGGCAAGATACCCTGCTATGTCAGTAAAGGGACCATGGACGATCAGATCATGAAGGGTATCATGGAAGTACAGAAACATTTCATGCGAACACCCGACGGCGTCATTTCTGTCAACCGCACCACCCATAAGTTTCTCAACAACTGGAGCATAAAAAAAGTCAGCCCCGGCGTGCAACTGCCAGGTAAACTCAAAACCGCCTGGGATCTGGTCAATCCGCTGCTGCCGAAAGGCAGTTACTGTACCAGCGGCTATCGCAGCGCGGAACACCAACGCCGGATACTGCACCGTTTTTACAAAACCAAATACAAAGCTGCGATCATCAGAAAATATGGTCAGACCAAGTACGATGCCGCACTCACTGATATGCTCGCCAACGAAGATGATATACTCAGTATGGTTCGCGGCGTAGGCCAGGCTATTGCAAAGCCCGGAAGAAGCGCACATCAAAGGGGTAAAGCGATTGATGTGGGAGGGCCATCGACCATTGACAATCAACAGGTAAGTATCATCAGGCGCGTCGCCAGAGCTAATCCATCTGTCCTTAGCGGCAAGGTAATCAAGGAGCGAAACGGGTGCGTACACTTCGAAATCCTATGAACACTAAATCGAAAACCGCTTGGGTCGCATGTGCCTGCCTGCTGATGCTCTCTTGCACCCCTCTGATCGGCAACGGCCTCTCCCCTGATCCCGTGCAGACGAATCAGGCTGGTAAAACATCCCCCTACTTCCCCCTTTCGGTCGGTAACCGCTGGCGTTACAGCTGTTTCGTCGAAGGCGAATATACCTTCGATAAGACCTTGACCATTACCGCTCGTGAAAAGCGTCAGGGGAGGGCGTATTACCGCGGGGAATTACAAGTAGGCGATGACCCCTCATCATTGGAACTCTACTACCATGTGGATGAACTGGGTGGTGTCCATATGTCAGTCGACCCGATGCTCACCGACGATACTCTGCTGGTTACCATGAACCCACTACCCGGGGACAGAATCGGCAACCTGCGGGTGGCCAGCGAACAGGATGTGGAAACCCCCGGCACGGACGGAATCAAGGCCCTGTTGATTGAGAATTTCTCCCTGGATGACCCTCAGTTACACGAAGAACGGCGTATGGAGTGGGAGGGAAGATATTATGCCCGCGGCATCGGTCTTGTAATCGAGGCTGATGGCCTGGGAGGATCCTGCTCCCTCAAAGAGTTTCATCAGGGAACCCCTTGAGAAAGTTTGATAGAAGATATCGACACTCCCTCTTAACTGAGGGCTACCATTATTGATGGATACCTCTACGTGGTAAATTGTACCACCCCATCATAAAACCGGAGGCGTCTATATCAGTCTTTCACTCGGTCAGATTAGACTTCAGTAGCATTTTCGTCATGGATCAGGACTCTATTCTCGATGAAGAATCAAATATTAATAATATTTTTTATCAGTATAACTTTTTCGACCTATTCAGTCTCGGAGATATACAAGTGGAGAGATGAAAGTGGCAGAGTTCACTTCGGAGATAAGCCTGCCGCTGGGGTTGAAAAAACCAAGATAGAACTGGCAGTGCGTAAAAGTCAATGGGTAGGGTTTAAGATCAAAATTGATGATCAAGGCGTCAATCTAACCGATGATGAAAGAGCTAGGATTGAAACGGATGTCAATGCTGTGTATCGCTTTTTCGATAAGAAGTTGTATTTTGATATCTATAAGACGATACCCATTAATGTAAAAATATTCGGTCACCAAAAAGAATACAAGAACTATATTGCAGAGGTGTCGCTTAATCTGATTCATACTCGCGGCATCTACATTCATAGCAAAAGGCAAATCGCACTGTATATGCGAGAAGATCGAGAGAGTACTTTTCAGACCATAAAACATGAAGTCAGTCATGCCATTATTCGGTCACTCAGCCCATATATCTCTTCATGGCTCAATGAGGGACTGGCTGAAAACATGGAGATGATAACGGTTGAAAACAATCGTCTGTTTTTAGGTGTCCATGAGGAGAATTTTCATAACTTGATTCGGTATGATAAGAATAATAGCCTGATGCAGGCTTCCAAGTTTATCGCCTTAAAAAGCAAGGAATGGAGAAAGCAAAATATATCGTCGAAATACGTGTTGCAGACCCAGGCAGGAGAATTGGTTAGATTGCTGCTTTCTACACCTCAAGGACGAAGCTTTGTTATTCGCCTTCTCCATGCGTATAAATCAGGCGATCGGACTTTAGCTTCCCGGTTTGCAGAGAAACACTATGTCGGCGGGTTATTCGCGCTTGAACAGAATTGGGAAAAGTGGAAGCGGAGTACAAGCAAAGAGAGGATATCACTCTGACGGATAAACTGGATTAATGGTGTCGAAAACAAGAGCCCATTAAAAGTGCTACTTAATGCGCAAGACTAAAAATACCGTTGAAAAGGGTGGATTCAGACGGAAACCTGGGGAATTATTTCAAATGAGGTCGGGTAGACGAGCCATCCAAGGTGGTCTGCCGGTCGTTTTTTGTCCTGTTGGGCGGGGTGTCACAAGTATGACTTCCAATGCGAATCAACCTAACAGACATCCGCTAAATAAGCGGACCTGTACAATCAGAATATAGTTTATGCCGTACTGCTTTCTTGGAATTTATTTGCTTCGGTATTAGATCGTTAATAGATTTAATAGAATGAACAGAACCGGGAAAAGTCAGCCACAAAGGCCCAAAGTTGGTTGCGCCTGACAAAGTTGTTGGAAATAAAGAGCAAGGCCAAAAAGGCCTTGGAAAAGTTAAAAATCCACCGAAAACCTCGCAAGTTCATATGGCTATTTGACTGTGGATCCCTGTTTTTTCTTAGCGGCGAGAGCTGGTCTTCGCCTTGATATTCAGAGATGGTGCGTTTATGCTATCGTCACAGTACTGCGAAATTCGATCATCTCAAGGAAGGTACTTGATGAACAAGGACGTACACATTACAAAAATACTGCTTATAGTTTTTATTGCAACCATTCAGTATGGCTGTGGTGGAGGTGGCGGATCAAATGATGATACTAGAACCACCGATGACCCTGAAAATCCAGTAGATACTTACACTCACCTCAACGGTGATTTAGAAGGCCATATTTTTATTGCTGACCGAGGCAAGTATCTTAATCTGTCTACGGGAAAATTCACCGAATTCGCAGAAGATGATTCTAACTATTTCAATACGCCTTCACCCGATGGCACCGAATATGTTGAACGCATTAAAGACTACCGTAGAGATACCCGATGTTGGCCTTCGATCGAAACAGTAAAGATAACCATCAAAGATGTGCAAACCAATTTAACACGCGAATCCTTTGAAATTACCGAAAATGTTTGGGGGCCAGTAAAACTATCTCCAGATGGCCAATACCTCGCGCTGATTTGGGAGAGCTTAGAGAATTGCCCAGATGATACAGATGATGTTGATGAGTTACTCACAATATTCGATCGCAAGGGCAACATGATAAGCCAATCAACAGTATCTGTAGGGACATTCGATTGGCTACCTGACAACCGATTGATCTATGCCAATGGCTATCAGATTTATGTATCCGATCTCCCTCATCAAGTAGCTGGACGTGCCATAGCCTCATTGTCTGACATTCCTGGGGTTCCTGCTCGATTAAGTGCTAGCCGGGATGGCAGTAGAATTATATTTGAAATGGCAACGGATACGCCCATGTGGCTTGAGACGATCAGCTATCGCAATGCTACTGTTTGGATGATGAAAACGGATGGCTCTGATCTACACCGATTTGCCACATCCAGTCGCGAAGATGACCCTAATGATGAAGACGACGACCCCCGGATAAATAGCCCTTTATGGTCATTGGATGGAAAAAAAGTCATCGCAATGGAAGGCTTTTTTTCAGGAATAGCGCCAGTTCCAGACAACGGTATGGGTGATATCTTTGTGCCAACTGGAACCTATGGGGTCACCTATGTACTGCCCGTCACGGAGAGTGAACACAAATTACCTCCAGAGGAAGACCTCGGTATTCTGGCAGAATTGAATAGCGATGATAAACCAGTCATATTTCGTGAGAGCTGTAATTCGCACCTCTTTTTGGTACCAAAGGTTGATCCACTACCTGAGGTGCCTGGCGCTTATCCGCCACGAGAAAGCGGGGCCTTTAACGGAGGGTTAACTGGTAACCTCTACTACGTTGACGATAGCAAGTATGATTATGATGAAACAGTGGTTTTATCTCTAAATCTGCAAACGGGGCTGGTTCAGGAGTTTGTTACTGTTTCCACAGTTAGTGGTATCTCGTTTGCAATATCTCATGATGCTCAGTATATCGCGCATTACCAAAGAGATTCTTCTGATGATAAGTTGCTCAAGATTAAAAATTCAGATGGAGATACGATCAGTAGCATTAGAATATATCCTGCTGGCGCTGATTTTGAGGTTTATGGCAACCCCTTGTTTTCTCCAGTGAATTCTGATTTGCTCGTATTTGATTATAAAGATGAGAATGACGAACAATATGCAGCCGTGATTGATTGGAGAAATGAAAAGATCCTTAAACAGTTTAGCAACCAGGAGTATTACAATCCTTTCTGGACAGCTGATGGTAATGTTATGCTGATTGGTGATAAAGATGATGCGGTATACTTGTACAATGTTTCTGGTGATCAGTCAGCAAACCCAATCAAACAATTCTCGCTACCCGATGTTAGCCTTTCTCACACAGCGAGCCCAGATGGAACGAGGATAGCCTTTGAGATGTCCGACCATGTGTGGACAATCAACATGGATGGTACAAATTTAAAGCCGGTTACTGCACCAAATTCTGGTTATGAGGGATATCCCGCATGGTCTTCAGATGGCAGGCACTTGATTATAAAGCGTGCACGGCATGGTACTGGATTAGGGGCTATTTATGCAGTTTCAGGGGATGCGGAAAATATCCACCTCAACTATGACAATCCGAACCTAATAGCGGTCAGAGACAGTGAAGATAATTCTCTATATCGAATTAGAGGATATATGACCGTGCTGCCTTAAAACGAGATAAAATACGAATAAGTCTCTGTAGAGCATTAGCTCGCGATAAGAGAACGCTCGCCAGGTACCACGTATACCCCAAAGCCTCTTTTATTTGTATGTTGGTTTAACTAAGATTTACTATATGTTGGGGGTCGTTTATCTCACCCCAACCTACAGACTGAACTCGACGCACGCTGAGAAGTGCCTTGAGATTGTGTTTTTTATGATTGAAAACTGAGCGTCAACTTGAGAAGCGGTGCAACTCGGTTGAGCGGTATAAATTGTTTCCCCGCCAGACCAAAGAAGACAGCAACACAAGGATGGGTTGCCCGGCGGTAGTTGGCGGTTCTGAAATCAAGTGGAATAGGGTGGTATCAGGTTGGTGGAGTCCGCTAGTGTTCGACACTGAACATGGTGATTACCGACGGCCGTTTCGTTCAGCATAGACTAGCCGTTCATTAGCTTTTTCCTTGTACGGGTTCCACTTGATCAGAAAGTCCATCAGTGCCTTTTCATAGAAGGTCTCATTAAACTCTATTTTATAGTTTGTCCAGGATTAATATTTCTGTTAGGACTGTCTATGGGTAGTGTATTGCTTGTAGTGGTGTTTGCCGTTATTGAGTTACTTGGAGTTAGATTGGGTAATTGTCTCATAATTCATATTCAACTCGGAAATTGGCCTGGGAATATAAGGAAGTTTTCGCTCAACCATCTCCTCAATGACAAGATCGGTCTTTTGCCTCTCAAGATGCTGCTTTAAGATTGCAAAATCCAGTTTTCCCCAAATATAAGTTGTTCGATTAATTTGCCGCGAAAAATATTGTTTTATATCGTTAAAGAATGAATCCCTAAAAATCATTAATGACAGTTTCTTCCCTTCACAGGTAACCGTAAATGTTTCTGTCTCTTTGGCATGTTTCGGTTTTTTTACAGGGCGGCAGGTATTCTTGAAGATCGGGATCGGGGCAAGTTCCTGGAACTCTCGATTGCCGATCATACTTGCCAAATCCCCTCCTGAGTGCTTTACCTGATCTTTTAGCTCGAAAATCCTCGGATTCACCGCCTTTGGATAGAACTGTTGGACTGCCTGCATGATCTCATATTGGGCGATATTTACTGCATAGTGATTCCAGTGAGTGCCTGTTCGTTTGTAGAGTAAATGTTCCTCCTTTTTGTCGAGTAGCGGTTGTCTTAGATCCACCACTTTGATATCTGTATGATTTTTCAAATATTCAACCAACTGATCTGCGCTAGAGCGTTGATTGACTTTTGTTATGTAATCGGGCAGTTTTTCTGTATATATGGTATGTTTGTTAGGCGCCAATACAAACAAATATTCAATACCTTGTTTATGCAGCCATTGTTTCATTGCCATCATATAGGTTGCAAGTTTCCGCAGGCCATCCTCCGAGTAGAGATTTACGTTTCTGATGTCGCCGATAGGGTCGCCATAATGTGTATACCCCTTTTTGATTGAACCTAGAAAAAGCCAACCATCTTTGCCCAGAGTGACATCTTTAGAAGGAGAATCGCCCAACGCATACTTGAGTTTTCGGTAAGTGGATGAAAGCCATTCCCGTCCGCCAAAGTGGTCGGAAAAATAGTCATCAAATCGCCCGGGAAATTTTTTAATTGATCCAACTCGTAATTCCAAAGGTGGAAATCCAGACAGTCTTCGCTTTTCGGCTTTGGATACACTTGCATCCTCTTCAATGACACTGACCATTAGCGCAGTAAAGATGAGAGCCAGAAACAGCAGAGAGACTGTATAAGCATTTAACTTGTACAAAGTCCGTTTGTTCATAGGTATATTATTTCCTGTTCTGTTTTTACTGTTTTCTGTTCGTACACCCAACTAGAATCTGAAATAGATAAACGGGTTATAGGTTGATGATGCCACTTTTAATGTGCTCAGAAACATGAGTGTGCAAAGCAGAATCAGTCGTGGAAGGTCTATCAATAAAGCGATTTTTACTACAGCTTCTTGAGTATAGAGCTGAATCCATCGTTTCAGAGTGGGATATATCGGCATGGCTAGAAGCATACCGATAGGCAATACCATTATGGCTTCATATGTCAATAATTGGTGAAGTTGAAAAGGTGTGGTGGAGATATTCTGAGTGTTTACCATGGAGTGCAGATAGTTGACGGCTTGAGGTAAGGTATCTGCTCTGAAAAATACCCAACTTACCATTACAACCAGTAGCAGATAAGCATGTTGAACGGGCTTCCAGATTTTTTTAAGAAGATTTGAAAATCCCGCATGCTCAGTGGCGAGAAATACACCATGAAATAGTCCCCAGAAAAGAAAATTCCAACTTGCGCCATGCCAAAAACCAGTCAACGAGAAAATCAGAAATAGATTGAGATATACCCTGACGTGTGAAACCCGGTTTCCGCCCAGTGGAATATAGACATAATCACGGAACCAGGTTGATAAAGAGATATGCCACCGCCTCCAGAACTCTCTCAGTGAAGTCGCAATGTAGGGGTAGTTGAAGTTTTCATGAAATCGAAACCCAAACATTCGTCCAAGCCCAATAGCCATATCGGAATACCCGGAAAAATCGAAATAGATCTGCAGGCTATAGGCAAAAATACCCAACCAGGCTAAAGGTAGGGTCAATTCATTTCCACTCAGAGCGAATGCCGAGTCGGCAACCTCTGCCAGTGGATTCGCGATCAGTACTTTTTTGGCAAGGCCGTAAATAAAACGCATAATACCGCTGGAGAATATTTCTATCGAGTGATTTCGCTTGGTAATTTGCGCAGATATGTCGTGATAACGCACGATTGGCCCAGCAATCAATTGTGGAAACAGCGTGATATACAGACCAAGATCTAACAGCTTCTTTTGAGCTGGAACCTCGCCTCGATAGACATCGACAAGATATGAAAGAGCCTGAAAAGTAAAAAACGAAATACCCAATGGAAGATGTATCGACGGAGCTTCGATGTCTGGCAGGCTGACTAGATTAAGCACTCCATTGAAGTTCTCAACCAGAAAATTGGCATACTTAAAGGAGATAAGTAGGAGTAAGTTGATTGCTACTCCTAGTGTAAGATAAAACCTGCCGCTGCTGCGTATATCCCTGTAATGCTCAAGTTTTATGCCAATCAGGTAGTTGGAGAGAATTGATACTAGCATCACAACCACATAGAACAATTCACCCCAGGCGTAAAAAAACAGACTCGCCAATAGTAGCCACCGATTTCTTATCTTCGCTGCTGAGAGGTAATAGATCAGAAGAACTATGGGTAAAAAACCAAACAAAAATATAGGCGTACTGAAAACCATAAATATTACCAAGTTCGACAGTAAGCTGTCTTGTCCATTTTAAAATAGCTGTAATATATTAAGCTGAAAATATTTGCAGGATAGTAGATAGCTATTGAAACTTCACCAAGTCGAGAATCATTTTTGCTATGCCTAGCTACAGACAGGACAAGACACTAGTGCCTCGTCAGATTCATCATGGAGTAACTGCCCGCACCTGATGGGGTGATTTCAGCGAACCAACGCTCCGGATCAACAGGTGAGCGGATGCTTGGTGAGTTACCGAATTGCAGTGGGTCACAGTAAGGGCGCAAGGTATTCACGTTATAAAACATTACAGTATCGGATTGGCTTGTATAGACCAGCTCACCTCATAGGTCTTGTCGCTGGTATTGTGTGCCAGCACCCGATACCAGTTCATACCACTCATCTGAGAGCATAAATACAGGGTCGATATCCACCACTATACCCTGATAGTTGAACAGGCGATGGTGAACCAGTTCACCTACTCCGTACTTCGCATGACCGGTTAGAACGCTCTCGGTAGCGTACCACACCACAGATTATACACCATTCAGATCCACAAATAGGCACGAACAAAGCGTGATCACACATGGCCAAGATGTCGGGCAGCCGGCATTATGGGCCAAGCTACCCCGAACATCTGCCTGTCACTACCCTGTCATACAGGATCTCCGCGGTAATTCCGGCACCTTGGGATACGGGGAATCCTTGGATTTTCAATGGCAAGGCTTGCACTGCTTCTCAGTTTTCAAGCATAGAATACATGATCTCAATGCACTTCTCAGCGAACGTTGAGTTCAGCCTGTTGGGGTGAGATAAACGAACCACAACGATATCAAGGATCACGGTTGTGAAGGCAATGTTGATCTGAAACCTGCGGTTGCTGGGTGAGATATTCAGGCGCAGGAAATATCACAGATGCACCAGGATCTGTTAAGAAATAGCCATTTCCACAATTCTGTTATGTTTGATGCGAAAATTGTATCTAACGTATCGGGTAACCAATGACCTCCTTAGTATGTCTACAACAGTCATCGACAAGATTCCATCCTTAGATCCGTAAACTGTGCGTCCATACACCACTTCTCTGCAGCACTTGCATGCCAAAGTTGCATTGTCGACGCTAATCCAATTGCTGCCGGCTGCACAGGCCTTACCCACTTTGGATTTCGCTTGTATGGCACCGGGCATTCACAGCGGGTATTCACAAAGCTCTAGGCGGGGGCAACAGCAGGAAATGTTGCCAGATGGCTTGTTGTTGGAAATAAGGCGCAAGGCCAAAACGGCCGTGGAAAAGGGTGGATTGAGAGGGAAACCTGAGGAGTTGAATCGAATGAGTTCGGGTAGACGAGAATTCCAAGTCGATTTTGCCACCTGTTTTTTGCCTTGATGGGCAGAGGTGTTGCGGTTATTCTTCCTATCGGTAAATTCAGGGAGAAAAATGTCGTGTCGCAAGTTGATCAATTTGAAAGTGTTTTCCGTTCAGCCATCAAAGAGGTCTTCAACTACAGACAGATCGACATTGTCAATATTCTGGTCATTACCGATCTTGAGACTGGTCAGGCCAGGGACTTCGCTGATGCGGTCAAGCGTTTTCTTAACTTCCTGACCGCAAATGGCGAAGCGCAGTTTTTCGTTGTCACTGGCAGAGAATATCAAACGACTGGCGATCTGCTGGAACTGCTCTCTCGCTACAGCCCCGACCTGATCTGCACCTATCGTAATCTCCATTCCAACGCCTGGCGCTTTCCCCACTCACTGGGCGAGTATCTCGATGTGATGCTGCAGAAGAGCGATATCCCAGTGATGGTTCTACCCCATCCCAAGGCGGGTTATCAGTCAGAGCATGCATTGCAGGACACCACAGATGTGATGGTGGTCACCGACATGCACGTGGCAAACGACTCACTGATTAACTACGCCGCTGTCTTTACTGACCCAGCGGGTAATCTCTATCTAACCCATGTGGAGGAGGTGCGCGTCTTTGAGCGCTACATGGATGCCATCTCCAAGATCGACGTCATCGACACCGAATTGGCGCGAAAAAGATTGGGTGAACAGTTGTTGAAAGAGCCGGATGACTACTTTCACTCCTGCGCTGACATTCTACGGCAGCACTACCCTGAAATGCGTGTCAACTCGCTGGTGATCTTCAGCGAACTGGTGGCCGAATACCGGCACCAGATCGAGTCGAGAAAAGTCGACCTGCTGGTGTTGAGCGCCAAGGATGAACGCCAATATGCCATGCACAGTGCGGCCTATCCCTTGAGTGTGGAACTACGCCATATCCCCCTGCTTCTGATCTGAGCTAATTATCATGGAAACTATGCATCACACCGTTTCCGCCGGTGTCATCTATCTCTTTACAGCAGTGCTTGCCGCCATGATCATCGCGTTGGCGATGGAGGAGAAGCTGCATGCGAAGAAGTCGATCATCGTCGGTGTATTTGCTGTCGGCAGTCTGCTCCTGGCATCGTTTTTTGGCCTCATTCCTTTCGGTGATGTCATTGTCCCCGGTGGCGTGCATCTGCATCTTCCCGTCTATATCGAAGCGGTCGACTGGGAGGTCATCGCCATCATCATCGGCTCCAGTCTGTTTGTCGACGTCACATCACGCTCGGGCCTGTTCAGCTGGATCGCCATCAAGTTGACCAAGGCATCCACCGGTGATCCGCTCAAGCTGCTCTGGTACTACGGCAGTATGACGGTGATCTTTTCCGCCGTACTGAACAACGTCACAGCCATGATCATCGTCGGCTCTCTGACCGGCGTTTCGCTCAATAAACTAGAGCGCGACAATCTGCTGCTGGGCTTTCTGCTTACTGAAGGCCTGTTGACCAATGTGGGCGGTCTGCTGACCCTGATCAGCTCCGTACCCAATATCATCGTTGGCAATACGGCTGGCATCAGCTTCGTCACCTTTTTCCTCAAGGCCAGTCCCTATGTCCTGCTGGCCACTGTCGCTACTCTGTTGCTGGGCGCGAAACTGTTTAAGATCCAATCGCTCAAATCCGAATCCGAACAGATCGCCGCAGCGGATCTGATCAAAAGCTTCGATGAGAACGACGGTGTTCGCAGCCAGAATTTTTTCTGGTTTTCCGCCATTATCCTGGTCGCCTTTATCCTAGCGATCGCTACCACCTCGATCACTCCGGTGATTCGCGATCTGGGCATGGGGTTTGTCGCCATGACCTTTGCGGTCATCGTATTAACGCGATTCAAGCACGATGTGAACGAGTTCTACCAGGCGATCGACTGGGACCTGATTCTGTTTTTCATGTCCCTGTTTGTGGTCATCAACGTCATGGAGCACGCGCAGGTGCTTGCGCTTATCGGCCAGGGCGTAGGTTGGCTGATCGGCGACGGCGACAGCCTCTTGGGAACCGGCAGCCTACTGGTCTCGTCGGCCCTGTTCAGCTCGGTCACCGACAATATCCCCCTGTCAGCCATGCTGGCGAAGATTCTATCGAACCTGAATATCGCCAATGAGTCGCCTCTGTGGTGGTCGGTGGTGTTCGGCGCTAATCTCGGCGGCAACATCACCCCCATCGGCAGTGCCTCCACCCTGGTGGCCGCTACCATCATCCACAAGCATCAGCTGAAGATGAGCTTCGTGGACTTCGTTAAAGCGGCCTCTCCCTTTGCCCTCATGCAGATCGTGATGGCGTCGGTTTATGTGTTGGTCTTTCTGTAGGTGGATTTGAAGCGCGGCTACGATTGCCAAGAGTAATGCTGCAAAATTCAGCTGACAGAGTGTCACAACGTTTTCTGGATTGCGTTGCTCTTTACAGGGTATCCCTTACTGAGGATAAGTGGGGCCAGCTTAATCTCTTTACATCGGAACTCAGCGGATTCACGCTGCCCAACTGTTGAACAAAAAATTTCCAATTTGATGTGGATTGGGCTGAATGCAGTGATGCCCAACGAATAAGCTACCTGTTTGTCAGGCCAGTAGTTTTTCAATGTCGCTTGTTTCAAATAGGCTGACGCCAATATTTTGCAGTTCCTCTTCGCCTTTTGGATACAATTGGGATATTGCGTCCTTGACCAATACAACACGAAGATCTCGCTCACTCGCCTCGTAAATGCTGGTTCTTGGGCAATTTGGATAATTGCACCCGGTAAACACAAGCGTATCGATTCCACGTTCAGTCAGGAAATCCTCGAGCACTGTTTGATAAAATGCGCCCCATCGGGGTTTATAGATTACAAACTCATTACCGCCAATCTGCTGTACTTCTCCCGACAAAAGGGTGTCTGCATCGAGTTTTGTTGAAGCGTCCGGCTTCAGTTCATCCACCAGCTCCGCGCCACTGGATCCAGGTGCTACGATTTCCGTTCCTTCTTCAATGGTTTGCTTTCGGCACAATTCAACATTAGCCCCATCTCGTGGATACAGCCTGATCACATGGATTATGGGCAAGTCATGTTTTCTGTAAGACTCTAAAAGCCGCACCATATTCGGGATAACATCTGTCGTCCCGGCTATCTCCGCGGGTGCTCCCTGCAAGGTAAAGTCATTTTGGGTGTCAATCGTAACAAGTGCTGACTTGTTGATATGAGGATCAATATATCGTCCCATTTTTGTCACCATTTCCCGGACTAATTAAAAATGCTCAATTTATGCTGGGCTGAGCGGAGTGATGCCCGCGCAAATAAGACATTATATAGATTGATTATTCTGCAAAAAATCATCGTAAAACGATAAAAGTTTAATGATCTGCGAGTAATATTTTGGTAAATTGGCCATTCTTTAGGACTAAGACCATGGGAGAATCCGTCGTGACTAATTTATCAAAGATTAAAAAACTCAGTAAAAACATTCACTTACTGCTTTCTTTGCTACTCGTAGTGATACCTATATATTATGTTGTTTACTGGTTGTTTATTAACCATCTGCCAGAAACACTGATCACGGTCAATACCCAGCCGGTTCCTCTGGCTCCCCATGAGTTGTCCGTTAATCTGCAGATCCTGGGTTTTCTTGCCTGCCTGTTCCCGCTCTCTGCATTGACTTATGGACTGATCAATGTCCGCCGGCTTTTCGCCTACTACAGAGACGGCGTGATATTCACCCTGGAGCACGTCAAGACTTTTAAAAACATCGCCAGGGCGTTTGTCCTGTGGGTTGTGTTCTCCATCTTATATGAGTCTGCCAAGAGCGTTCTGTTTTCCATAGGCAATCCCCCGGGCCAGAGGGTGCTTAGCGTTGGGTTTGATTCGACGGACATTACCATGCTCATCATGTGTGGTGTGATATTCGTCATCTCATGGGTCATGGACGAGGGCAGAGCCTTGGCCGAAGAACAACAACTGACCGTTTAGTCGAGGTTGTCATGGCGATTATTGTGAATCTGGACGTGGTCCTGGCGAAACGCAAAATGAAATCCAACGAGCTTGCCAAGCTAATCGGCATTACTGAACAAAACCTGTCCATCCTGAAAACAGGCAAGGCCAAGGCTATACGCCTCTCGACCCTGGATGCGATATGCAAACATCTTACCTGTCAGCCAGGGGATATTCTGGAATATGAAGGTTCTGAATAGTTAGCTCTTAGTTTGGGGATCGCTACGCTGATTACTGTTGGGACGGATGAATTGTTCGAGCAGATAGCCGTTCGCGCTGTGAGTGTCAGGCGTACCTCATCCGGTTTGCGGTGATTTTGTCTGCACCTTACAGTACCGAAACGAGGCGGAGGCCTTCTACCGGAACTGCCTAAGCGACTGAACAAGTTCAGCCCGGCAGTGGCACCGGAAAAGACCTGCATCCACCGTTTCAGTCGATTCCATCCGGGGCGAAACCTCCGGTTTACCTTCCTCGGCTTCGAATTCTATTGGTAAGCTGATAGCGAGGGTGACCCGCGGGGCTGGCGTCGGACGGCGATGAAGAGATTGCACGGTAGCCTCAAAGCGTGCAAGGAATGGCTCAAAGCCAACCAGTACCGAAAACTACCGGTCCTGCTCAAAACCTTGATCCTGAAAGTACGAAGTCATTACAATTCCTTCCGGGTGGTGGGCAACAGCAGAGGCCTGTGGACCTTCTATCAAGAAGTTGTGAAGCTTTTGTGCAAATGGTTGAATCGACGAAGTCTTTTATGAGTAATAATGATGTCAAATTACAACTTGAGAAAGAGTATCGCTCTCGGTGCAGTTGCTATCCTTTTGTTCGTTGAATTTAGTATGTTCTACGACTTTTTTTATCCGTTTCGCTTTCTGTGGAATCAAGGCGAGATAATCAAGTTCTTCCTGTCGCTTATTTTGTTTTTCTGGAGTCTGTTAGGGGTATTCTTAATATTCTTTAGTGGTCGCAGTCTTTTGCGAAAAATGTCCTTACCGTTTTTTCTATTCTTCTTTCTTTTCAATATTGGCTCATGCAATGTCTCAAACGCGCCGATTGATTTCCAAACAGCAAATTTGATCGTGGGATATTTTAAGTGGTGGGCTGGAGCAGTGGTTGAGAATATTGGTCTGGCTGTACTGCCTCTGTTTATCACTCTTATCCCACTTATTATTTTCGTCGAGCGGTTACCAGTCCTTTTAAAGTTAAATACACCAAAAAAGTTCTACTTCATTCCACTAAGCACAGTGATACTTACGGTTATTAGTCTGCAATATAGTCATGGCCTTTTTGATCGATATCCCTCTTTTTTCAGGATTCCGGCAATGCTTGTATTTGCCGGATTAAGTCGCGTTTACGATGGTGAAAGAACTGAGGTTAATTACTCGGGTTCTTTAGATCCGCAGGTTGAGAAAATTGTTCTGATTGTGGATGAAAGTATTCGTGCGGATATTCTTGGTATCAATGGATACGAAAAGGACACGACACCCTATCTTCGTTCCCTGGAAGATGTCATGGTGAATTTTGGCTTGGCCTCTGCATCTACAAACTGCAGCGATTATTCCAACCTTATTCTTAGGACAGGCTTGAGAAAAGACGAGATTCCAGACGATAAGCAAATGAGTTTAAAACAACCTTCGATCTGGCAATTTACCAAGAAGGCTGGGTATTACAATGTGTACTTGGATGCCCAGAGTGCAAAGGAATGGGCGAACTACCAGAACTTCATGAATATAAATGAGGCTTTATATGTCGACGAGATCGATAGAGTTCGTCAGAAAATCACCTATCAAAGCGACGGAGCAGCTCTTGACAAGTTGATCGACCTCCTCAAGCAACCAGGAAAGTCCTTTATCATACTTAACAAATACGGTATTCATTTTCCCTATTACAGGAGCTATCCCAAAGCACGTAATATTTTCACTCCTACGCTTGAGCTGGGTGAGCCGATGAATGATAGAGAAAAATCTCTAAATACTTTTATGAATGGAATGCGCTGGAGTGTTGATGACTGGTTTAAAGACTTGTTATCACAAAGCGGGGATTTTAAAGATTACGTCATTGTTTATACGAGTGATCATGGGCAAAATATCGTAGACGACGGAACTTTGGCTACACACTGTAGGCCGAGAGCAAATCGTTACGAGGGTATTGTGCCTATGCTGGTTTTCTCCAACAATGCGGCAATGTTAGAAGGATTTAAGAGGGCTCAAATGACCAACTATGACAAGACAAGCCATTTTCAGATATTTCCGACGCTAATTGGACTCGCCGGTTACAATGACTCATGGGTCAAAAGCCATTACGGAGTATCTTTAATGGAGTCCACCAGTAGCTTGCCAGAATTTTTTGTGGGAGATGTCCATGGTCGAGGATCAGTCAGGCAATGGGTCTCAATATTCCCCAAAAATACTGAAAGTGACCAGGGGCTTTGAGTGCCGATGTGGCAGATAAGAATGTCAAACTTTACGATGTAAATTTAGCCGATGTAAAAAATGGCCTGTTGCTCAGATGTTATCTTTAATAAATTACAGAATTGGTTCGTTATGGCTGAAATCAGATATTAAGTAGTGACTTGCTACTGCGTTGCTTGCGTGCAGGTAAGTGGCTTTGTTAATCAAAGGTGCTTATGGTGGTTGCTTGCCAGCAGGCACCACAGCTTAAAAGACGATCAAAGAAGGGGGCAATGAGTTTCATTTAAGGAACGAGGCGTGGCCCTGAGTTTTGCAACCTACTCGATGTTGCATGGGTTCTCGACGGAAGTGGAGTGGCCAACTGATTTTTAGGTTCATCTGGTATTTTCGATGGCGCGTCATCTGTGGGTCTCTAATATCGATGGCACTGGATCGATTCAACTCACTTCATCCACCACAGGTGGATCAGAAATACCCCTGTATGGTCTCCAGATGACCGATACATCCTGTTCAAATCAGTTGACGATGGAGATGATGATGGGAAACTGTGGGTCATTGTTGCCGGCAGTGTGGGCATCACTCACTCCGAAGCACGCCAGGATCTAGATGATTACGGTATCGAAAGCGTGTTTATCAGTGAAAGTTTCTCGGTGGCTCAGGTCCGATTACAGAAGCTGTTAACCTGGGTAGTGCTCATCCATGCGTAGTACTGTATCGAATTGTTGTAATGTCGGTATATCCAGGAGTTTGCCAAGTAATTTCATTATCTGAGCCTGGGCGCGCAGGTAGTCAACCCTTGACTTGATTAACTCTCCACCTACATCCGTAACCTGCTGTTGGGCATTCAAAACATCTATGTTGCTACGATTACCGGCTTTGAATGCCTTGAGTGTGATGCTCAAAAGTTTTTTGGCATCAGACATGGATATTTCATTCATGGCTACCCGTTGGCGATGCAGTTCGCTCTCTTCGTAGTGTTGACGTAGTTCGGCAATCGCTGTGTTTTGTGCTGAGAGGAGTTCCTGTGTTGCCTTGCGAGACTCAGCTTGTGCCTCTGCCTCTAATGCGCTGACACTACCACCTGAGTAGAGAGGCAGTTCAAATTGCAACATATAACTGTTGCTCGTTGAGTTGTTATTTGCGTTTCCTGAGTCTTTATAATAGCGATTGCCGCTACGAGTGGCGACGAGATCAACAGTTGGCCAGTGGCCACGGTTTTGTACTTTGATATTTGCTTGTGCATATGCGACGCTGTTTTGTGCTCGCTGCAAGGTCGGGTTATCCCGCATCAATTGGTCCATGGCCTCATCGATCTCTTTAGGTGCGATTGAAGGCAATGTTTTATCGATCATGATCGTTCCAATTGCAAGCTGCTGTTTGCCGATCAATTGAGCAAGTTCGATCTCTCTTAACTCCCGTTCACTATGGCGGGTTTTTAATTGAGATTCTGCCAAACGTAAGCGTAAACGTGTTTCAGCAATATCCGTAATGGAGCCCAACCCACCTTCCAGGCGACGTTCGTTGATATAGACTTGTTCCTTGGTGCTGGTGACCTGACCTTCAAGTACACGAATATCTTCAGTTAGTGCGATTAAATTCAGTACGCTATCAAGAATTGTCATCGCCAACTCACTTTGAGTCTCATACAGGGCAAGTTGCGTCTCCGTGCTACTGATGAGGCTGGCATCCAAAGCTTCAAGTGCTTGTGGTTTAAACAGTGGCACGCGTAAGGTTCCTTGCAAGGTACCACTGCGTTGTTTTAGTTCATCATAGTCACCATTTGATGGTTTATAGCGAGTGTTATCGTAGTTGACGCTCACAGTTGCGTTGGGTAACAGTGAAGCCCTTGCTTGCTTGACTCTGGCATTGCCGGCACTGATCTCCTCAGATAGCGCGAGGTTCTGAGGGTTGCATTGCCAAGCCGTTTGAATCAGGGTTGTGATCAGGCTCTTTTCACCATTTAGAATGGTTGATTCAGGAAGTTCCCAGTCACCATTGCAGGCCAGAGAACCAGCCAAGCCAATATCGCTACACAACAGTAAACAGCATAGCAGCGAATACTTGAAACTTAATATCGGGAGATTCCAGATGATCTGGTTGATCTAAAGATTTTTCCAAAAGCTGTCCATCGTTTAGAGTAAAGACTCGATCAGTTGGGCTGCACGGACCCTCTTTGAGGTTGATTGAGATATGGGTTCTACCTGTTCTTTGTAATGCATCATGGATTTGCGCTTGATCGTCCTTGTCGAGATGACTAGTTACTTCATCGAGAATCAATACCTCTGGTCTTTTATAGAGGGCTCGCGCCACTAGAAGTCTTTGCTTCTGGCTGCTAGAAAGGGTAGTGCCAATATCACCCACCAGGGTTTGCACACCCTCCGGCATGGCTGTGATCTCTTCATATAAACCTGTAGTGCGCAAACAGTCGATTACCTGTTCGTAATCCAGGTCAGGATCAAAAAATGCTACATTCTCAAGAATTGGTCCAGCAAATAGTTGATCTTCCTGCGTCACAGTGCCGATGTGAGAACGGTATTGGACGGGATCGATCTGTCGTAGGCTGACTCCATCAATAAGAATATCGCCTTTAACTGGGCGCAATAAACCGAGCATTAATTTGATCAATGTTGTTTTTCCACTCTCGGAGGGTCCATGGATGACAATTGAGTCACCTGGCTTGATCTTCAGGTTGATTCCAGAAAGCATCCAGGGTTCGTTGTCGGCGTAGCGAAACCAGAGATCCTGAAATACTATGTTGAAGCCTGACTCAATCTCAGTATGGCTGAAGTCTACCTCAGTATCATCGTGGGGAGGCTTTAAAAGTTGCTGTTTGGCAGATGATCTTTGTACAAGCTGTCCTTCATGAAGAACAAATACCTGATCGGTTGGGCTTAACAACTCTTCTCTGTGGGTAATTGAAAGATGGGTTTTGCCTGTTTTGCGCAAAGCCTCGTGAACATGAGCTTGATTGTCCTTGTCGAGATGACTGGTGGCTTCATCAAGGATCAGTATCTCCGGGCTTTTATAGAGTGCTCGTGCCACCAAAAGTCGCTGCTTCTGTCCACCAGAAAGGGTTGTGCCCATATCACCTACCAAGGTTTGCATACCCATTGGCATGGCCGTGACTTCTTCGTATAAAGCTGCTTTGTGCAGACAGTCGATCACCCGTTCGTGATTCAAGTCTGGATCAAAAAACGCAACATTCTCAAGGATCGATCCGGCAAACAGTTGGTCTTCCTGCATTACTGTGCCGATGTGGGAGCGGTATTGGGCAAGATTAATCTGTCGCAGGCTGATCCCATCTACAAGAATATCCCCTTTTACCGGGATCAATAGGCCAAGCATTAATTTGATCAGCGTTGTTTTGCCTCCGCCAGAAAGTCCAAGGATGACAATTGAGTCGCCTGGCTTGATATCCAGGTTAATTCCGGAAAGCACCCAAGGTTCTCCATCGGCATAGCGAAACCAGACATCCTCAAACACAATATTGAGGCCCGCCTCTGAAGGGATAAGCGAAACCCCATCTTCAGTACTGTCACGTTCATGGAATACAATGTCGCTCAATCGTTCGGTCTGAATTGAGAGAAGTTTAAAGCTTACCATCCGATCGACGAATGCAGAGGTCTTGGAGATGAATTGCTGCTTGTAACCAAGATAAGCGAACAACATACCGATAGTGAATTCGCGATCAATAATCATTGTGGCGGCTAGCCAGATAACCAGGGAATTTTCCAGTGCAACGATAAAATCATTACCCAGGCGGAAGCCAATATCGAGTTTCTGTAACGCTATGCGAGCGTTATAGACATCAACTTGCTGATTCAACCAAGTGGAAACACGGGTGGTTTCGAAGTTGAACAGCTTCAAACTTTGTACGCCTCGAATGCTCTCCAATGTGACGCTGCTGAGTTTGGCACTACGTACAATCTCTTCTTCATTGCGCAAATGATAGATGCGAAAGAAGAGTATGCGTAGCAATACATAAAGCAGTGCGGCAGCAACTACCAACAAAGTGAGTTTTATGCTGTAAAAAAGCATTACGATCAGTGCGATTACCGCCATGATGCTGTCGACGATACTTTCTATGAAACTATTGGTGATGACTTGGCGAATCTTATCGACGGCGCCGAATCGGGAGAGCACATCTCCAAGATTCCTTTTTTCAAAATAAGAAACAGGCAGGCGCAGCAGGTGAGAAAAGACATTGGTAGACCATTGCAGATTCATCCGTGTGCCTAGGACCATCAACAACCAGGAGCGAAGAGATGTTGTGACGAGTTGGAAAAGTGTTAGCAGAAACATGCCGCTAACCAACACTAGGAGCAGTGAGTGGTCGCCGGTTACCACCACGTCATCTATGACCCACTGATTAAGCCATGGTAAAATGACCGCAACGATTTCGAGAACCAGGGAGACAGCAAGTATCTGTACCAGAGAACGCCGAAGCCCAACCACATGGCCAAGAAGATCACGCAAACGTACCTGGGTCTTCTCTTTCTTTGGGGTGAAATCTGCTCCAGGGGTGAATTCGAGTGCGACACCGGTGAACGAGCGTCCAAGTTCTTCCAGGCTGAGACGGCGTTTCCCGAGGTTAGGATCATGGATGACCGCCTTGCCTCTTTCCACATGTGTCAGTACAACGAAATGACGTAATTCCCAATGCAGAATGCAGGGCATATTCAACTGCGCCAGTTCGTGGAGTTCTAGCCTTAGAGCACGGGCTGCAAGTCCGATATCAGACGCGATATCAATCAGTGTTTTTAAGTTGAGTCCCTTCAGTGAGAGAGAGAAGCGGTTACGCAATGCGCGAAGGTCAGTCTCATAACCATATTGAGCTGCGCACATTGCCAGACAGGCGAGGCCGCACTCCGCAGCTTCTGTTTGGAGTATAACCGGCACTTTGTTCCTGCGGCCCAGGTGTAATCGCTCAAAGAGATCCATAAGGCACCATAGCAATAAGTGGAAGTGTGGGGATCATCAAATATTACTGCCCAAAGCCATTACCGGATCGAAGATCCATTCAATAAGGCGTTTCCTCTCCAGGTGGATGTCAGCCTCAAGCGTCAGGCCGGCACGCAGTGAAATGGGTTTGCCGTAAGCCTGAATGGACTGTGCTTCAGGGCGTACAGTTGCTCTGAAAAAGGTCATACCCTGGTGCTTTTCCATTAAATGGGGAAAACGTGCTTGAAGCTCCATAAAAGAAGCGTCTACATCCGCCAGTTCAGTCAATTCACCCTCATATACGCCAAACTTTTGATATGGGTAAGCGTCATAGCGAAGTTTTACATGCTGACCTGTTTTAAGAAAACCGATTGCATTGCTGGGCACAAAGATCTGCACATCCAAGCTCACTCCTTGGGGCAACAGGGTGGCGAGTGCGCCGCCTCTTTCTACCTGCCTGCCAACGTCAACCTGTATGTTGCTGATGGTACCGGCCACAGGGGCCCGGACATAACTGAGACGTGAACTTCTCTGTTCCAGGCTTTGTTGTTTGGTAGTCAGCATGGCACGTTCCAGTGAGGACTGATCAGCATCTGAGCGAAGCTGTGTTGCACGGATCTCACTCAGTGTCTCCATATGACTGGATTTGAGAGAGATCAATTGTCGCTTGAGTGTTTCCAGTCGAGACTGCTGCTCAATATATGAACTGACCTGTTGCTGATACTGTAATTCTGGAATGATGCGCTCTTCGAATAACGGTTTCATGTTGTCCAATAAGCGTTTCGCAGCTGCAATATGTTGTGTTTGTAATCCGATCTCTGTATCCAGAGAGCTGATCTCCTCTTCTAGGAGCGTGGCTTTCTTTTGCAGATTGAGCTCAGCATCTTTACCCTGTTTGATACGATTGCGTATCTCGTTGGCAAGGTTTTTAGATTGACTGTTTAGTGTTTCTTCGATTAATCGTTGAGTTTCACCCAGGTCATTGAATTTGTCCTGGCGAATTTCGAAAAGCAGGTCACCTGCTGCAACGCGACTTCCTTCTGAGACCTGTACATCGTAGATGACACCAGATTCCCTCGCCATTAGCGGAATAGCGCCATGTCCGGGTACAGTTAGACCGAATACACGTTCCTTACGAGTGAATTCGCCGAATGTGAGAAAAAGAACTATAGCAAGTGTAACGATACTAACAACAATCGTAAGGTTCCATAGTGGGATGGACTGTGTGAGTAGTATCACTCCTGTTTGACGATTATTCTGTTGGGCCTCAACTGCCTCTCGCCTGAAAAGTTCGTCATTCATCCTTGCGCCATCAGCCATTTAAAAGATCAATCTAGTCTCGAAAAAATAACCTAAATTGAGCCTTACATGCTCATACTGTCTAGAGTAGAAAGGGTAAAGAAATCTCACGCGTTGTGTCAGCTGTCTCATGATTTAACTGGTGTGCCAGATCGGCCACAGAAGTGGCCGATCTAATTGTGGTGAGAAAAACTCACCGACCAGTACCACTATTAAATCAACTTAGCACCAGCAAAAAATAAAACTGAAACAAGAAAGCATGTGATGATGGTGGTGGTGATGTCTATGTCTTGGTACACAGACAGGTGGTGGTTCGCAGACAGGTACTGGTTCGCAGACAGGATCCGGCTCGCAGACTGGATCTGGTTCACAGACTGGTGCAGGATCATCGCAGCCGCCTTCCACTTTGCTCAGCTCTATAGTATTCAATGTTCTCATAATAATGCTCCTTGAGTAATTGAAGATTAATGATGTGATAGATGCACGAATCAGACATGAACTGTGATGTTGTGCATTCCCTTTTTTTGACCGTCGTCACGGTCTAGAGGTAGATTAGCAACTTTATTCTGATTGTCAAAACATTATTTTGTAAATAATCAATTATAAGATCATTGCAAATAAAATAAGCTAAAAATAGTGTCTAATCGTCAAACTAAGAGAACATAATTAGAAAATATAGTGCAGCAATATTATCTGCAAATACTTTAAGTATATTGATGTTTTAACTTCTATAAAAAATTGCAAAATAATGCTTATATTGGATTAATGAGTTACTAAGCGTTACGAAAATGAAGACAAACGAACCCAACTATTATTGAAATAGGTAGGAATAAGAACGTAAAAAATATTATTTCAAGTCTCTTCGAGAATGAATAAAGAAATTGAGATAGTTGAAACAATATGTTCTAAGTACAATAAATCATAAACAAAATCCTTTTGATCTCTAAATGGGTGCTATTTTAGATGATTTCCGTCAGGCTATGGTTTCTGAAGTATCAGATGTTTTCCTCGTGAATCTGGTTGCAACTCGGAATGAAACATGTACATAAAAAATTTGAAATTACGCAAAAGTGTTTTTGAAAGGACGCACTGCATTTTTGTCAAGTGACTTTTCTGTAAGAGTAAAAGCTAAAAATATATTTCTGGGGTTTTCATGATTCTCATTGCATAGCAACACACATGCCATAGGAATTAAAATCATAATTATTAATAGCTTAGAGTTAGGCGTTATTTTCAATTTACGTTAACTGTAAAATATTTCGACACATTGCGTGTCTGTTTCGTTAAAAACTAACTGCCATGTTTAGCCAGTTGATACTTAAGGGCCGGGGAAATAAATAATCATCCAATCTTGCTTGTTGCACAAAGGGTCACGTAGAGCGGCTATGCTCCCCTTTGTGCGCCTAGAATCCGGGACAAAATCCAGCGCAATCTCCGGATGATTATGGATTTCCCCGACCCTAACAGTACAGCGTCGGTATACTTACTTAGGTAAAAACCAGTAATAGACATTTGTTGCCACACCACTTACATGATTCGTTTCATGATTTCTTTATACTGACCAAGATCAGAAATCTGTCAGGGATCGACCAGTGGCTAGCTAGTCATCATCAACGTGACGGAATATCTCACCTTCTTCCACAGATTATCTGTCTGTAGCGGGATGCCTGAGTTTGATGAGAGCAAAGTGAGCATCCCTTGATCTCAAGGCGTTGGAGTCAAAGCCAGTGTTGCCGTATTTAATACTCTCTACAACTTCCATTATTGGTAACAATGATCAAATATTTGTTTGCATATGTGTCATACCAATAAATGTCAACATTATAAATCGGGTAGGTATTGGATTAGTGTTAACAGGCCCTAGATGACCTTGTGCGGTGTCGTCGTTCAACCGTAAAGGGATACGGTCTATGTGCGTCTGGCGGTCTAAAGCTCCAGCTTAGCTGTAGTAGATGCCGGCGATCATGTCCTGATTCAGCCAACTCTTCAGCAGACCCGCGGCGCGCATAGCAACTGCCTCCTCGTTCAACAGGGCGGTCATGAGCATACAGGCTTCGTTGAAATTGGCGCCCCGTTGCAGTCCGTCCAGTAGAATACGCTCATCCTGATCGAGTGAGCGGAAACGGGTGAGCAGATCCTGGCGCCAAATCAGCCAGGGGGAGGTTTCGCCGTGAACCGCTTTCATTGCCACCGGCTGCTCGGAAGTCAGGTTCTTCCAGAGGGCCGGCGTATTCCATTCCAGCGCCATGGTGCTGAGTGAAGGCATGAATTCAAGCTTCAGTGAGGGCCAACGTTCAGCGGGAATTTGGGCAACCTCCTGTTCGTTGATTGGTGTGTGGTCGGGGGCATCAAAGGCTTGACCCAATCTCAACTCGAACAGGGCCAGCTCATACAGCCAGCCCACAGTTTGCTCATCCTGCGGGCGCTGCCGGTTGTCAGCCACATGGGTTGGAAAGCGGTTGCCGAAATTCCGCAAGCTGAAGTAGGAAGAGGGGTAGCGTTGGATGTAAGACTCGGCCAGGTGCCTGAACCGATGCTCGCCGATTGCTGCGGCTACGGCGGGATAATCGTTAGCCAGAACCTCTATGAGTCGTGCTCTGTAGGCGTGGGCATAGACATTCAGTCGAGTGCCAGCCGAGACGTGTCCCTGGTCGTTAACCCAGGTCTGCTGTTGGGTGTCGTCGGGGCTCAGGATGAAGGACTGAAAGCTGTTTTGCAGTTGTGTTAAGCGTTTCATGGCAGTACTCAGGCGACACGTGCGTGAATCGCCTGCTGGCTGATCTTGCGCACCTGTTCCAGTTCGTCGAGAAGCTCGGGGAGAGGAGGGATGTTGTCGTCCCGCTCGATCATCGTGGAGATAGGCCCGAAACGCTCTAGCGCCGCGGCGTAGAGTTCGAACACCGGGGCTGCCACCGGTTGATCGTGGGTGTCGATGATCAGATCCTGCTCATGAATGTGTCCGGCCAGATGTATCTGCCGGATGCGATCCCCCGGCATGGCGGCTAGGTAGGCATGGGGATCGAACTCATGATTGAAGGCGCTGACGTAGATATTGTTGATGTCGAGCAGAATCTGGCAGTCAGCGCGTTCGGCGACTTGGCACAGGAACTCCCACTCGCTCATCTCTGATTCGTTGTAGCTGATATAGCTGGATACGTTCTCCAGCAACATCTGCCGCCCCAGATAATCCTGCACCTGCTTGACTCGATCCACCACATGATCAAGCGCCTCCTCGGTATAGGGTAAGGGCAGAAGATCGTGTAGGTTTAGTTCGTTGACTCCGGTCCAGCAGAGATGATCGGAGAACCAGACTGGCTCCACACGCTTGATTAGGGACTTCAGTTGTCTCAGATATCGCTCATTCAGTGGTTCAACGCTGCCGATGGACATGGATACACCGTGCATCACCATCGGGTAGTGTTCACGGATTCTGTCCAGGTAGTCGAGGGGCTTGCCTCCGTCAACCATGTAGTTCTCTGAGATGATCTCAAACCAGTCCACCTCTGGGCGCTGATCGAGTACATCGTTATAGTGTTGTTTGCGCAGACCCAATCCGTATCCGAGAAAAGGTCTGTCGATTGTGTTGCTTTTGTTCACGGTATACCCTCTGTCCGCGTACCTGGCGTGTGAAAGAGCAGGCGGGTAGCACTCTCGATACCGACGGTGCTACCCACTCTGGGTCTGAGCCGCTTAGCTGCTTGGTTTGTTGACGGAGCCGCCGATCTCTTCGCAAGCGTGTTTGGACATGGTGACAAAACCCTGGCCTTTGCATGAAGCAAGACCTTTACAGGCATTGTTGGCGGTCTTGCAGTCGTTGTGACCTCCGCACTTGTTGACACCGTAACATTGTATGTCGGCTTGACCTGCCTGGGCCGCACTGATGGGAGCGGCTGAAAACATTGCAGCGGCAGCAGTAGCCATGGCAACAGATGCTAATTTTCTTCTACTGATCATGAAGATCTCCTTTGATTTCGATACAATCTAAAAAATGGACTACTCCGACACCTTGGTTTCTTCCCGGTGCCTTCGAGAACTAGTGTTGTAAAAAAAGGTCACGTAAGTATCACGCGAAAATAACAAGAGTTAGCGGTAGATTCTGGGGGTAAGGCTTCGCGGGATTCAGCCGCCGAGGGCGGACATGGGTCGAAGGGTCACGGTTATTCTTGTCGTATAGACGCCCCTATTGCCAACCTGAATTTTCCATTTCTTGATCGTAGAGCGAGTGTAGACCTTGGGCTAGCATCCTTCTATTCGCGTGCGGGTTAACGGATTAAGATCTGTCCGTTTTGGGGTTGCCACAACCTATACACAGCAGCTTTCGTTGTCGATGTCTAAAGAAGATTACCTGGGTTGCCCAGTCTCTCGCTTATCCACTGGACCAATTCGTTTATTCAAGCCGATGACAATCTGGTTTTATATTGTGTGTTTCTGGTATTGCTTCTGAGGGGGATGAGGTTGTCGAATAGACGGGGAGGGATTATCTCGAGATTCCTATGAATCGAAAGCACAAGGCTGTGTGGTCCGACCCGGATAAGATTACGTTCTGGCTTGCGGTGTTCTATCCATAGCTCGTTGCTGAAGATCTGGTAAGGCATTGGTCAGGCAGAACCAATACAGGCGCGATTGTTCGGTGTGGTGGCGTCCTGACACTTGTCGATCATGCGCCATGAGCAGATAGCTTGAAGTGCACCACTATCTGATGCAGGGTCTTGGCTTGCGCTATCAGGTTCTGTCCCGCTACTTACTTCTGGATCAATGGCTGGACCAGCACACTAAATAAACTACGCCCAGGTGGATCCGGTCGCCCAGGTGGGTCTGATTTCGAAGCACGACATCCAGATGTGGAGTTCGCCAACAAGCGGCAGGACTAGAGGTGCTACTGCGGCGTCAGAGCATTTCTTCGAGCGGTATCGGCTTGCCGATATGGTAACCCTGGGCGTAATCCACGCCAATGATTCTCAGCGCCTTGAGCACACGCTCGTTCTCCACGAACTCGGCGATGGTCTGCTTGCCCATCAGTTTGGCCACTTCGTTGATCGAGCGGACCATCGCCCGGTCTATCTCGTCCACCTCGATCCCTTTGACGAAGAAGCCGTCAACTTTGAGATAGTCCACCGGCAGGCTCTTCAAGTAGGCGAAGGAGGAGAGTCCGCTGCCAAAATCATCCAGCGCGAAGCGAAAGCCCTGCCGTTTGAGTTGTTTGATGAATTGGATGGCGGTATTCACACGGGCTATCGCGGCGGTCTCCGTGATCTCGAAACAGATCTTCTGCGATGGTACGCAGCTGTTGGAAAAGGTCTTGCGGATATGCGCCAAGATCTCTGGATGGCCGATGGAGTGTCCAGACAGATTGATCGAACAGAAGCTCAGCTTCCTGAGGCAGTCGGGATGGCTGGAGAGACACTCCTCGGCCTTGCTGATCACCCAGCGGTCGATGAGGGTCGACAGATGATAATGCTCAGCTGTGTCCAAAAATCGGCCCGGCGGGATGATTTCGCCATGCTCATCGAGCATGCGGATGAGCAATTCGTAATGATCACCTTCTCCCTCCCCGGCGATCGGCATGATGCGCTGGGCGAAGAGTCTGAAACGGTCATTGCGCAAGGCATGATGAATCCTGCCGACCCACTGTGCCTGGTTGACCCGCTCTGTTACGGTGTTGTCGGTGGCGCTGGCCACATGCACCTGGCCGCCACCCCGATCCAGTGCCACATGACAGGCATTCTCCGCCGCACTCATCAACTGAGTGGCGCTGGCGATCGTGGCATCGATGGGCACCAATCCGATACTCACACGGGTGTCGAGCACTTGGCCCTCCCATTCGAAGTTGAAGTGGTGAAGCGTATAGCAAAGATCGTTGACGATCTGCCGGGCGTGTTCCAGGTCGGCATCATGAAAGAGGATGGCGAAGTCATCGCCGGCCACCCGCCCGATCAGGTCATTGACATCACATCTCGATGAGAGACACTCGCCTACTGCACGCAGCAGGGCATCGCCCGCCATATGGCCGCTGGTCTCATTGATCACATGGAAATGGTCGAGGTCGAGATGGCAGAGCGCCTTGGCGGTGGACGAATCGGCGAGCGAGTCCTCCAGCGACTCGCGTAAACCGGTCTCGAAGGCGTGGCGATTATGCAACCCGGTGAGCAGGTCCCGTTTCGATTCGTTGCTCAGCTGGTCGGTCAGTTTGGCCACGTCGGCGAGACTTCGATTCAATTCAGCATGTTCTTCGACCGACCGTCGATGAAAGCGCAACGCGTTATCCAGCGCCTCAGTCAATAGTTCGCGTTCACAGGGCTTATTCAAAAAGCGGAAGACCTCGCCCCGGTTGACCGCCTCTACCGCGGTGTGTTGATCCACATTGCCGGTCACCATCACCCGCACCGTGTCCGGCGCCAGTGCTTTACAGCGTGCCAACAGCTCCGCGCCGTCCATATTCGGCATCATCATGTCGGCCACGATCACCGCATAGGGACCGTTGCGCTCGATCATCTGTAAGGCCTCTTCCGGACTGGCCGAGGTCTCGATCGCGTAGCGGCCCCGCAGCAAGCGTCGGTAGCCGGTCAGGACATTTTGATCATCATCGACGAACAGAATCCTGTCGCTGTACTTGAGGGGGAATGCCTTTTCCCGATATGGCCGCTGATCGACAGTCATGAGGTATGTCCATTGAGGATCGGATCCGCCAACACCAGCCAGACCGGCAGTTTATGCTCCTTGCCGATAACTGCCAGATAGACCTGATTCAGACGCTGGTGGTTCTGTAACAATGCGTCCGCCACATGCACTCCGGTCAGGGTAGAAAATCACCTGCAGCTCTGCCTCCCAGTGAGGAATCCCCGACCCGGCAAAAGAGATCTCACGCGCACTGCGTTGTCCGCGCAGAGATCGCTTGAGTCCGGACAGCAAGTTGGGCTCATCGTCGACGAAAAGGACGTGCGGTTTAGGGGGCTGGCTGTCCATTTGGTGTGTTCGCGTACTCCTTGTGGGCATGGGACAGGGTCAATCCTTCGAGCAGGCAGTGATCTGGCGATACAGGGGCAATACGCAGTGACTACTTGTCTCCCTGGTAACAACTGCGGCAGATATGGGAGTAACTGAAGGAAAACGTAACGACTTTAATTACTGAGCTCGTTCAATCAGTAGTTTAGAACCCGATGCTCACAATCCGTATCAACAGAGGAACGGTCGGCTAAAGCTGATGTGCTTCTATGCCGCTAATTATATATCAGTTAATTGGATATTAACCCTTGATTCAATGGGATTTAGTGCCGTGCATCAGTTCCTCTCGAAATACAAAATCCATACAAAGCTCTTCGCCGGGTTCGCTGTGCTACTGGCTATCCTGTTGCTCGCTTCTTCCCTCATCCGATTACGCCTGAATGAAATCACGGACGAGATCGGCCGTGTGCTGAATCAGCACCGCCCGATCGAGCAACTGGCGCTGCACCTAGACGCTCGGCTGGATGATACGGTGGCCGCGCTGGGCATGTTTGTCTCGCTGCACGACGAAACCTCCGCCCAGCGCTATCAGAAAGAGCTTGCCGATGTCTACCGGATCACAGGGGTGTTGCAGCAATCCGAACTGGTGATGGAGCATCTGGCCTATGGGAAGGTACTGGATGATATTCGTCACTACATTGATGAATTGAGCACCTATGGAGAACGTCTGCTGCAGACTGCCGACGACGAAGTCAATTTCCCCGGCTTGGCCTTCGCCAACCACCAACTCAACCCCCTTAGCCAGGAGATCCAACAACTCACCACCCAGTTTCTGCAGTCGGAAGATATCCACCAGGACAACGACAACCATGAGTTGCTGTTGCTGAAATCCGATCTGCGCTACTACTGGGTCAATGTGATAAGCTCTGTAAGAGCCTATCTGGCCTACCGCAGTGAGCGGATCGTTCACGACACCCGACTCTACCTGGATGCGGTCCAAGAAACATTGCACAAGATCGACACGCTGCAATTCAGCCTTAGTCTCGAAGATGAATCGGCTCTACATCAGTTCGAACAGGCATTGACCCATTACGAGCGCAGTTGGAAAGAACTGCAATCCATACATTCCGGTGCGCAATGGCGAACTGATAGTTTTCTGATGCGCACCCGCATCTCCCCCTTGTTCGATCAACTCGAGGCGGAACTGGATAACTTCATTCAGATGCAGCAGTCAACCATGGACGACCTTTCGAACAATCTCCTGCTGCACAGCAACCAGATCACCACCCTCGCCGATATGTTCATTATTCTCGGCATCATCACTGGTGTTGGCATGGCCTTGACCATCAGCCGCATCATCGCCCGGCCGATTCACCAGATTGCCGGCGCCATGGAAAACATCGCCAGTGGTGAAGCCGACCTGACCCAACGGCTCGATGCCTCCGGCCGGGACGAGGTAGCCCGCCTGGCGGGGAGCTTCAACACCTTTGTCATCAAGGCCCAGCATCGTGCAGAAGAGCAACACGTGCTCTCCGCGCTGCTACACCTGTCGCTCAAACCGACCATGCTGGAAAGCTATCTCGAGGATGCCCTCAAGCGCGTCATCAAGACCGTCACCTGGCTGCGCTTCGAGCCCAAAGGGGGCATTTTCCTCACGCACCCGGAACAGGAAGAGACGCTCAAGCTGGTGTCGAGCTACAATTTCTCCTCCACGCAGTGCGACTTGTGCGCGACTGTACCCTATGGGCAGTGCCTCTGCGGCCGGGCGGCCGAAGATCGTAAAATCGTCTTCGCATGCGGCCTGGATGATCGCCACGACAACCATTGCGACAGCATGCAACCCCACGGCCACTACAGCGTGCCGATACACTCCGACAACCGACTGCTGGGTGTGCTGGTGCTCTATCTTAATGCCGGACACGAACGCTCCATGAACGAGGAGGCGTTTCTCCACAAAGTGGCCGAAGTACTCAGTATGGGCATCAGCCTACGCCAGACGAACGCTGAACTCATGGTTGCCATGCAGCGCGCAGAATCCTTCAGTGACCAACTGACCAATATCACTGCGAACATACCCGGCATCATCTATCAATGTCGCCGTAGCTCGGCCGGCGAGTGCCGCTATCCGTTCGTCAGTCACGGTACCGCCTCGCTGCTGGGTAAGAGTGACGATGATCCGCAAAGCGACATTCACCGGCTCTTCACCGATGTGCATGACCAGGACAGAGCACGTCTGGAGGAGACACTGAAAACCGCTTCGCACAACCAGCAGCCCATCAACGTGGAGTACCGCATCCATCAAGCCGACGGCGGCGTACGCTGGGTACTGTGTAACGCACTGCCCCGTCAATCACGCGACGGCCAACTCCTCTGGGACGGCATCCTACTCGACATTACGGACAGAAAGACACTCGAACAGCAGCTCTTGCAGGCACAGAAGCTGGAGTCCGTCGGTCAACTCGCCGCCGGTATCGCCCATGAAATCAATACCCCGACACAGTACGTGCAGGACAACATCCGTTTCCTGCAGGAGGCCTTTGATGACTATCAGCAGGTCTTCGTCGTCTATCATCGATTGCGCGAGCAACTTGAGGATTTGGATATACCCAGGAACTGGTTGAAACCGGTCGACGACACCCTTGAACGGGTCGATGTGGCCTATCTCAATGAAGAGGTCCCGCAGGCCTTCAGCCAGACTCTGGACGGCATACGGCGTATCAGCGCCATCGTCTCCGCCATGAAGGAGTTCTCACACCCCGGAACCGATGCCCAGCAACCGGTGGACATCAATGACGTCATCAAGAACGTGGCTACCGTGACGCGCAACGAATGGAAATACGTGGCGGCGCTCGAACTCAACCTGTCAGACGACCTGCCGCTGCCCATGGGCTATCGCGATAAAATCGGCCAGGTCATCCTGAACCTGATCGTCAATGCCGCGCACGCGATCGCCGATCAGATCAACACCGGCAAATTCGACAAGGGGACAATCACGATCGCCACCCGTTGCCGAGACGGTGGGATTGAGTTACGGATCGGCGATAACGGACCCGGCATCCCGCCGGCCATCCGGGGAAAGATCTTCGATCCCTTCTTCACCACCAAGGGTGTGGGTAAGGGAACCGGTCAGGGACTCTCCATCGCCCACTCCATCATCGTGGAACAGCACCAGGGTACCCTGAGCGTAGAAGCCTCGGCGGAAGGGGGCGCGGAATTCGTTATCCAGTTGCCGGTGGACAAAGCAGCGATCGAACTGGCGGTCAGTAGTTGACCCGGTTTTCCAAAACACCGACGGATTCCTGGATTCGGCCTGCGCCGGAGATCGATAAATATCTCAACTTCGACAAGTTGGATGCGTCTGTGGAATCTGCCCAGCCGGGGCAGGAGATAGCCATCAAACAGATCGCCTGAGGATCCAACCAGACCGGAGGGCCGGGTGCTGGGGATCGTCTACCGGGCCATCTCGGCCAACTGATCAAACAAACGGGTTTCAACCCGGGCATTCACTACACTAGGGGCTAAACAACAGCAGGAAAGGTTGCCAGTGGTTTGTTGTGCGAAATAAGACGCAAGGCCAAAAAGGCCGTGGAAAAGGGTAGATTCAGACGGAAACCTGGGGAGTTGAATCGCATCAGGGCGGGTAGACGAGCAATCCATTTATTCGAGCCGATGACAATCTGGTTTTAGATTGTGCTTATGGTATTGCTTCATTAGGCAGCCACAGCATTTTCTGTTTTCAGGGCCGATCCATAGTGCTGGGTATCATCGACACTCAGGCCGATAGAGATTACGCCTATGGTTCATAGGCGCCTCCGTTTTTATGATGGGGTGGTGCAATTTACCACATAGAGGTATCCATCAATGATGCTAGTCATCGGTAAAGGGAGCGTCTATATCTTCTATACTTTGAATCACCAAAAAACAAACGAATCATTGTGATATGTAATCACTTAAACTCATCTGTGTAGCACACCATCCATCTGTTCGATTACTTAAACCGCCGCACATTTCTGATCTCCAACGAGGGTCATTAAGAAAATCGAGAGGTAGAATAACGTTTGCTCCGCTCCCATTACTAGAGCAATTGCCGGCTGAAAAATCACTGTCTTGAATATTGACTGAGCCTGACCAGCTATTACATTCATTACCGGTTGCATCTGTAATGATTGCGGTGCCATTTAGATTCAATGATATGTCACCATATACGTTCGTATATTGAGTATTGCATTGGCCATTTCCATCAGCCCAGAATCCATCGGAGTTGAACTCGAGACTGTTGCTAATCGTTACGTCATAACAGAGGTTGCTTGTATGAGCGTTGACGCCTAGTCCACCAAGGGTTTCAGAGTCCTGTTGAGCTGTCACTCGTGTATCAAAATTGATGCAACCTTCACAACTTGCTGAATTGGTGTCATAAAAGTTAAGTGCAGCATTCGGCTCATATTCATTACAATCACTTGTTTCCCCCCAACCTCCATCTACACGAAAGATTCCATTGATAATCTGAACTCCAGATGTTTCATACGCAAGAAAAAGATAACGGCCACCTTCACCGTAAAAAACTGAATCCATGATTATGGTATTTTCACCTGCTTCAGTATTAACATTATTGCCACAAGATGGTCCACCGACGAATGACATGCGTTCAAATGTACCATTCGAAACAGACTTACTGTTACTGCTGGCGACGACAAAACCTCTCATGTTGTATCCACTTGGATTGAACAAGCCGGTAAAGATAACTTGGCCATCATTTTCAGCACAGACCAGTGAACCAGGAGGATAAGTGTCTGAATTGATATCTGTTGAATAGGTGCCGTTTGGAATGACATGAGAGCAGTCACTGTTATCAGTCTCGTTACTGGGTTCGCTTGAAACGCTCACAGTAACACTTTCCGTACTACTTTCAGCGACACCTGAACAGGTAAGATTGAATATACTATCAGCTGTTATTCCCGTTATCGTTTGCGTACCTGATGTAGACTGGTTGCCTGACCAGTCACCACTAGCGGAGCAACTGGTAGCATAGGAACTGCTCCAGGTCAGGAGGGTAGAACCGTTGGCAG
>JARRQD010000020.1:0-18545 GCA_037382205.1 Candidatus Thiodiazotropha sp.
CAACTATCCGGTCTGTCAGTGTCAGCCAGATAGCCGAACATGGCAATCAATGTCCGGGTGCCTGCGTTGCGCCCGGCTTCAATATCCCGCTGGGCATCTCCAACATAGAGGGTATGCTCAGGGCGGGCGCCAGACTCTCTGCAGGCCTGTAGAATAGGCTCTGGATGGGGTTTGGCGTAGCCGGTTGTATCACCGCTGATCACGCTTGAGGCACGTTGTCGGAGCCCCAGTTTTTGCATCAGTGGGTCTGTCAATCGGGCTGGCTTATTGGTGACTATGCCCCAGCGTATGGCCTGAGATTCCAATTTTTCCAACAGCTCAAGCATGCCATCAAATGGCCGGGTTCGCAGGGCAATATTCTGCAGGTAGAGATCGAGAAACTCGCTTTGTAGCGTACTAAAATCGGGGTGCTCGGGATCAAATCCAAAACCGACCTGCAGCATTGCCCGACTGCCGTGTGAGACCGTTGGTCTGAACCGCTGAAACGAAATCGGCGCTCTGCCGTGTCTCTCCAGCTGAAGATTCATGGTGTGGTGCAGATCCAGCGCCGTGTCGGCGAATGTGCCATCCAGATCGAACAGCACACACTCGGTGCGATTCGGCTTAATGTGATTAATCCTGTTTGATTGTGGCAACCATATAGTTGACATCCACATCGTCACCAAGGCGATAGTGCTGGGTCAGTGGGTTGTAGCTGAGCCCTTTGATATCCAGGCTCTCCAGTTCGGATTCCCTGATCCATGTGCCAAGCTCTGAAGGGCGGATAAATTTGGCGTAGTCATGGGTGCCTTTGGGCAGCAAGTTAAGTAAGTATTCCGCGCCGACAATCGCAAACAGATAGGATTTGGGGTTTCTGTTGATGGTTGAGAAGAACAGATGGCCACCAGGTTTGACCAGCTTGGCGCAAGCCTGGACAACGGAAGCCGGGTTAGGGACATGCTCCAGCATCTCCATACAGGTAATCAGGTCGAAAGAGGCGGGGCGCTCTTCAGCAAGGCGCTCCACTGGAATCCGTTCATAATTGACATCGAGTCCAGACTCCAGCAGATGTAACCTGGCCACCTGCAAGGGTGCTTCTCCCATATCGATTCCAGTAACCTGGGCACCACTGGCTGCCATGCTTTCAGAGAGGATACCGCCACCGCATCCCACATCGAGAACCTGTTTGCCTTCCAAAGAGGCGAACTCCTTGATATAGCCGAGGCGCAGCGGGTTGATCTCATGTAAGGGTTTGAATTCGCTATTGGGGTCCCACCAGCGAGAGGCGAGCTCCTCAAACTTGTTGACTTCCGAGTGATCGACGTTGATCTGTTCCTGGTTCATGGATCTTTGCTTAGGTTGGGTTGTGATAATCGGATTAGGTTACACATCAACGCACGGATTTACGAGTCCCGCTGTGCTGAATCCGAGGCAGCGATTCGCTCAGCCCAAGATGACGCCTGTTTGACGAGCTGGGGTTGATTGAGGGTTGTCAAAGTGTGATTGCTGACCAGCTGCTGGCCAGCAACCCAAACATGACAGACCTGCTCCCGACCCGCTGCATAGACCAGTTGGGAGATTGGGTGATAGATTGGTTGTGTCGCGAGTCTGCTGAGATCGACACTGATCATGTCGGCAGACTTACCAATCTCCAGTGACCCGGTAATCTCCTGCAATCCCAGCGCTTTGGCGCCATTGATGGTTGCCATGGAGAGCGCTCTGGCCGCCGGCACGGCACTGGCATCCACCGCCACACCTTTGGCAAGCAGCGCCGCCGTGTGCATCTCACTGAACATGTCCAGGTCGTTATTACTGGCCGCGCCATCGGTGCCCAGGGCGACATTGATGCCGGCCTGCATCAGCTGTTGTACCGGACAGAAGCCGCTGGCCAGTTTCAGATTGGATTCCGGGCAGTGCACCACATGGGCGCCACTGGCAGCGAATCGCTCGATCTCTTGCGCTTCAAGATGGGTCATATGCACGGCGGCCAGAGCGGGTGACAGTAGCCCAAGCTCCTTGAGTCGCTGCATCGGTCGGTTGCCATGCTGCTGTTGACCTTGAACAATCTCATCTTGCGTCTCATGCAGGTGCATATGGATGGGGATCTCAAGTTCATCAGAGAGAATTGCGATCCGTTTAAGTAACTGATCACCTACTGAATAGGGGGCATGTGGGGCAAAAGCACTGTGAATCCTGTTGTTGTGACGAAACTGGTCATGTACTTCCAGCCCCTTATGGATATAGTCGTCTCCATCAGCCGCCCAGGCGGATGGAAAATCGATGGCAATCAGTCCAACCACGGCTCGAATGCCCGCGTGGTTGGCGGCCCGGCCGGTGATGTCTGGAAAGAAGTACATGTCATTGAAACAGGTGGTGCCGCCCAGTAGCATCTCGGCAATCGCAAGTTGGGAGCCGTCATGAATGAACTCTTCGCTGATCCACTGGGCTTCCGCAGGCCAGATATGTTCATTCAGCCATGTCATAAGTGGCAGGTCATCCGCTAGACCACGAAGCAGGCTCATGGATGCGTGGGTATGGGCATTGATCAGACCAGGTATCAGTACCTGGCCAGGGAGATCGATGTTCTGCACTGGGTTCAACTCAGACTCAGCCTGGCTACGTGGCAGGATATGCGTTATTTGACCACCGCTGACAGCCAGACTGTGATGGGTAAGCACCTGATTTTCCGGTACAACCGGGATGATCCACTGCGCATGGATCAGAAGATCAACCTGTTGGGGCATAGTTTTGCTTCATATCTGTTTGTTAAAAGAGAGCATGGCATGTTAAAGCGGAAATATGCAATGCCTGACAAGTCGATGAAAAAATTTGATTTCGATCACACTGCTGTGTCATTAACGATCAATCTTCCCAGATACAGCCATCAAAAAACCTCTCCGGTGATGGAGTAGGGTTGAGAAGAGGGTGTGCATGAAGCGATTAATAGGCTGGTTTAGAAATATCCCATGGCGGTCAATTATGAGAGACTAAAGAACCTCAGATTTAAGTTACTTTTCATCACCCAGAATAATATTTAAAGGTAGTATTGAACATGCAATCCCGCTTCGATCCTGATCAGGTAACAGCCGATGACGCCATCATCTGGCATGAGAATAGACTCTTTCTGCTGGATCAGAGAGTCCTGCCTGAGCAGGTCACTTTTGTGGCATTGAATAGCGCCACGGAGACCGCCAAGGCGATATCCGAAATGGTGGTTCGAGGTGCCCCGGCAATCGGTGTAACGGCCGCCTATGGAATGGTTCTGGCGGCACGCCAGGCATTTGAATCGAATGCCAGCCAATGGCGTGCCAACATGCTGGATGAGGTGGATGAATTACGTCGCTCCAGGCCGACTGCGGTGAATCTGTTCTGGGCCATTGAGCGAATGTTACGCTTGATCGAGGCGCTGCCCGGTGAGGGAGATCCCTCTGAGCTGTTGCTGGATGAAGCCAAAGCGATCCATCAGCAGGATATCGCCGCCAACCGAACCATGGGTGATCTCGGTGCTGAATTGATCTCATCAGGGTCCAGGGTGATTACCCATTGCAATGCGGGGGCATTGGCAACCGGTGGTTATGGCACTGCCCTGGGGGTTATCCGCTCGGCGTTCACTCATGGAAAACTGACCAGAGTCTATGCGGATGAGACCCGCCCCTGGCTGCAGGGAGCAAGACTGACCGCCTGGGAGTTGCTGCAGGACAAGATCCCGGTAACCCTGCTCGCCGATGGGGCCGCGGCCAGTCTGATGCGCCAGGGAGAGGTTGACTGGGTGATTGTCGGCTCAGACCGGATTGCCGCCAATGGGGATGTGGCAAACAAGATCGGCACCTATCATCTGGCTGTTGCGGCCAAGTACCACAACCTGAAAGTCATGGTTGTGGCGCCCACCTCGACCATCGATCTGTCACTGCCCAGCGGCGAACAGATACCGATAGAGGTGAGAGATGGCGCAGAGATCGAAAGCTGCGGTAGATGGCGCGTTGCGGCAACTGGCGTGAAGGTATGGAATCCCGTGTTTGATGTCACACCGGCTGGGTTGGTGGATGCAATCGTCACAGAGAAGGGAGTTGTTCATGCGCCAAATAGAGAAAAGATGCAGAATTTGATGATTAATTGACCTGAGAGGCCCTTAAAACGGATTTCAGCCGTTTTTTATACAACACAGTATCGGGGGACTGTGGTACACTCTGCTTTTTTCTGACGCCCTACAGAGCTTTCAGGTAGCAATTTGCCAATCGCTTGCCGACCAGCCTGGGCAATATTAGAGAAGCCAGCCTTAACTCATGACAGAATTCGCAAAAGAAGTACTCCCCGTCAATCTCGAAGACGAGATGCAACAATCCTATCTGGCTTATGCCATGAGCGTGATCGTAGGCCGCGCGCTCCCTGATGTCCGTGACGGGCTGAAACCCGTGCATCGTCGTGTCCTCTATGCAATGAGTGAGCTGGGTAACGACTGGAATAAGGCCTATAAAAAGTCAGCGCGTATCGTCGGTGATGTGATCGGTAAATACCATCCCCATGGTGATACGGCAGTCTATGACACCATCGTTCGCATGGCCCAGCCATTCTCCATGCGCTACATGCTGATTGATGGGCAGGGTAACTTCGGTTCAGTGGATGGTGATTCACCGGCGGCGATGCGATACACCGAAGTTCGCATGGCGCGCATCGCCCATACCATGCTCGATGATCTCGATAAGGAGACGGTGGATTTCATTGCCAACTATGATGAGACCGAGCATGAACCCTCCGTACTGCCGGCGCGGATTCCCAACTTGCTGGTGAATGGCTCAGCCGGTATTGCGGTCGGAATGGCCACCAATGTGCCACCTCACAACCTCACTGAGGTGATCAATGCCTGTGTGGCGCTGATCGACAATCCCGATAGCTCCATCGATCAGCTGATGAACCATCTACCGGGCCCCGATTTCCCCACTGCCGGTTTGATCAACGGCGCCACCGGTATTCACGAGGCCTACCATACTGGCCGAGGCCGCATCTATATGCGTGCCCGTAGTGAGATTGAAACCGATGAGAGCAATGGCAAGCAGACCATTATCGTCAATGAGCTGCCTTACCAGATCAACAAGGCCCGGCTGATCGAGAAGATTGCCGAGCTGGTCAAAGACAAACGTATCGAAGGTATTACTGAACTGCGTGACGAATCCGATAAGGATGGCATGCGCATCGTCATCGAACTGCGTCGCGGTGAAGTGGCTGAAGTGGTGCTCAACAACCTCTATCAGCAGACCGCCATGCAGAGTGTCTTCGGCATCAACATGGTGGCCCTGGTAGATGGTCGGCCGAGGCTGCTTAACCTCAAACAGTTGCTTGAATTTTTCATTCGTCACCGTCGCGAAGTGGTGACCCGCAGAACGCTTTATGAATTGCGCAAAGCCAGGGCACGGGCCCATGTGTTGGAAGGCTTGGCAGTGGCGCTGGCAAACATCGATGAGGTGATCCAGCTGATCAAACAGGCGGCCAGTCCGGCTGAGGCGAAAAGAGGCTTGTTGGCACAGTGCTGGAAGTCCGGTGCCGTTGAAGCGATGCTCGATCGCGCCGGTGCATCCTCAACCCGACCTGAAGAGTTGACCGATGAGTTCGGCTTAACGGAAGCGGGCTACCGTCTGACCGAAGTCCAGGCACAGGCCATTCTGGAATTGAAACTGCATCGGCTGACCGGTCTTGAGCAGGACAAGATCATCAAGGAGTATGAGGAACTGCTTGAGAAGATTGCCGATCTGCTCGATATCCTGGGTAATCCTGATCGCCTGATGCAGGTGATTCGCGATGAGTTGATCGAGATTATCGAGCAGTATGGCGATGAGCGTCGCACCGAGATCATCCAGACCCGTCTCGATCTGACCCTGGAGGATCTGATTACCGAAGAGGATGTAGTGGTCACCCTCTCTCATGCGGGCTATGCCAAGGCCCAACCGGTGAGCACCTATCAGGCTCAGCGAAGGGGCGGTAAGGGTAAAGTGGCGACGGCCACCAAGGATGAGGATTTCGTCGACAAACTGTTCGTTGCCAGTACCCACGACACCATCCTCTGCTTCTCCAACCAGGGCAAAGTTTACTGGCTGAAAGTCTATGAACTGCCCCAGGCAGGTCGCAACGCCCGCGGCAAGCCGATCGTCAATCTGCTGCCGCTGGAGAGTGAGGAGCAGATCAATGCGATTTTGCCGGTGAGAGAGTATCAAGACGACCGTTATGTCTTCATGGCGACCAGTTCCGGTACAGTCAAGAAAACCTCACTTGAAGCCTTCTCCAGGCCGCGAGCGAACGGCATCATCGCCGTCGATCTGAGAGATGGTGATAAGCTGGTCGGTGTCTCGGTAACCGATGGTGAGCAGGACATCCTGCTGTTCAGCAGCAGCGGTAAAGCGGTGCGCTTTTCTGAATCCAACGTACGGCCGATGGGGCGTACAGCCTGCGGTGTACGTGGTATTCGCCTGGAAGATGAACATAAACTGGTATCGCTGATCGTCGCCTCAGAAGGGGATGTGTTGACCGTGACTGAGAATGGTTATGGTAAGCGTACGGCCATCAAGGAGTATCCGGTGCATGGCCGGGGTGGACAGGGTGTCATCTCGATCCAGACCTCGGAACGCAATGGCGATGTGGTTGGAGCGGTTCAGGTGATCGACGAGGATGAAGTAATGATGATTACCGATGGGGGCACTTTAGTGCGTAATCGGGTTGCGGAAGTCTCTCAAATGGGGCGCAACACCCAAGGGGTGATCATGATCAGACTCAGTAAAAAAGAGAAACTGATCGGTATTGAGCGAGTTGAAAATCTTGAAGGTGAAACCGATGACGAGGCTGATCAGGATGGCTCAGCCGAGGACACAGAGGAATAATCGGAATTTTCACAGGGAAACTATCTTTAAGGGCCGGCAGATTTCACGCTCGGCCCCGTTTTTCACAGCAAACTTGAGAGGCTAAGATGTCACGAGTCTTTAATTTCAGCGCCGGACCGGCGATGTTGCCGGAAGCGGTTTTACAGCAGGCACAGCAAGAGATGCTGGATTGGCATGGCGCTGGTATGTCGGTGATGGAGATGAGTCACCGGGGAAAGGAGTTTATGTCGATTGCGGAACAGGCTGAAGCGGATCTACGCAGCCTGTTGAAAATTCCGGATAACTATAAAGTGCTGTTTCTGCAGGGCGGCGCTTCCAGTCAGTTTGCCATGATTCCGATGAATCTGGCGAGCGGTAAGGGTAAAGTGGACTACATCAATACCGGTTCCTGGTCGAAAAAAGCGATTGCAGAGGCAAAGCGTTTTGCTGATGTGAATATTGCGGCAACCACCGAAGCGTCTAAATTCACCACGACACCAGATCAGTCCGAGCTGCAGCTCAGTGGTGATGCGGCCTATGTGCACTACACCCCCAATGAGACGATTCAGGGGGTTGAGTTCCCCTATATCCCTGATACAGGAGAGGTGCCGCTGATTGCCGACTTCTCATCAACCATTCTCTCCAGACCTATCGATGTTACCAACTATGGGATCATCTATGCTGGTGCGCAGAAGAATATCGGACCGGCCGGTTTGACCCTGGTGATCATTCGTGAGGATCTGATCGGCCAGGCTGGGGACGATACCCCAGTGATGTTCCAATACGCCACCCATAGCGACAACGGCTCAATGTACAACACCCCGCCAACCTACGGCTGGTATCTGGCCGGACTGGTCTTTAAGTGGCTGCAGGATCGAGGTGGTTTGGACGCCATGGCGGAAGTGAACCAGCGCAAGTCCGCCGCACTCTACAGCGCCATTGATAACTCAGATTTTTATGCTAATCCGGTTAGTCCTGAGAGTCGCTCCTGGATGAATGTGCCGTTTACCCTGGCAAATGCTGATCTGGACAGCAAATTCCTCGAAGGCGCCAGTGCAGAGGGTCTCAAAACCCTGAAAGGACACCGCTCCGTGGGGGGCATGCGGGCCAGTATCTACAACGCGATGCCAGAGCAGGGTGTTCAGGCATTAATCGACTATATGGCTGAATTTGAACGGGTGAACGGATAATCCGTCAACGCACAGGCAGTGCGTAAATCAGAAACAAGAGAGATAGCATGTATAAAATCTTGACCCTGAACAATATATCTGTGGCCGGTTTGGATCGCCTGCCTCGGGAGCGTTATGAGGTGGCCTCAGAAGTCAGCCAGCCGGATGCCATTTTGCTGCGTTCCTACAAGATGCATGAGATGGAGATCCCGGAGACAGTACAGGCCATAGGGCGGGCGGGGGCAGGGGTGAATAATATTCCTGTTGCTGATATGACCACCAGAGGTATCCCGGTTTTCAATGCACCTGGAGCCAATGCCAATGCGGTAAAAGAGCTGGTGCTGGCCGGGGCTCTGTTGGCGGCAAGAAATCTGGGACAGGCCTGGCGGTTTGCCACCAACCTGAGTGGCAGTGATGGAGAGGTTTCGAAACAGGTTGAGTCCGGTAAAAAGGATTTTGTTGGTTTCGAACTGCCCGGACGCACCATGGGGGTAATCGGCTTGGGCGCAATCGGTGTCAAAGTGGCCAACGCTTGTCGTGCCCTGGGTATGAATGTCATCGGCTATGATCCGACAATCACCGTGCAGAGTGCCTGGAAGTTGGCTTCAGAGGTTCAACAGGCGCTCAGCGTCGACGATCTGTTGTCAAAATCTGACTTCGTCACTTTTCATGTCCCGCTGACCGATGCCACCGCCAATATGATCAATGCGGAGCGGCTGAAATTGATGAAACCGGGGTCGGTGCTGCTCAATTTCGCCCGCAACGGCATTATTAATGACCAGGCGGCGGTGGATGCCCTGGATAGCGGTCATCTCTATGCCTACGTTTGCGACTTTCCCAGTAATCTACTCAAGGATCACCCACGGGTGATTACCCTGCCTCACCTGGGTGCTTCGACCAAAGAGGCGGAAGATAACTGCGCAATTATGGTGGCGGATCAGGTGAAGGACTATCTGGAAAATGGCAATATCACCAACTCGGTCAATTTTCCCAGCATTCATTTGCCAAGAAACGGTGGCCATCGAATCGCTGTGGTGAATAATAATGTCCCCAACATGGTCGGACAGATCTCCACCGACCTTGCGAATGAGGGGTTGAATATTCTCGATATGCTGAATAAATCTCGTGACAATGTGGCGGTTACCCTGCTGGATGTGGATCAGAAACCCAGTCAGCAACTGCTTGAAACGCTCGCTTCCATCGAGGGCGTTCTCTCTGTGCGCTCTTTGAATGGGAGCGGTAACTGAGCTTGGGGTTTTTCATGAACGATGATGCCAAGCTGAAAAGCATACGCCAACGGATCGATGAGATCGATTCACAGCTGCAAGCATTGATGAATGAGCGTGCTGAAGCGGCTCAGGAAGTGGCACGCATCAAGTTGAGCGCCAACCCAGAGGCGGAGTTTTATCGACCGGAGCGAGAGGCTGAGGTATTACGTAAGGTCAAAGCCCGAAACCAGGGACCTTTGGACGGTGAAGAGGTGGCGCGCCTGTTTCGTGAGATCATGTCCGCCTGCCTGGCACTCGAAAAGCCACTGAACGTAGCGTTTCTCGGTCCTGATGGCACCTATACCCAGGCCGCAGCGTTAAAACAGTTTGGCCATTCGGTAATTACCCATTCGCTGAACTCGATTGGCGATATCTTCCGTGATGTCGAGGCTGGGGCCTGCCAATATGGTGTTGTGCCAGTCGAGAACTCCACGGAAGGGGTGATCAGCCATACCCTGGATAGCTTTCTCAACTCGCCACTGCTAATTTGTGGTGAAGTGACCTTGAGGATCAACCATCAGCTGCTCAGTAAGGAAAATACCCTGGCTTCTGTAGAGAAGGTCTACTCTCACGCTCAGTCCCTGGCCCAGTGCCGAGGCTGGCTCGATCGCCATCTGATCAATGCCGAACGCATCGCACTGAACAGTAATGCTGAAGCGGCCGAGCTTGCCTCACAGCATTCTGGCAGTGCGGCGATCGCTGGTGAGGCGGCCGGGGAGATCTATCAGCTAAACCAGCTGGCAACCAATATCGAGGATGAGCCGGGTAATACCACTCGATTTCTGGTCATCGGCAAACAGGATGTGGCAGCGAGTGGTCAGGATAAAACAACGATACTGTTCTCAACCCACAACAAGGCAGGGGGGCTGCACGATATGTTAAGTCCTTTCGCTGAGCATGGCATCAGTATGACCCGAATCGAATCGAGACCTTCGAGAAGAGGGCGTTGGGATTATGTCTTCTTTGTCGATGTCGAGGGTCACAAGGATGACCAAAATCTCTCCCTGGCGCTGCAAAAGATAGAACAGTCTGCCACACAGTTCAGAGTGTTGGGTTCCTATCCCAAAGCCGTTCTTTGAGTGGTGTCGATCATACAAATTTGAATAACCTGCAATGAAGCGTTCAAACCTCCCTTTTCTAACACATGCCGCAGAGGGTGTACGAGCTTTGACTCCCTACGTACCGGGCAAGCCGATCGCTGAATTGGAGCGGGAGCTTGGTATCAGTCACTCGATAAAGCTGGCTTCCAATGAGAATCCGCTCGGCGTAAGTCCCAGAGTTACCCAGGCGATTACAGATGCCATGGGTGAGCTGAGTCGTTATCCGGATGGCGGTGGTTTTGAACTGCATCAACGACTGGCTGAGAAGCACCAGCGGGATGCTTCAAGCATCATCCTTGGTAATGGTTCAAACGATGTCCTGGATATGGTAGCCAGGGTGTTCCTGGCTCCTGGGAAAATATCCCTGTTTTCCCAATACGCCTTTGCCGTCTATCCAATCAGTAGCCAGGCAGCTGGTGCAGAGCTGGTCTCGGTGCCGGCGAAACAGTATGCTCACGACCTGGACACCATGCTGCAGCGAGTGACAGACAACACCGCAGTGGTGTGGATAGCCAATCCCAACAATCCGACCGGCACCTGGCTGACAGAAAAGGCGCTCTACAGTTTTCTGCAACAGCTTCCCCAAACCACCATAGTGGTCATCGATGAGGCCTATCTCGAATATGTTCAGGCCGCTGACTACCCGGATGCGTCACAATGGTTGGATGAGTTTCCAAATTTGATTGTGACCCGCACCTTTTCCAAGGCGTATGGGTTGGCTTCCTTGAGGATTGGCTATGCCCTAGCTCATCCAGATGTTGCGGATCTGCTGAATCGTGTAAGACAACCTTTCAACGTCAACAGTATGGCCCAGGTCGCCGCTCTGGCGGCACTTGAAGACGAAGCATTCATTCAGCAGAGTGTGGCATTGAACAATGCTGGTATGGAACAGCTTTGTCAGGGTTTTGAGGCCTTGTCACTTGACTACATCCCCTCAGTCGGAAACTTCATCACTTTAGATCTTGGCAGCGATGCATCGGTGGTGGATCGTGCACTGTTGAAGCGGGGTTGCATTGTCCGGCCCCTCGCGGCTTATGGTATGCCCAATCATTTGCGAATTTCCATCGGATTGGAAGAGGAGAACCAGCGTCTTCTGACAGCATTGAGGGAGGTGCTGCAAAGATGATTGAAAAACTGGCAATCATCGGAGTGGGCCTGATTGGCGGTTCGGTGGCCATGGCTCTCAGAGAGGAGGGCAAGGTAAAGGAGGTTGTCGGCTGCGGCCGAGGCGAGGCGAACCTGCAGAAAGCTCAGCAGTTGGGTGTCATCGATCACTATACCCACCATGTAGCACATGCGGTCCAAGGCGCTGATATGGTGCTGCTAGCCGTTCCCCTCGGCGCCATGCGGGCAACCTTCGAGGCACTCAAAGGTCACTTATCCGAGCATGCCGTGGTCACCGATGCAGGCAGCGTCAAAGGCAGTGTGGTACGGGATGCTGAAGCGGTATTTCAGGGGATACCTGACTTTCTTGTGCCTGGACATCCGATTGCCGGAACGGAACGCAGTGGCGTGGAAGCCGCATTTCCCGAGCTCTATCGAAATCGCCGGGTGATTCTGACCCCCCTCGAAGAGACCGCTGCTGAAGCGCTGCAGCGCGTCGAACAGATGTGGCGGGATTGTGGTGCCGAGGTCTCTTCAATGCGGGTAGAGCACCACGATGAGGTGTTGGCCGCGACCAGTCATCTGCCTCACATGCTGGCCTACTCCCTGGTGGATAGCCTTGCGCGTATGAAAGAGAATGATGAGATCTTTCGCTTTGCGGCTGGCGGCTTCAGAGATTTTACCCGCATTGCTTCGAGTAATCCTGTGATGTGGCGCGATATCTGTATGGCCAACCAGCAGGCACTGAGCAGCATGCTGACCCGTTTCGCAAATGAGCTGCATGATCTGGCCGGCTTACTCGAAAAGGGCGATGAAGATGGTTTACTAAAACTGTTCGAATCGGCTAAGCAGGCGCGGGATCGCTATGTGGATGGTGTCAAACATCCGAAGTAAAACCGCCATCTCTTCCGAATCAGCCAACAATTATGAGTACAACAAAGTTGCAAACAACAAAACGACACTATCAAGTAATACCCGGCGGAACATTGCGCGGGGAGATTCGAGTGCCGGGTGATAAATCCATCTCCCACCGTTCCATCATGCTCGGCTCACTGGCTGAGGGAGAGACCCGGGTCAACGGTTTTCTAGAAGGTGAAGACAGTCTCGCCACACTCAATGCATTTCGCGCCATGGGTGTCGAGATCGAAGGGCCTGAGGCGGGTAGAGTGCGGATCAAAGGGGTGGGCATGCATGGTCTCTCAACGCCCGAGACTCCTTTGGATCTTGGAAATTCCGGAACATCCATGCGATTGCTCAGTGGTCTACTGGCTGGCAGTGGTGTTGCGGTGACACTGACCGGAGATCACTCGCTTTCTAGTAGGCCGATGGGGCGGGTGATCGATCCGCTGCGTGAAATGGGGGCGAAAATCGACTCACAGGCAGGTGGTACAGCCCCTTTGGCGCTGGCCGGAGAGCAACAGCTTAAAGGTATCGACTACAAGCTGCCGATGGCCAGTGCTCAGGTGAAATCCGCCATATTGCTCGCTGGTCTCTACGCTGAGGGCGAGACCTGTGTGACTGAGCCGGCGCCGACCCGTGACCATACCGAGCGTATGCTGCAGGGATTTGGATATCGCTTACAGCGAAACGGCGCGAAAACTTGCCTTCAAGGCGGTGGCAAATTAACCGCCTGTGAAATCGATGTGCCGGCGGATATCTCTTCGGCGACCTTTTTCATGGTTGGCGCTGTCATCGCCAAGGGTTCAGAGGTCAGGCTGCAGCATGTGGGGATCAATCCGACCCGAGACGGTGTGATCTCAATTTTGCGACTGATGGGGGCGGATATCGAGCTACACGATCAGCGGGAGATCGGTGGTGAGCCGGTTGCTGACATTGTGGTGCGATCCAGCCAACTCAAGGGTATTGATATTCCTCAAGCGTTGGTACCACTGGCGATCGACGAGTTTCCGGCAATCTTCATTGCTGCCGCCTGTGCGCAGGGGGAGACCCGACTGCAGGGCGCCGAAGAGTTGCGGGTCAAAGAGAGTGACCGGATTCAGGTCATGGCGGATGGCTTGGTCTCACTCGGGGTTCAAGCAGACCCGACAGCGGACGGCATTCGAATCAAAGGTGGAGCGATCAGCGGTGGTCAGGTGCAGAGCCATGGCGATCACCGCATCGCTATGTCATTTGCAATGGCTGGACTGGTTGCTTCCGGGGCGATCGAGATTGTCGATGTAGCGAATGTGAATACCTCTTTTCCCGGATTCGTTGACCTGGTTAGCGGTTGTGGACTGAATATTACCGAGGTGTCAGGAGAATGAGCGGCGTTCCGGTAATCACCATCGATGGGCCATCGGGCTCCGGCAAGGGGACGCTGGCAAGCCGGGTAGCCGAAACACTGGGCTGGCGTCTGTTGGATAGCGGAGCGATCTATCGGGTGCTGGGTTTGGCTGTTGAACGTGCAGGGATTAGTTATGAAACTGTCGATAAAGTTGTAGATCTGGCAAGAAATCTTGATCTTTCTTTTAGTCAGGGCAAAGTTTTGCTGGGTCAAGAGGACGTATCTGACGCGATTCGCACAGAAACAGCCGGGAACGCGGCGTCAAAAGTGGCGGCTATTCCCCAGGTACGCCAGGCGCTGCTTGATTGGCAGCAAGGTTATGCCAAAGCCCCAGGGTTGGTAGCTGACGGACGAGATATGGGAACAGTGGTTTTTCCATCCGCAGAAGTTAAAATATTTCTTACCGCAAGTGTGGAAGAGCGCGCGTTAAGGCGTTATAAACAGTTGAAAGAAAAGGGATTGGGTGTTAATCTCGCCGATCTTACTGATGAGATTAAAGAGCGTGATGAACGTGACAGTGGGCGGGCGGTCGCTCCGCTCAAGGCGGCGTCGGATGCCTGGCAGCTGGATTCAACGCAATTTTCCGCTGACAAGGTCTATCAACAGGTCATGCTGCGCGTCTATAATGCGCTGCCTGAGCTGGCAAATTGAGCTCATAAATTTCAGTAGGAAATCAGGTGGCCGGGTTATCCCGGCTTTGTTTTAACTTTAACCCTGGTGGATCTGATTGCAATTAATCATGCTTCACCTATGCAACAGACATGTTGCAGGAAACCCAATCCCATGACCGAAAGTTTTGCAGAATTATTTGAGGAGAGTCTCTCCAATACCCAGCTTCGTAGCGGCTCCATCATTATTGGAACCGTTCTCGATATTACCACTGAAGCTGTTATCGTCAATGCCGGCCTGAAGTCCGAAGGCGTCATTCCCCGTTCACAATTTCTCAACCATGCCGGTGAGATCGAAGTAGAAATTGGTGATCAGGTCGAAGTGGCCCTGGACGCTGTTGAAGATGGCTTTGGCGCCACCAGACTCTCTCGCGAAAAAGCCAAGCGCGATCAGGCTTGGAAAGTTCTAGAGAAAGCACATGAAGCTGAAGAGACCGTCATTGGCCGCATCAATGGCAAGGTCAAAGGCGGCTTCACTGTTGAATTGAACGACATCCGTGCATTCCTGCCCGGCTCGCTTGTCGATGTACGTCCGGTACGCGACACCGCTTACCTGGAAGGCAAGGATCTGGAATTCAAGGTGATCAAACTGGATCGCCGTCGCAACAACGTGGTGGTATCGCGTCGTGCTGTTGTTGAGCAGGAGTACAGCGAAGAGCGGGAAAAGCTGCTCGAGAATCTCCAGGAAGGTCAGGAAGTCACCGGTGTGGTCAAGAACCTCACCGATTACGGTGCTTTCGTCGACCTGGGCGGTATCGATGGTCTGCTGCACATTACCGACATGGCCTGGAAGCGGGTCAAACATCCTTCTGAGGTTGTTGAGATCGGTGATGAGATCCGCGTCAAGATTTTGAAATTCGATCGCGAACGTAATCGTGTTTCACTGGGTCTCAAGCAGATGGGTGACGATCCTTGGGTCGCACTGGCTCGTCGCTATCCTGAAAGTACCCGCCTGTTTGGTAAGGTTACCAACATTGCCGATTATGGCTGCTTTGTTGAGATTGAAGAGGGTGTTGAAGGTCTGGTTCATGTCTCCGAGATGGATTGGACCAACAAGAACGTTCACCCCTCAAAGATTGTCTCCCTAGGTGATGAAGTTGAGGTGATGGTTCTGGATATCGATGAAGAGCGCCGTCGCGTCTCCCTCGGTATCAAACAGTGTAAGCCCAACCCATGGGATGAGTTTGCCGCGATTCACAAGAAGGGCGACCATGTTAGTGGCAGCATCAAGTCGATTACTGACTTTGGTATCTTCATCGGTCTTGATGGGGGCATCGACGGTTTGATTCACCTGTCCGATATCTCTTGGGATGACGAAGGTGAAGACGCCATCCGCAATTTCAAGAAGGGTGACGAAGTGGAGACGGTTGTACTTTCTGTTGATCCAGAGCGCGAGCGTATCTCTCTGGGCATCAAACAGCTGGCGCAGGATCCATTCTCACTGTTCGTTGCTGCTAATGAGAAGGGCAGTTTCGTCAAAGGTAGCGTAGCCGAGGTGGACGCCAAGGGTGCGGTAATTGCCTTGGCTGACGGCGTAGAAGGCTATCTGCGGGCATCAGAACTCTCTCGGGATCGAGTTGAGGATGCACGCTCCATGCTGAAGGACGGCGATGAAGTCGAAGCTAAATTTATCGGTGTTGACCGTAAAAACCGTACCATTTCGCTCTCGATCAAGGCTAAGGATGCTGATGAAGAGGCTGCTGCCATCAAAGGTTATGCCAGAGATGCGGCAACCAGTGCCCCGACATTGGGTGACTTGCTGAAGGAGCAGATGGACAATCAGGGCGACTGATAGATCCTGGAGTCTGCAACAGAGAGACTCCGAAACCGCAAATAAGGGGTTGCACAGAATCGTGCAACCCCTTCATGAACGGCGAATTGGAGAACTTAGAAGAATGACAAAATCCGAACTGATAGAAATTATTGCCAAGGAGCAGAGCCATCTCGCCTATCGGGATGTCGAACTGGCTGTCAAGTGTATGATTGAGCACATGAGTCAATCACTTGCGTCTGGAGAACGGATCGAGATTCGTGGTTTTGGCAGTTTTTCACTGCACTACCGTCCGCCAAGAATGGGGCGTAATCCGAAAACAGGTAAAACTGTCGCGCTCTCTGGTAAGTACGTGCCACATTTCAAGCCAGGTAAAGAGCTGCGGGATCGGGTGAATATCAATTTCACTACTGCATTGGAAGATACAGAAGAAGAGACGGCATAAGGTAGTGCCTTTGAATCTAAAAAAATCAGTTGACCGCTCCATTCTAATCGCAGGTGTTTGATTATGATGAAAAGAGCTTCGATGGTTATGGTCAGCTACTAGGTGAATCACGCTACAGCGTGAATGGCACGCTTGCAGCGGCGCAGGGCGGCGTTGCAACTCCTTGGAATAGCAGGCTATTCCGCATCGTTGCGCGCCGTGCAGGGATGCACAAGTGTCGCGGGCACGTGGATGTGCAGGAGAGCCCCCTTGTCCTGCACCACCACAAGCGCACCCTTCACGCTGTCCAACGGATCTTTTTAGGTTGAATGAATCAGGCTAGGGGATCGGTCTGGTTCGGGCTTCATGAAGACTCAGGGTGGTTCACTCTGGCCATCTGCAGCGGCATCGATATCTATTCTGCGCTCAATTACTCTTTGGCGGCTTCCAATTCATTGCTGGGATCTCCATCGAGAGCTTCTATGTTGCACTTATCCCAAATGACCTCTTCTGGAAATAGGCACTTGAATTGACTGCCTGCTCCCAGCTGGCTTGAAATCTGCAGCTCTCCATTATGGCGTCCGAGTATGTGTTTTACGATCGCCAGTCCCAGACCGGTTCCACCAGACTGTCGCGAACGGGCTTTGTCTGCACGGTAGAATCTTTCGGTTAATCTGGGGATATGCCTCTGTTCAATGCCAGGCCCACTGTCGGTAACGGTCAGGCAGGCTTGCTGTTCCTCTCTCTGCCAGCTGATGTTGATCTCTGTGCCGGGTGGGGTATGAACAATAGCATTGAATACCAGGTTTGAAAAAGAGCTGCTGAGTTCACTCTCCTCACCGAGCAGACATAACGCTTCATCCATCTGCAGATTGATTGTATAGCCACCTTTTTGATCGGCCAGCAAACGGGCCTGATCAATAATTCGATTGAGTAAATCAGGAACTGCAATTGGTTTTTCGGATGATGGGGCTTGACCCATTTCAAGTCGGGACAAGGCGAGCAGGTCATTGATGATGCTGTTCATCCTGTCAGCCTGTTGGCTCATCAAGGTGAAAGGACGCTCTTGAAATGGCAACATCTCATTGTCTCCCAGATTCTCCAGAAAACCGGTTATCACCGTTAATGGTGTTCTTAACTCATGGGAAACGTTTGAGACAAAATCCCGGCGTGTCTGATTAAGGGTGTAGATGTCGGTGATGTTTCTGATGACCACCAGCCGTTGGGCCTTCTTGCCACCAAAGCGGTTAACACGCAGAGATAGGATGATTGCCTTATTGACCGGCGAGGGAAATTCCAAGGGGTTGGAGTAATCAGGGTTTTTTAGATACTCCGTCAGATCGTCATGCTTAACCATATCCAGCAGAGAGAGGTTTTCATCCCGGGGCCAACTGATACCAAGTAGGTTGTTGGCTGCTGGATTGGCCCACTCAATATTGCCCGATTTGTTGAGCATAATCAGGCCATCCGGAATTGAGTTGGCGACCTTCCTGAAGCGTGAGGCAAATCGATTCAGGGTTCGTTTACGTTTTCGGCTTCGCAGTCGATGTCTCGACAGTTCCTTATAGATCATGCCCCAGATGTCTGCAGGATATGGAGGTGAGATGGGTTTTCCATGATGGATCAAATAGGAAAGTTTGATCAGATAGAATCCATGCTTGGCTAGATAAGCCGTAATAGCAAGCACCGCCGCTAATCTGAGTGACTCAGTTAAGTAACCGAAGGGCAGAAAAACCAGTAGAGCGCCGGTTAGCTGACTGATTTCAATGTTGAGATAATTTCTCACGGTATGTCAGATTTATTACTGGCGGGTTGTGGTGTAAAGCGATAACCAAACCCACGCACGGTCTGTATGAACTGGTGGTGGCTGGATGGTGTCAACAATTTTCGCAAACGACGAATGTGGACATCAACGGTTCGCTCATCCACATAG
>JARRQD010000021.1:0-18422 GCA_037382205.1 Candidatus Thiodiazotropha sp.
CCCAGCCTATGGCAAGCCCAAAGAGCCACTCTTAGCCATAACTCAGCTACTGCGTGCTACTCATGTTACGCCATTGAATGGCTGGTCCAGTCGGGGGGAGGTTGCTATGAACCATATCTATTGGTATCGAAACCCTCAACAGAACCTCAACCAGGCCGCCATGCGTGCCCCTTCTGTATTTAACTTTTATAATCCGGGTCATGTACCCAGCGATCCCTATTTCACCTCCCATCAGATGGTTGCGCCCGAATTTCAGATCCAGACCTCACAAATGCTTGTGGACTACAACAATCTGGTTGTCTATCTGCTCTCGACCCTGGAAAAGAACAAGATCACCCGAACAAGTGAAAAATCCCTCAATGAGTTTGCCAGCTCGCGGGGGCACTACAGCATCTCGGTACTGACTAACTTCGATACAGAACTGGCCCTGTTCGAGCAAGCCCTTGAGCAAGACACAAATGGTGATTTTGCAAGCCTCAAAGAGGAGACCCTGGATAATAATGGCGAAACCCCTAAATCGAGAGCAATCAATGCACTGATCGAATACCTGGATCTACAACTGCTTGGGAATACGATGAGCAGTGAATATCGAAGTGCTTTGAAACACTACCTGCTGAACAGCAGCTATACCAAGACAAGCAATAACTTCGAAAGTGTCAGGCGAATGATTCAGGAAGCGTTCACTTTCATCACCATCTCCAGCGCCTACATGATTCAAAAATAGGCACCCAGTAAGGAAGCATAATAATATGGCAATGCATCGTCGTGACTTTTTAAAATCACTGGCCAGCTTTGGTTGTTTCAGCAGTCTGGGATCGCTAGGACAGTTAGCACTCTCCAAACAGGCCATCGCCGCCGCACCTGATTTCAACGACTATAAGGCGCTGGTTTGCATCTTTCTGTATGGTGGTAATGATGCTTTCAACATGCTGGTTCCGACCTCAACCGATGCGAACAAAGGTTACGAACCCTATGCTGATGTTCGCGGTGGATTGGCGGTCAGCAGTAAAGACCTGGGAATTGACCAAGTGACCACGAATCACGGAAACCTGAATCAAGGCGTTCTCGGCTCAGGTGGGCAAAATCCCTACAATCAAAACCTCAACCAAAGTACAGCCTATACACGAGGAATCTACCCACTCAGCGGCAAAGGCATTGACTTGGGCGTCAATGGAGTGATGCCGGAACTGGCTCAGTTGATCATTGATAACAGAACCTCAATTCTCGCCAACAGTGGTACCCTGATCAGGCCAGTTACCCGTGCTGAGATTGCTGATAAAAGCGCGGAATTGCCGGTCTATTTATTCGCCCATAATCATCAACAACGCATACTGCAGACCGGACAAGCGGATAATCTGAATGATATTGGCTGGGCAGGAAAGATCGCCGATCAATGGAACAATATCAACCACAACAGTCCATTTGGCCTGAACATCTCCTATGCGGGTAATGACCGCATGCTGATAGGCAACAACTCGTCCCCGCTGGTATTGAGTCCAGGCAATATCCCGAGTATCAACTACTTAACTGGAAACAGTGGTGTCAATACGGATCGAAGAGCGCTTTTTAACGCCTTGGCCGGCATTCAAGGCTCAACGACAAAACTCGACTTCGACGCTAACAGAACAGATGCCGTATCAGACCCGTTCCGAATACTTTATAGCGACAAAGCACTCAATGCAGTTTCAACCTTTGATCAGCTGAAACAGAGCTGGGAAAGCGTAGAACTCAACTACACAACCACCGGCTCCTACGGGGAAGCACTATTTGAAGTGCCAACTGCTCAACAACTTGGTTTCACACAATCAGTTAGCGGCAAATTGATACGCCAACTGGAAGCTGTGGCAAAAATGATTCATTTGGCGGCTTCAGGGAATCTTGGAGCAGATTTCAATCGACAGATTTTCTTCGTTGAACTGAGTGGGTTTGATACACATGCGAGTCAGGCTGCACAGCACCCGTTACTTCTCAGGGAGCTAAGTCTTGCCCTCTGGAAGTTTCAGAAAGCGTTGGAGGAGCTTGGCTATGCCGACCAAGTAACCAGTTTTACCATGTCTGATTTCGGCCGCTCGCTTAGTTTTAACGGTGATGGAACAGATCATGCCTGGGGATCTCATCAGCTGGTTATGGGGGGATATGGTAGTGGTGATGCGGGGATGATCAATGGTGGAAAAATGTTTGGTCAATTGCCTGAGATGGTGCTATCTGGCAGCGACGATTACAGTAGCAAAGGCCGGATGATCCCAACGTTTTCTCAAGAGCAGGTCAATGCGCCATTACTTCAGTGGTTCGGTGTCGAGCAAAGCCAAATTGCCAATCTTTTTCCGCACATTCGGAATTTTCAATCCGGTGGAAGCATTGAAACGGCCTATACACCGATCTTTGTCTAGTGTGGTGTCCTATACTGTTTGACGATTGAAATTCACTCAGTCAAGTGCGAGACCAGGTGAAATCTTCTCAATAATCGAATTTCGCAGGGAACAAGTGGACTTTTGAGAGAAGCTTCAACAGTCTGCCTTGGACCTGTCACAAATCCAGACCCAGCGGGTTGTCAGGGTCAATACCCTCCATAAATGGCAGATTTCGTTCCTGATGGGTGACTTGATAAACCAACCCTATCCAATTTCCGATCACCGCCTCTGCAGTATCGTGCCAAGTATTATCCAAGCTATCAATTACTAAAGATTCAGGAAAAGTCGGTACTGGTTTGGCTTGCTGTATAGCCAACTCAACTCTTTCTCGATATTCATTGAAAATTGCCTGACTTTTCTGGGAGAAGTAGTTCTCAGGGAAAGGAGGATAATCTTTACGGTTGCCTAATATATAGAGATTGACCTCTCGTTTATACTCTTTTAGCAAGCTGATCGTGTCATATTCGGGATGCCCCTGAAAATAGACCACACGCAGTCCATCACGACTCACCGCCAAATGTACCCCAGCAGAATCACTCTCAACCAGAACCTTCAACCCCGCGTCGTCAAATTGTGCTCTGGAGATTTGATTATACCGTGAATGAGGTACATCGAATCGAGTATTGACATCATTGACTAACGGATGTGATGTATCCTTAACCCGATGATTGAATACTCCCCATAGCTTATCCTCCATATGAGTACGCTGTTTTCCGTGGCGTGATTGCACTACAGCATGGGTCGCCAAACAGGAACAAAGTATTGAGGTTACATTCTGGTGCGCCCAGTCAACGACCTCAGTTAATGGCTTCCAGAAATCTTCTTGAGCCAAATCTGGATGAGTTACATTGGCGCCGGTGATTATCAATGCATCCAATCCATCCTGCTTAATCTGCTCAAAGGTTTCATAATAAGCATCGATATGTGCTTTCGCTTTCTCACCGCGTGGCAATACATCCAAAGTGAAAGGATGGATAAAAAACTGAGCAATCGGATTAGCCTCTCCAACCAGCCTGAAAAACTGCCTCTCGGTGGCTTCAATCGCTGCATCAGGCATCATGTTGAGTAGGCCTATATGCAACTCCCGAATGTACTGGTGGGTCGCTCTATCTGGAGAGAGGACATTTTGTCCCTCTTGCCTTAGTCGATCAAATGTCGGTAACTTGGTATGTGCAACTAATGGCATATCATGACTCCCGCTCTATGACATCTTCCAAGAGCCTAAGAAAATCGGCTTCGCTTTTCACTTGAGCAAGTTCATGGGTGGTGACTGTATAGCCATATTCTGTCGCAATTGATTCATATCGAGGGATTCTGGATCTGAACAGTTTTGGGAATACCCAGCGGGTAAAGTCGTAAGGATCGATAAGCGATACATAGTCCAAATCATTGATCTCCATATACTCGGCCAACTGTTGATCCAAAAAGGCTTCTCTATAGTAGAGTGGCTTCGGATGAGATACTGAACGCTCAATCAATGATTGCTCATCCTCCTCACTTGCTCTGATATAGAGTATGATCGAGTGCTGATTGAGGAACTCCAGTAACCCCGACTCATCCAGTTCACACAGACTGCCCCCCACATCATTGATGAAGTGCTTATAGCCATAAATTAACTTTGCTTTATGCATAAATGTTGGAACATCATACATCGCTGCAATTTCGGCTTGTCTATGCAGGTTCTGGCGTCTTTTGAATTCACTCAATGACAGCCCGCCGAGCTCAGGGTTCCCCAGCATACCAAGGAAGGAAGAAATCGGATTCAGATTGTGAAAAGTGACATTATTACGGATAAAAATCGAATCTGAACGTAACAAATCCCGAAGCAATGGCACCCTCATCGCCTGCTCTTTGATGGTATCCAGAATGGCTTCATCAAGATAGCGTGTACCGATCCGGTAGTCACCAGAGTAGTGAAACCAGTCGCTACGTCGCAAAAGGTCAGAAAGCCGGGTCTTTCCTACACCAGACATGCCCATCAGGGTTACGCATTTTCTATCCCATTCACGGAACTGTTCCGGACTCAATCTCACTGCCATTTTCTCCTGTCTCAAGAGGCGCACATTCTACGGAGAAGCCTGAATGGATGAAAGTCATCCGTTTAAAAACAGATCAATGAGAATCATGCTTAAGTTTCCCATGGTGCCTGAAATCATCATATCTACCAGGTGATTTGTGCAATTCAACCGGTAATCCACCTTTCAAGGCCAACGAGAATGATCACATATATCTTATTTTATTATATTTTTCAGTATCTTACCGAATCTTCCAATACGATAAAATGACATTCAGTTTGCCGACTTGAGTAAAATTGTCAGTGGATAGGAGGCTCCCATACAATTTGGCAACATTGCCCCCTCAGCCGCGATACGACAGTCATAAGCTTAATTTATAATAGCATTATATCCACTTTTACCCATAAAAATCATCAATCTAGGCTGCTTACTGGGCGCCGCCCCCTTAACAAGTACCCGCTTTGAACCCTGAAATCAAACGATTCAGTAGGCAGATATGTTACTGTCTGCATCCATCTAAAAGCCTGCAAAAGTTAATCAGGCAGCAGGCTCAGGTCATCGTTTTCGTTCAATTCATCTTTTCTCAAGAATTGGAATTGAGCACTGAAGCCAGTCGCGTTAGCGCGAAAAATAAGTTAACATTTCGGGAAGTTAGTTCACTACTACTCAATAAACACTGAGCGAGTGACCGTATCGACGATTCGGTCAACAAGATAGTAGCGGGTTTCTACTCGAATCATACTTTCAGAGACAATGCCATTATTATTGGAATCCGAATAGATAGATATTTAATAACTGTTTAATTTCTGAATGAAATTCTTCGGAAAATCAAGCATTGAGACTAGAGGCCGTTATTGATTTCGATAGGGACAAACGAGCACAGAATCCAATCCATATAGAACAAGCGCCTACCACAATGCCTCATGTACTCATCATCGATGATCAATCAATTACCCGCATGATTCTTCAGGAATTGGTTGGCTCGATTGATACTGATGTCTCGTCGACCTGTTTTGCAGACCCTACTGAAGCGCTGGATTGGGCTAAAACCCATGATATAGATCTTGTAATCACGGATTACAAAATGCCCCAAATGGATGGGATAAAGTTCATCAAATGGCTTCGACGCATACCCGGCTGCAGTGATGTACCAGTGATGATTGTTACCTGCGTTGAGGATCAGTCGGTCCGATACTCCGCTCTTGAATCTGGTGCCAACGACTTTATCACCAAGCCAATTGATCACACTGAGTGTAAAGCCCGCTGTAACAACATGTTGACCATGAGCCAACAGCGGAAAATGATTAAAGATCGAGCGCTATTGCTGGAACAGGAGATACGTAAAACCACCCAGGAACTTCATGATCGTGAACAAGAAACCCTGATGCGTTTAGCCAAGGCTGGCGAATATCGGGACGAAGATACTGGCAATCACATTTTGCGTATCTCGAGATATTCCCAATTGATTGCAAAAAAATTAGAGCTATCTCAAGAACGCTGCGATTTGATTGCACAGTCCTCGCCTATGCATGATATAGGTAAGATTGGTATCCCTGACGCAATTCTGCTTAAACCCGGAAAATTGACTGTGGACGAGTTCAATATCATGCAAAGACACACTCTGCTTGGTTACGAAATCCTTAAAAACAGCTTATCTAAGTATATTCAAATCGGAGCGATCATTGCCCTGAATCATCATGAGAAATTCAACGGAAAGGGCTACCCAAACAATTTAAACGGCGAAGAAATACCTCTGGAGGCCAGAATCGTCGCAGTTGCTGATGTTTTTGATGCCTTGGTCTCAGATAGACCCTATAAAAAAAGCTGGCCAATAGAAAAGGCCATTGACTATATTAATCAGGAGAGAGGATCCCTTTTTGATCCAGACTGCGCAGAGGCATTTCTCAGTGAAATTCAGGAAGTGGAGGCCATCCACTATGCCCTGCGTGGTAAAATCGAAGGAACGCACTCTTGAACGACCAAACCATAAACATAACTGGCGCTGATACCACCTCAATTGCAGGTGATCAGGTTTATTACAGTCTGAGCCTTTTTGTCAGCTGCATTGTATTGGCTGGCTTGACGATCTCTTATATCTGGCCCACATCCGACCAGATAGGCTTCAGCATGCTTATTCTGGCGAGTCAGTTTGTGCTGATTCGTTTTATTGAGCACTTCAAATACCTTTATACCTCCAGTCCGACTAAGCGGATGACAACAATTATCCTTGATCAACTCTATCTCGGACTGATCACCCTTGCAGGGGGATCAGCGCTTCTATTACTGCCACTGAGTAGTGTATTGATTTTTGCATCACACTTTCTCGGCAGAGCCTACCTTTGGGTGGGCATGGCAACAGCTTTTGCCACACTGACAGCCACTGTGCATCTGACAATGCAGCTGGAGGTGCTCCAAGCACTGTTAGTGAACCTACTTGCACTCATCCCTCCAGCGCTTATCTCTCTGCGCAGATATGGTATTTCCAGGCAAAATAATCAGCAAGTGGAAGAGATACAGGCTATTCCTCTACTTGAGGATGAGCCTACTGAACAGGACACACTGCCAGTAACCAATCAGAGGTTTGCAGGAAAGCCCGTCAAACAGAACACTCAGCGTATTTTAATACTATCGCGCAACAACAATACGACAGCCTTACTCTCACGACAGCTTTTTGACTGGGGACATGAAACAACGACCTGCAGTAATAGCTTGCAAGCATTTAAGCACATGCTTTCTCGCAGCCAGGGCGAGGTCTTTACGCCCTACTCTTTTTTAATAGTTGACGGTGAGAATCTCGATATTGAACCACTTTCTCTAGCACGTTTAATAAAGAACGAGCCATTGCTGGATGAGGTTCGACTGATCTGCATACAAACCTCATTTTACAATGAGAAGTATGCACACAGACTGCTTCGTGCTGGTTACCACACACTCTTGGAATCCCCATGGACAAAAGAGCAGTTGTTCAACATCATCAGTTACGATAGTAAGGCACCCACCTCTTCTACCAATGTGGTTAGCCTGGTTAAACACCGCACTGAAAAACAGGCCTACACGCGCCAAAAAGAGATCTTACTGGCCGACACGCCCTCGAATGATAGAGACTCTCTCAGTCAGGCATTGACTCAGGCAGGTTACAATATTCACTTGGTCGATAACGGTGATCAGGCTCTTGACGCCCTTGAAGAGCACTTTTTTGATTTAGCCATCATCAATCTGCAGCTGCCAATCATGAATGGCTTCCAGGTAGTCAAATTACACCGATTCACCACTCCTTACAAACAATGGATACCTTTTATCTTTGTTGAAGATAAGGAAAACCCTGATACGCTCAACCTATGCCAAAGCATTGGCGTTGATATCTGTCTGTTTAAGCCAATTGCCCCTCAGGAACTGTTACTCTCAATCCTTGCTGCGCTCGATAAGGGTGATTTGCAAAATTTAACCTATGTTTCACGCAAAACAGATCCTATACAGTTCAAGAACAATAAAATTCAGGATGCCATGCTGCTTGACCATTTGACCCTGTTAAGACTGGAAAAACTGGAAAGCGGTATCAGCTTCATCAATGAACTATTTAAGATATTTGAATCTGATGGACGTACGATATTACGAGAAATGGAAAGAGCAGTCGCTCAGCGTCAACTCGGGAGATTCCTCGATCAGGCCCAAATCCTTTTGGATAGCGCAGGTCAACTCGGGGCTGTACTGCTTTATGAACTCAGTCAACAGGCTTCGAAACTCTCTGCCAGAGAATTTGAGTATAAAGGCTCAGATCTGCTAAGTGAATTACAGCAGACTTTTAATCTAACGCTACATGCTTATGCACACTATCTATCCCAAAGGGTATCAGCGATCCAATCAGAACCAAATAGAAATCCATTCAAGTAGCTGTCGATCATAGCACCACACTAGAGGTCTATCCTGTTCAAGTAGTGTTGTAGCGCTTGACAGGTCAGCCTAAAACTTGAGGAGATCTGTGTTAATAATTTGCCCCCCTCTTCAGTGAACTGAGCCTGCTCCAAGTGAGTGGCAGTGACACAAGCTTTCATCAAAGAGTGTGCCCCAATGCCTGATGCATTATCCGCTACTGCAAACGCAGAATCTTTAAATCTTTTTAAGTCATGCTCATCTACTGCTTGACGCATCGATTCTAAGAGTAGATTGGAGTCATGTTGAAAGCTATCCGCTAGATGCGGCATAAAACCTGGATCCTTACTGAGACTTTCCAGACCTTTCAGAGTCGTCATATCCAGAATCCGCCCACACTTCTCTTGATTGGCATCACGCAAAGGAACATCGATTATCGTATCTGTTAACACGGCAGATTCGTTATCACCTAATACTTCTCTGACTACGTCTAACAGATGGGCAGACCGAATAGGCTTAGTGAGGTAGGCATCGACGCCAACTGCTTCACACTCTTCTGCAGCTTCCCTTGTGGCATTGGCAGTAAGGATAATGAAGGGTACCTCTGGTTCTTGTTTTTGCATTAAACGATAAGCTTTTATAATATCAATCCCACCAATATCAGGCATTTGCAAGTCGAGTATAGCCAAATCAAATGTTTCTTCTTTCAATAAATCAATTGCATCCTGCCCATGACTGACCACTTGAATATGGTGCCCCTGTAACTGCAAAATCTTCTTCACCACTTTTTGGTTTATCGGATTATCTTCGGCCAGAAGGATACGAGCATCACCGGCAAGCCCCTGATCTGCAGATGTGAATATCCTTGGTGGTTTTCTACTACCGTGTTTACGCTTTAAGGCATATTGCAACACATGGCGCACTTTTTCTGGTGTAACTGGAGTTGTTACTACCGCACTAAAGCCTGCATGACACAACCGGCTCTCTTTTTCAAGATTCGACGAGTAGTTGGTCACGCAAATCAGTTCTAAATCATCAAGACTCTGTTCTGAACGGATCGTGTGCACGAAATCGTCATCGGGTAACTCGCTATGAGTCTCATCAAGTATTGCGATGTCATAGGGTTCCTTAACCTTAGCTGCATTGAGTAATTCCAGAAAACCATCAGCAAGATTTGAATAAACTATTACATCTAACTGCCACTCCTGCAAACCATCCAACACATCCTGCTCTTCGGACAGAAGGTCAGTAAATAGCAATACCCTTACATCTTGAAAGCTCTCCTCGTCAATTGGATTTTCGCTTGATATGGCAGGTATCTGAAACCAGAAGCGACTCCCCTCTCCCAAGCGACTCTCCACACCGATGCTACCGCCCAACAGCTCAACCAGCTGTTTGGTGATCGTCGTACCCAGCCCACTGCCTGCATATCGGCGTGTCAACGAGTCATCTCCTTGCTCAAACCACTCGAAAATTCGCTTTTGCTGAGATTCAGAGATACCGATACCTGTATCAATTACTTCAAACATCAATCTCTGTACTGGATCCTCGATGTCTCTGGAATCATAGGGAGTTACCTTCAGCACAATACTACCCTGGTCGGTGAATTTGATTGCGTTATTCAGTAAATTAATCAGGATTTGCCGGAGTAGCTTCGGATCAGTTTTTATAACGGGTGAGATATCCAGATCTATCCAGCAGTTCAGCTCGACACCTTTGGTATCAGCTGTTGGCTTCATCATCGATATCACACTATCAGTAAGCTCGGTCAAATCCAGATCAGAGTACTTTACCTCAACCTTACCGGCCTCGATTTTTGAAAAATCGAGGATCTCTTCGATAAGATTAAGCAGTGTCTCCGCAGAGGCCTGGATGGTTGACATAATCTCTCTTTGTTCATGTCCCATAGGGGTTCTGGCGAGCAGATCAGTCATTCCGACTACCCCGTTTAAGGGAGTCCGTATCTCATGACTCATGTTGGCTAAAAATCGACTCTTTGCCTGACTCGATGCTTCAGCGCGCTGCTTTTCACTTTCTATGCGGATCAGTAAGAGAGCAACATAGAGCGTTGTAATCAATAAGCCGAGTAATAACCCTATACCGAGAATCTGCTGCTCTTTCCAAAACTCGCTGATCAGTAACACTGAAGCAAATCCTAGCGTGGAGAGTGCACTGGTAAAGTAGAGTGATGGTATGCCAAAACGAAAACCATATCCCAGACTGATCCAGAGATAGAACACATAGAGCATCGAGGTACTCTCACCTCCCCACCACATGGCCAGCGTGATCATGCTGACATCAAACGACATCGTGGCTATGCGTCGCACTTTGTAAGATCGGGGGCGCCATGCAATCGTGGCGATAATGATCACACTACAGAGAATATAGAACAGTGCCAGAGACACCACAAAATAAGTATGATCAGTGGGATACAACAAATGCACATTGAGAATATAGAGGGTCAGCCCCAGTGCTATGATCAATCGAACAATCGACTGCTCAGATTCCCTATCAGGCGCCCGTTTGAACTTATCTCGATATCTTTTCCAGTAATCAGACCGCATCTTGTGCTATTCCTATATCCTAGTGGGCTGCTTGGTAAACTCAATCACCCTCAGCCTCACTACTGGGCTCATTCCTCACTGCACTCATCGTTGCTGAAGTAAAACAATAACTGGCCATATGCGCCTTGCCTTTGTCTTGGTTTGGTGCTTTGAGTGTCGCACTATTGACCAAATAGTCCATTAACCAGGCGATCGACCATCTGCCTCTGACTTGCGAGGCTTCGCCCTATGCGTAGCTTCAGCAAGTAGAGGATTATCCGGCCAATAGTGCTTGGGATATCGACCTTTCAGCTCTTTTTTTACTTCAGCATAGGTTCTTTGCCAAAACCCAGCAAGATCATCAGTGATCTGTATCGGCCGTTGCGCCGGAGAGAGTAGATGTAACATGACGGCCACTCTCTCCTGGCAGATTCTTGGCGTTTCATTGAGACCAAACAACTCCTGCAGTCGTACCGCCAGCACTGGCGCCTTGTCAATTGAATATTGCAATGGAATCCTTGATCCACTAGGCACAGTAAGGTGAGTCGGCGCCAGGTAATTCAATGACTGTTGCTGATCCCAGCTAAGCCTGGCTTGCAGTATGCTCTGTAGATTCAAGCGTTGTAAACTCCCCCGGCTTTGGCAACCCTCTAGCCATGGACTCAACCAGGACTCAAGGTTGTCATAGAGCCATCGATCGGAAAAGTCCGGCCACTCAGAATCGTCCATCTGCCTAGCTAACCAATTGACTCGCAACTGCCATTGTCGTAGAGCCTTTGTCCAAGGCAATGCCTCAAGCCCCATAAAGCGAATGCCTTCCAACATCGCTGCTTGAATCGCTTCAGAATCGGCGCAGGCAAGATCCTTCTGTCTCAATACCAAAGCCCCCAGGCGCTCCTCAGATGAGGTCATCACCCGTTGTTGCTTGCGATCCCAGCCGATAACAGATACTTGTTCAAACCGCTCTTCAGCAATTGCGCACACTTCGTTAAGACCAATGGCTGCGGCTAAACGAATTCGTCCCTCATTTTTTCCCGCATCTAATTGAACAGCAACCAGATAGTTCTCCCCAGCAAGCGGATCCTCTTCTGCCAACCGGACAGCCCGACCACTGACCAATCTAAATCGACCATGAGCGGTTTGTTGAGCGATGCGGTCCGGAAAAGCCAGAGCCAGTAACTCTGCTACCGATGCACAGTGAGTCGCATTACCCTGTGCTTTCACACGAAGCCTTCTCAGCCAGTCTTTACTCACCTGGTCGAGATGTCTGCAGGCACTTTTCAGCCTACTCTCTAGGCTATTTTTTTGTCGCCACTGGGCCAACAGAGCGAGTCTCAAGATGATATCACTGCCATCTTGCTTAAACGACAATGGATCCCGCTCAGTAATCAATGCGACTAGGTCGCTGACCAGCTGCAATTGATCTTCAGCGGCTTGTATCAGCATATGCGCCAGACGAGGGTGTGTTGGCAGTTCTGCCATACGACTGCCCATCGCGGTAATTCGCCCATGACGATCAACTGCCCCAAGTCTCTGCAGTAGATTGACAGCCTGTGCGAAGGCGCCCTTTGGCGGAGCATCCAGCCACTGTAACTGATCAGCATCCGAGATTCCCCAGCAGGCGAGCTGAAGCGCCAGTGGCGCCAAGTCGGTTTGCAGAATCTCTGCCGGGTGATAGGGATGTGATTGGTTATGGGACGACTCACTGCAGAGGCGATAGCAGACACCAGGACCCAACCGACCTGCTCGCCCTGCACGCTGGTCTGCAGCGGCTTTTGAAACAGGGACTGTCTCAAGCCGAGTCAATCCGAGCGCTGGTAGAAACCGTGGAATCCGTGACCAACCAGCATCTACCACCACCGTTATGCCCTCGATTGTCAGACTGGTCTCTGCGATGGATGTGGTCAGCACAATGCGTCGTCTTTTATGTGGATCTGGGAGTATCGCCCTATCCTGATCCGCTTTCGCCAGATCCCCATAGAGAGGACAGATAAGCGCGCACTGTTGTTGGCTGTTGAAGCGTGATTCAAGCAGCTTCTGGGCACTACGAATTTCACCAACCCCGGGCAGAAAAGCAAGTATGTCGCCCTGTTCATCCTGCCAGGCCTTGGTTACCGCAGCGACAAGCTGTTCTGCAATTCTATATCGATCCGCTGTCTGACCGAGATAATATTGAGTTACCGGATATTGTCGGCCCTCTGCCTTAATTACCGGTGCATCATGCAGCAGTGCACTGACAGCCTGTTGATCAAGCGTTGCTGACATAACCAGTAGACGGAGATCTTCCCTGAGACCTTGTTGACTATCCAGTGTTAGGGCAAGCGACAGGTCGCTATGTAGATTACGCTCGTGAAATTCATCGAAGATCACCAACCCTACCCCAGGTAATTCCGGGTCTTGTTGTAGCCTACGAGTCAATATCCCTTCTGTCACCACCTCAATACGAGTGTTGCGGGAAACTTTGCGCTCCAGACGTATCGTATAACCTACCCGTTCACCAACCGGCTCACCCAACAGACTCGCCATTCTGGAAGCAGCCGCCCGTGCGGCGAGGCGTCTTGGTTCAAGCAACAGGATTCCGTTACCACTCAACCAGGGGCGATCCATCAATTCGAGTGGCACCAGGGTGGTTTTACCTGAACCTGGCGGCGCACTCAACACAGCCCTGCTCTCTGTTGCCAGGGATTCAGAAAGGGCTGCGATAACTTGTCTTACTGGTAGTTCTGTCACTCAATCCTATGCCACCGGAAGATGCTCGCTTTCCCGTTCACACTGAATATGCAAATCGAAATTTAGATCATCGGCAAAATCCTGTGCGACAATCCAGATCTGATTCAGCTCTTCACTCAGGGTTGGCAATACGGTGAGTGCACTGCGAGTGCGCTTTTCATCAAAGAAGGCGAAGGGTTCATCAAGAAACAGAAACTGCCCCCCTTTGACCGCTCGACCAACCAACTCTTGGGAGAGAGCCAATCTCACGGCCAGCATGATCTGCCGTTGGGTGCCACTGGAGATCTCGTCCAGATCCATGAAATCACGTTTTTCACTTGAAAAGGCTCTCACTGTCAGATCATCATCAATCTGTAGATGTTCATAACGATTTTCTGTAAACAGAGGTAAGGTTTTGCTGACCAAGCCGCGTAATTTGCGATTGAACTGGTGTGAAACTTCCCGGGAGGCGCCCTGAATCAACTCATCCGCCAAATTACAGAGCTGAATATGCTGCTCTCTTTTTTCGATCGTCTGATTGAGGCTCGCGCTCATCTCTTTGAGCCTTGTCGCTCTATCCAACCGCTCCTGCTCAATGCCAATCGTCTGGTTGAGTTCATTGACGCGCTGCCTGACCTGCTCCAGACCACGATTCAGCGTTTCCAGCTCAGTGGCAATACTGTCCCGAACCTCTGCAACAGAGGCGGACCAATCACTGATCCTGGTGACCAATCGACTGCGCGCAGCATGATCGATCAGTTCAGACGATTGCTCAGATCCAGTGGGCTCTGTTCGGCTGGGCTCTGCTTGAGTTGGATGCTGATCGATTTCAGCCGCTGCCTGGTGATCTTTCTGGGGCTCGTCTGGTAATGAGTCAGATGGAGATGGGTGTTCATCCAGTTGATTGAGCGTAACAGCCAGGGCTGATGCACTCTCTGAATAGGCGTTTACCCGGCTCTTCAATACACCTCGACGGATCAGCAAGATCAGAAACAACAGACCGCCACCTGCGGCGCCATAGAGCAACCAGGGTAATTTTTGCTCGCTCCACTCTGGCACTGTCTGCACCAGCCATTCGTTCAACTGAACAGCAAGTTGATGCTCCGGCATATTGGTCAGCAGATACCAGGCAGCGCCGGCAGCAGCGGCGACTAAGAAAAAAAGCAGACTGAGAAATCCTGTACTGCCTGCCTTTGAAGCGGATTTCGCTCGAATTGGTATGGCGTCCTGGTAGGCTATGGAGTTCTTTTCCAGTGCTTCCATCAGCTGCTGGGTATCGTCAAGTTGCTGTGCGAGATTCTGGCGCTCGCTCTCAAGACCAGGCATCAGTGCCGGTTCAATGTCCAACTCGACAATCTGTTGCTGCAATCCAGCCAACTCCTGTTGTCGCTGGGCTAAATCCGCTTGACTCTCATTTCGATCCTCCTGACAGGAGAGATCACAATACTCAAGAGTCACCAGACCAGCCATGGTCTTGACCGCATAACTGTGTGGATGGGGTGTTGTGATCTCCCGCTGAGCCAGATAGAAGGACTCAACGAACTCATCATATTCGAATCCGATCAGCTGATAAATCCGGTCGGCCACCTGCTCGACTCCCCGAACGGTCTGTTCATCATCGTTTACCCCAGCGGGTGCCAAACGGGCGCTGTGGTTTCCAATATCATCCAAAAAGCGCTCCAGCCGATAGCGAACGCCATCACTGCAAGTAAATTCAAGCTGTGCTTCGCAGTGAGTCTCCCCCCAGCGTATTACTTTGGTCAGCTCTTCAGGCCCGAGCGAAAAGGTTCTGCCGAAAAGGGCGAAACAGACGGTCTCACCAATCGAGCTTTTACCCGATTCATTTGGCCCGGAGATTGCGATCAATCCCTGCTCAGGAATCTCTGGTAGTTTCAGGCTACTGTACTTCAGAACATTTTTGGCCGTGACTGCATGTATGATCATAACCAGCCCTCATCAGCCAATACCCGCAGTTTGTTCAATACCATCTCAATGGCCTGATCAAAGGTCTGTTCGTCAAATGACTCCCCTGAATTCAAGCGACGTTCTCGTTCAGCATTGCAATAGTCCATGAACTCTTTTGCAGATGGACCAATTTGCATGATCTCATCCTGGGTAGTCTGTTCAGACGTCGACATACGGATCCCCCTTTCTTGTTGTATACCGTCAGCCCCGACGCATCCTGTCAGCAGTGGCTGCTGCCAAGTATAGGGAGTTATCGACTGAAGGTCATCATTCAGGCGATACAACTTGTTACACCGGGATACAATTCAGATAAAGATTTCACTGGAATATACCTTCACAATCCCCTCAGAATGGCTACATACAGCATAAATCGCGGGTTTGACAAAAAACCTCATCACATACATACTGGTTGGTATGTTTTGATATCAGCGAGCTATGATGACCATGGCAGATGCCGACAAAACTCGCCTAGCGCTGCTCGATGCGGCCTACGAAGAGATCTATCGGAATGGATTTCAGTCGGCCAGCCTAAACACTATACTGCAGCGGACAGGTGTGACCAAGGGCGCGCTGTATCACCATTTCAGCAGCAAACTGAAACTGGGGTATACCGTCGTTGATGAGATTATCAGCCACAAATTGGATGAGGATTGGCTGACACCCATGCAAAGAACTGGGCACCCGATCAACATTCTAATAGAGGTGATTCAGCAGGCCGGACAAAAGATGACCAGGGAGGAGATTCAGCTTGGCTGCCCGCTGAACAATCTGGCGCAAGAGATGTCACCTATTGATCCAGGGTTTCGACAGCGCATCGATCTTCTCTACCGACAATGGCATCAGGGTATAGAGCGTCTACTCATCGATGGTCAGCAGAGTGGAGCGGTAAGATCTACAGTCAACCCTGCCGATACAGCCCTATTTATCCTCGCATCGATTGAGGGATGTTTGGGTATAGCAAAAAACTCTCAAAGTATTGATGAGTTGAAACGCTGCGCGGAAGGCCTTTTCGGCTATCTGGAGACACTTCGTAGCTGAATCCGCTACAGAGTTACCCTGGAATTTACTCACTGAGTATCAGTTTAGATGGATTTAAAATCATAATACCAACAATCGTTCTGCAACAGGATAGAGAACATGAGTGAGTCCTTTTTCAGGTTTATCTTAAAGCATAAAATTATCGTGATACTGTGCAGCGTTGCAGTCAGCCTGATGTTGGGCAGCGGTATAAAAAATCTCCGTTTCAACAACGACTACCGAATGTTCTTCAGTGAGGACAACCCACAACTGAATGCTTTCGAAATGCTGCAGAACACCTACACAAAAAATGACAATGTGCTGTTTGTTATTGCGCCAAAGGATGGCAAGGTATTTAGCCGTGAAACGCTAACCGCCGTTGCCGAACTAACTCAGGAAGCCTGGCAGATCCCCTACTCTATTCGAGTCGATTCAATCACCAACTTCCAACATACCTATGCGGTGGAGGATGATCTGGTTGTGGAAGACCTGATACTCGACCCAACCTCCCTGAGTGAAGAGGAACTGGCGGCCAAACAAGCCATAGCCACGAGTGATCCCCTACTGAGAAATCGACTCATCTCACCCTCTGCTCATACCACTGGGATCAATGTCACCGTACAGCTTCCAGGCAAAAAGTTGACCGAAGTACCTGATGTAGCGGCGAAGGCGAACGAGATGGTTAAAAATCTGCAGGCTGCCTATCCTGATATCAAGGTGTACCTGACCGGTATGGTGATCATGAACAACGCTTTTCCCAGTGCCTCGCAGGATGATATGAAAAGCCTCTATCCGATCATGTTTGCCGCGGTCATGCTGGTGTTGGTACTGATGTTGAGGTCGATTCCTAGTACGATGTCAACCCTCTTCATTATCATCTTGATGATTATCGCCACCATGGGGCTTACCGGCTGGTTGGGGATCAAGATGTCGCCACCGACAACCACCGTACCCATTATGATCATGACGTTGGCCATCGCAGATTGTGTCCACATACTGGTCAATTTTCTCCACTTCATGCGCGAAGGTGAAAGCAAATACCAGGCAATGATGGAAAGCCTGCGGATCAACCTGCAACCAGTTTTTCTCACCACTCTGACCACCGCCATCGGATTCCTAAGTCTCAATTTTAGTGACGCACCGCCATTTAGGGATCTGGGAAACATGGCAGCAATGGGTGTGACGTTGGCCTTTCTGCTCTCGATCACCTTTCTCCCTGCCATGATGATGCTGCTACCAGTTAAGACCTTGAGTGGCGACACACTTGGCAGCCTCGCGATGGTGAGATTTGCCGAATTCGTGATTCGTAACAAGAAACAGTTGCTTTGGGGGATGGGCATAGTGATTCTGTTTCTGATCACCCAGATTCCGAACAATCAACTGGATGATCGGTTTGTTGAATATTTCGATGAAGCGATCGAGTTCCGCCAGGATACCGATTTCGCCACTAAGAATCTTACCGGCATCTACCTGATCGAGTATTCACTGGATAGTGGTCAAACCGGTGGTATCAGCGATCCGGAATTTTTACGTAAAGTGGAGCGGTTTGCCCAATGGTATCGACAACAACCCCATGTGCTCCATGTCAACACAATCACCGACATCATGAAGCGCCTCAACCGCAACATGCATGGGGATAACAGCAGCTGGTATCGCCTGCCGGAGCAACGGGATCTCGCCGCCCAATACCTGCTGCTGTATGAGTTCTCTCTACCTTTCGGGCTTGATCTCAACAATCAGATCAATGTAAAGAAATCGGCCACCCGATTCACCGTCACTCTGGACACTGTTTCGACCAAACAACTACTGCAAATCGAAGAGGACGCACAACGATGGCTGGCGGAAAATGCACCAGAGATGCGTAGCGATGGCGCCAGCCCTTCCGTGATGTT